>CAIKNE010000079.1 GCA_903828695.1 uncultured Burkholderiales bacterium | reverse complement strand
GGCAACTGTTGTACTGGTCATATTTGGGTGTCCTCTTCATGACCGTTACTCTTGACCCGCAAACCAATGTTCGCGTGCCTTAAGAATCAGGGCCGTGGCCTCTTCTGGGGATTGGTGGGTAATTTCTACAAGCTCATCGACCGCAAGATCGGCAAGGGCATCACGGGTAGTTACCCCGTTCTCTGCAAGTTTGGCAATGAGTTCGGGTGTCAAGCTGTCCAAGTCACGTAAATCTTGGGAAACCTCTTGAACACTCTCCTCCTGCGCAATCTCCATGGTTAAGAGCGCATCTTTTGCACGCGCTCTGAGCTCATTCACTGTATCCTCATCAAAGCTTTCGATCTCCAACATTTCTTGCAGGGGCACATAAGCGACCTCCTCCAAGCTGGTAAAGCCCTCGCTGATCAAGATGTCTGCAACTTCAACGTCAACATCCAAGCCCTCAATAAAGAGTGCTCTGAGCGAATCGGTCTCCGTCGCCTGCTTCACAGCAGATTCATTCGCGTCCATGATATTGATCTTCCAACCCGTCAACTCAGAGGCTAAACGGACATTTTGCCCTCCGCGTCCAATAGCGATGGCCAGGTTTTCTTCATCAACAACAACGTCCATTGCGTGTTTTTCTTCATCAACCACAATAGACTGTACATTTGCGGGCGCCAAAGCTCCAATCACAAACTGAGCCGGATCATCGCTCCATAAAACGATATCAACTCGCTCTCCAGCCAACTCATTGGTAACCGAATTAACGCGAGTTCCCCTGACACCTACGCAAGTACCAATTGGGTCTACACGCTTATCATTGGAGAGCACAGCAATCTTTGCTCTTGAACCCGCATCACGAGCACAAGATTTAATCTCCAAAAGTCCTTGCTCAATCTCAGGAACCTCTTGACTGAAGAGCTCAACCATGAACTCAGGTGCTGAGCGCGACAAAATGATCGGCGCACCTCTCAACGTGGTGTCAACCTCCATGATCATCGCACGAACACGGTCGCCGTTGCGCAGGTTCTCCTTAGGAATCATCTCAGAGCGCCTGAGTCGACCTTCAACACGGCCGCTCTCAACGATAACGTCGCCCTTGTCCAAGCGTTTAACTGTACCTACAAATATTTTCTCGCCCCTGGACAAGAAATCGCTGAGCAGCATTTCACGCTCTGCGTCACGTATTTTTTGAAGAATGACTTGCTTGGCCGCCATCGCACCAATGCGCCCAATGGGGAGTGACTCAACGCCCTCTTCGATGTACTCGCCTTCTTCAACATCGGCAATTCGCTCCAATGCGTCCATGAGCAACTCTTCGGCATCGGGATTTTGAAGCCCAGCAGAATCGGGCACCACCAACCAGCGCCTAAAGGTCTCGTAACTACCTGTATCACGATCAATCGCAACACGAATGTCTACATCACCTGCAAAGAGTTTTTTTGTGGCTTGAGCCAAAGCAGACTCGACAGCAGCAAATACAACATCACGCTCGACATTTTTCTCGCGTGAGATAGCGTCAACCAACATGAGCATTTCGCGGTTCATCTCAAACACTCCAATTCACAAAATTAAGAAGCCTTGCGGCCTTTGAAATCAACAATCGGTGCAAGACGAACTTCACGAAGTTCATCCCACGTAAACTTTAAAACTTGCACGGGTGGTGGAGCCTTAGATTTAGAGACCTTTTGTCCCGGCTTCACCTTGGGCTCATCGGCCCAAGAAATCTGCCACCCCGTTGAGTCATCGCTCTTTTCTAGCGTGCCTCTGAATTTTTTTCTGTTCGCAGCTACAAGTCCGCCGGCGTTCGCGCCCAAGGGTGCCTTGAAGGTTAGATCAACGATCTCGCCTTCAAACCGATCAAACTCTGCTTGACTTCTAATCAACCGGTCAATACCGGGCGAGGAAACTTCGAGCCTTTTGTACTCAATCCCCTCAACCTCAAGCGTAAACTGTAGTTGACGCGTAACTTTTTCACAATCCTCTACTTGAATGTACTGAACCTTTTGATCAGCGTTCCAAGGCAGATCAATCGTTATCCGCAACAACCCACCCGCAGAGCGATCAATCTCTACAGTGTCGTAGCCAAGTCCAGACACAATTTGTTCAACAGTTTCTTGTAGCGCCAAAGTCAATTCCCGTTTGACCAAAAAAAACGGGCGGTTTGGATTCCGCCCGGTTGGTCGTCAAACGCGTATTGTAACTGCTATTTACCCCTAGAGTCCAGAGATTGCTGTAATCTTGGTACAACATCCTTTGATCACACTAAAGTATGCAAACTGAGGGGATTCATCAATTTGAGGCCTTAACCAGCAGTTGGGTATAGGGGTCTTGGGGGTCCATCAGCACCCGCTCAACCCGCCCGGCCTCGATAACGCAACCATCCTTCATAACGATGACTCGGTGCGCAAGGGCTTTGATCACGGCCATATCGTGTGTAATCAAAAGATAACTGAACCCCTTGGTACGCTGCAAACCTTGTAAGAGTTGGACAACTTGCTTTTGACTGGTGACGTCTAGCGCGCTAGTGGGCTCATCCAGCACCAACACCTTCGGGTCCAAAATGAGGGCCCTGGCAATTGCAAGCCTTTGGCGCTGGCCACCCGAGAATTCGTGAGGGTAGCGCTCTAAGATATTGGGGAATTCATTTTGCGTGAGCCCAACGTCCGAGAGTGCACTCAGGACCCGGCTTCTGCGCTCGTGCAAGTTCAAATCAGGCGCGTGCACACCAAGCCCCTCCCCGACTATCTCGATCACGGTCATTCTGGGGGATAGCGAAGAAAATGGGTCTTGAAATACGACTTGAACCTTGGCTCTGAGGCTGCGCATATGTTGCCCCTTTCCCCACTCTTGCCCCATCACCCTCAGCGCTCCTTCGAAGGGTTGCAAGCCAAGACTTGCTAATGCCAGGGTTGATTTGCCCGAGCCCGATTCACCGACTACCCCAAGGGTCTGTCCTGCGCGCAGCTGAAAGCTTACATTTTGGACTGCCGTAAAACGTCCGCGCTTGAACCAACCCTTAAAGCCCTCCATCGGCACCGGGTAGTGGACTGACAGCCCACTAGCTTGCATGACATATTCAGGCGCATTGACGCAGACGCCCATGGAGTCCTCCCCTTGCGAGGTATCGTCTAGGGTCTCGACCACACTGCGCAAAGGAACACTATCCACAAGGCGTCGGGTGTAGGGATGCTGGGGAGTGCGCATAACGTCTCGTACGTTGCCCTCCTCGACCACCAACCCCTTCTCCATCACGAGCACGCGGGTTGCAAAGGATTTAACCAAATTAAGATCATGCGTGATCAATAGTACGGCCATGCCGTATTCGGATTGGAAGCGCTCTAATAGCTCAAGTATTTGAAGTCTAAGTGAAGCATCAAGCGCTGTCGTTGGCTCGTCTGCCAACAACAGTTTGGGCCGACATGCAAGCGCCATCGCAATCATGACTCGCGGGCGTTGCCCCCCCGATAGCTGATGGGGATAAGAGCGTGCTCGAACTTGGGCTTGTGCGATACCTGTCTCGTTCATCAAATCAATCGCCTTTTGCCAAGCCTGCTTTGGACTCATCGCCATTTTGAGCTGCAAAACCTCTGCAATCTGATCGCCAACAGTAAAGAGTGGATTGAGCGCTGTCATTGGCTCTTGAAAGATCATGGCTATCTCACGACCCCGAATCCCTCTCAAGGCGGATTCCCGCATATTGAGTAAATCTCTTCCTTCAAAGTCACAGTGCCCACTGACCTGTGCCCCTCGAACCAAGCCCAAGAGGCTCAATGCAGTTAGCGTTTTGCCAGATCCAGACTCCCCAACAAGTGCAACGCGTGAGCCCCGCTCAATTTGAAGATTAACACCGCGCACGACGGGGTGTCCGCCGAAAGAAATCTTTAAGTCTCTCGCACTCAGGAGCGGCCCTGGCAGGTTGAGTTGAGAGTTTGAATTGGGGTTAAGTTCTTGCTTTGTCATTTGGATTTTGGCTCACCTAAATGCCTGGGATCCAAAGCGTCTCTGAGTGCGTCTCCCATAAATGTCAGAAGTAACAAAGTAATCACCAAAACAGCAAAAGTTGACATGGATATCCACCATGCATCGATATTATTTTTACCCTGCGATAAAAGCTCACCCAAGCTTGGTGTTCCGGGGGGGACGCCAAGCCCCAAAAAGTCAAGACTGGTTAATGACAAAATTGCAGCACTCATTCTGAAGGGCAAAAAAGTAACTACCGGCGTCATACTATTGGGGAGAACATGTTTCCAAATTATTTGCCAGTTGGATAACCCAAGTGCCCTGGCCGCGCGCACGTAATCAAGTTGGCGGTTTCTTAAGAACTCAGCACGCACATAATCGGACAAACCCATCCATCCAAATAAACTGAGTAGGATCAATAAGATTGAAACACTGGGCTCAAACACGGCCGAGAAAATGATCAACAAATAAAGCTCTGGCATTGAGCCCCAAATCTCAATGAAGCGTTGAACGGTAATATCAACCTTACCCGCAAAAAATCCTTGCACCGCCCCAGTTGCAATCCCCAGCAGCGTGCCCGACACGGTCAACGCCAAGGCAAATAGTATGGAGACCCTGAATCCGTAGAGCAGGCGGGCAACTAGGTCCCGCCCCCTGTCATCCGTTCCAAGCCAGTTCTCGATGGAGGGCGGCGCGGGGTTTGGAGCGGGAGCAAAATAATTCAGTGTTGTGTAGTGATACGGATTGATCGGAAAGACCGCAAAGTTACCGTCTTGACTCAGTTGCTGACGAATGAAGGGATCAAAGTAATCTGTGGGAGCGTCAAAGTCACCGCCGTAAACGGTCTCTGCAGGGTTAGAGACTACAGGGAAATACCAATGCCCGTTGTATTTGACGACGAGTGGTTTATCGTTACAAATCACCTCAGCGATCAAACTCAGGGCAAACAACGCACTGAGAATAAGTAAGCTCCAGTAGCCTCGACGGGTTTGCTTAAAGAGCAACCATGCGCGTTTTGACGGTGAGCGAGGGGCTGGACTTGAAACCAACTCCATCGCTTGAGGATCTGCACTTATAGCGTTAGGGTTTGATTGATCGATCATTTTCTATCCTAATCAAACTTAACGCGTGGATCAACCCACAGGTAACACAGATCACTGATTAACTTAGTAACAAGTCCAATCAAAGTAAAAAGATAAAGCGTACCGAGTACAACCGGGTAGTCCCGTCTCATCACACTCTCGTAACTGAGCAGTCCAAGGCCATCTAATGAAAAGAGCGTCTCTATCAGCAAAGACCCTGTAAAGAACGCCCCAATGAAAGCGCTGGGAAATCCTGTGACCAGCGGTATGAGCGCATTCCTAAAAACATGTCGCCAAAGCACGCGTCCCTCACTAAGACCTTTGGCCCTTGCTGTCAGTACATACTGCTTACCGATTTCCTCCATGAAGGCATTTTTAGTGAGCATGGTAGTTACTGCAAATGCGCCCAACACGCTCGCCGTAATGGGGAGCGTGATGTGCCACAAATAGTCAGTGATTTTGGCCATGAGACCAAGCTCTGACCAGTTCGAGGAGATGAGGCCCCTGAGCGGAAACCACTGCAACTGACCGCCAAAAACAACAAGCAAAGCCACACCCAACACAAAGCCTGGTACGGCGTAGCCAATCAAGACAAGAATACTTGTCCAGGCATCAAAGGGGGTGCCAGCGCGAACTGCTTTTGCTATACCAAGCGGCACTGAAATTAAATAGCTTAGGAAAAAAGTCCATAGTCCCAAGCTTATGGACACAGGCAACTTCTCTTTGACCAAGGACCAAACGTCTTTGGGGTAATAAAAGCTTTTTCCTAAATCGAACCGAGCAAATTGTCCTAGCATCATCACAAAACGCTCGGAAGCGGGTTTATCGAATCCGTACAGTTGTTTGATCTCCTCTATTCGCTGAGCATCAACGCCTTGTCGCCCCCTGTACCCCGCACCACTTACATGTGCGCCCTCACCCCCGGAGTCTCGGCCCTGCAGCTTGGCAACCATTTGCTCAACGGGTCCGCCGGGCACGAACTGGATCACAACAAATGTCAAAAGTAAAATACCAAATAGGGTTGGAATCATTAAGAGCAAGCGCTTAGTGATGTAGCTGAGCATCTTTAGTGTTCTCCTCGCAAATTAGGCGCGCTGGCCCACCAAGTCGACAAGATCCAGGACTCGGGTTGGTAATAACGGGGGGTAACAACTGGAATCTCAAAGCGACCACTACGCCAAGCCACACGGTGAACGCTCCCGTACCAATGGGGTACAGCGTAGTAGCCGTGCCTGAGTACGCGGTCCAAGGCTTTAACAGAACCCTTGAGTTGGTCCTTGGTTTGAGCAGTCACGACCTGCTCCAAAAGCGCGTCAACCGCGGGGTCTTTGAGGCCAATGAAATTGGAGGACCCTTCTGTGTCCGCTGCTTTAGAGCCAAACCGCTCCAGCAACTCAGTCCCAGGGGCCTCGCTACCGATGTTGCGCATGCTGATCACTTCAAAGTCAAAAACATCCATCCTTTTTTGGAGCACCGCAGAGTCCACTATTCTGTAGTTAACATCGATTCCGAGTTTTTCCAAGTTTTTAGCAAAAGGGGTGACCACTCGCCCCATCCCGCCCGAGTTATCTAAGAACTCCATCTTAAAGGCCTCTCCCCTCGCGTCTCTCAGGGCGCCATCTGCGTAGTGCCATCCTGCCGCTTCTAGCAAGGTCTTCGCCAATCGAAGATGATCCCTGAGCGTCTCCCCGGTTACTGGATCTAGCTGAGTGATGGGGGGCACTGGAACGGGGTCTGTAAATACTTGCGCTGAAAGTTTGGATCTAATGGGCTCTAAATATTTGAGCTCATCAGCACTAGGCAACCCAACGGCCTCAAAATCACTTCCCACAAAGTAACCCCTCACACGAGTGTATGAGTTGTAAAAAATCTGCCTATTCATCCACTCATAATCAAGTGCTAAACCGATAGCGCGCCTGACCCGCGGGTCTTTGAACTTGTGAAGGCGTGTGTTAAAGATAAAGCCCTGAAAATCTCCGGCATTGCCGTGCTTTAACTCCCGCTTGATCAAGCGTCCATCATCAAACGCTTTGCCTTTATAAGCCCTCGCCCATTCCCTTGAGATAAAGCACTGAATGTAATCAAACTCACCCGCTTTGAAGGCTTCGAGTTGAGCTGTGTTGTCTTTATAAAGTTTAAAGAGAATACGGTCAAAATTAAAGAGTCCCCTACGAACCCCCAAGTCTCGTGCCCAGTAACTTGGGTCTCTAACGTACTGAATATCTCTACCAAAGTCGACTTTGCCGATTTTGTAAGGACCTGATCCGATGGGGGTGTCAGTTACGATCTTGTCGAGTGCTTTGCCCCCTCCCCAAGCTCTGCTAAAAACCGGTAAATTACCGACAATCAAAGGAAGCTCAGCGTTCACTCGCTTAAACTCAAAGCGAACGACACGCTCAGATACGACGGTTGCGCCTTTAACGTCAGTGAAGATGGATCTAAACTGAGGAGCAGCCTCTTTGCTTATCAATTTATCAAAGGCGTATTTCACATCTGCAGCACTAACGGGTGTACCGTCGTGAAACCGAGCCAACGGGTTGAGCGTAAAGGTTGCAGAGAGTTTGTCCGCAGCAACGCTCACATCCTCAGCCAAAAGTCCGTAAGCTGTGGTTGGTTCTTCGTAATTAGAGGTCAAAAGGGTTTCAAACACCAAACCGTCCAGACCTGGGGGCGCTGTGCCTTTTAAAGTGAACGGGTTGTATTTGTCAAAACTGGATGAACTTGCAGGCGATACGAGAGATATCTCCCCCCCCTTGGGAGCCGATGGGTTGACATAGTCAAAGTGATCGAACCCCTTGGCGTACTTGATATCCCCAAACTGGGCGTAAGCATGCGCGGCAAAACAGGGGGTTGCGGCCACAAAACCCGCGCAAATTACGGAACAAAAGAGAGTGAAAAATCGCATCCCCGCATTTTGCAAGATTTTTGACGCTAAATTAAGCTGTAAAGCGCATCAAAGGACATTTTTAACAAAAGAAAAAGTTTTTTGGACTTGGCGTTTAGCGAGAGCCCATTGCTATTCCCAGCGCATGGTCCCACCCTCTTTGCCCAACCGTGCTAAGGATGGAGGTCTTATTCCGTGCGAAAATCTGTCTTAGTTTCGAATTAATGGAGTTTTAAATATGTCAGCCCACAAAGGTTTCCTAAGCGGTAAGAAGTTACTGATCACTGGCGTTTTGTCCAACCGCTCCATCGCCTACGGCATAGCCAAAGCATGCCACGAGCAAGGGGCTGAGCTAGCGTTTAGCTATGTCGGCGAGCGTTTTAAAGACCGTATCACTGAGTTTGCCAATGACTTTGGCTCCAAGCTCATTTTTGACTGTGACGTAGGCAGTGATGAACAAATCGAGACAATGTTCAAAGACTTGAGTGCGCATTGGCCCAAGTTTGACGGTTTTGTTCACAGTATTGGTTATGCACCCAGAGAAGCTATTGCCGGTGATTTCCTGGACGGTTTAAGTCGCGAAGGATTCAAAATCGCGCATGACATCAGCGCTTACAGCTTCCCAGCGATGGCCAAAGCTGCCTTACCGATGCTTAACGAGCGTTCTGCTCTTTTAACACTCACCTATTTAGGCGCCATCAAAACCGTTCCCAACTACAACACCATGGGACTGGCTAAAGCGTCGCTTGAAGCGTCTGTTCGTTACTTGGCTGAGTCTTTGGGTAGCAAGGGTCAACACCTGAGGGTCAACGGTATCAGTGCAGGCCCTATCAAGACACTTGCAGCCAGCGGCATTAAAGGGTTTGGCAAAATTTTAACTGTGGTCGCTGAGGCAAGCCCCATACGCCGCAATGTCTCCATTGAGGATGTTGGAAACGTGGCTGCGTTTTTAATGAGTAACTTAGCTGCAGGTGTGAGTGCCGAGATCGTTTATGTGGACGGAGGATTCAGCCACGTTGTTGGCGGTATCGCTGAGCCCACTGAACCTAGCGCTTGAATAAGCTATCCATTAGCTTGCCAAGATATTTAAAAGCACAGTATCTTGGGAACTCACAGGAAAGAGCCTAAGTCAGCGCATTAACTTCAAAATCTTGACCCAACTTATTACGCTCTTTGATCAAAGCATTTTGCGCTAATGCACTGACCTCTTGGGGAGATCTGCTCTTAAGTTTGTGGTCACTCCAAACCCGTCTCCACCTTTTCCCCCCAGGCTGGGCATGGTAAAGACCAAGCATATGCCGGGCAATACTGGACCAGTGGACGTTATTCTCTTTTTGCTCTCGCTCCATATATGCCACCATGAGCGCTTCAATCTCTTCACGGTTCATGCTAAATTGAAATAGGCTCTCGCCCTCAGGTATGTTGGTCTTATGAGAACCTGAGGCACGCTCTTCAAATATAGCGTCCCAATTCGTTAATATCCAAGGGTTATGATAGGCCTCACGTCCAACCATCACTCCGTCCAAGTGCTGCAAATGTTGCTGAATATCATCGGTTGTCTTAACACCCCCGTTATAAACAATTTCCAGATTTGGGAATTCTTGCTTTAACCTATACGCCCAGTCCGGCTTTAACGGCGGAATCTCTCTATTTTCTTTGGGAGACAGTCCCTCTAGCCATGCATTTCTGGCGTGAACAATGAATGTATTGCATCCGGCCTCACTAACCCGCCCCACAAAATCGCGGACAAATTCAAAACTCTCACCCCGTCCGAGTCCAATTCGGTGCTTCACCGTCACAGGCAAAGGACTGCTCTCTCGCATGGCCTTTACGCATTCAGCGACGAGTGTTGATTCGTTCATTAAACAAGCACCAAATGCTCCGCGTTGAACTCGCTCAGAGGGGCAACCACAGTTCAGGTTAACTTCGTCGTAGCCGTGCTCAAATGCGAATTGCGCGCACTTGGCTAAGTCTTTGGGATCACTACCACCTAATTGCAGTGCAACGGGATGCTCCTCATTGTTGTAATGAAGATGATACTTAGAGTCGCCGTAAATTAACGCTCCAGTCGTAATCATCTCTGTGTAAAGCAAAGTGTTAGCACTCAACAGGCGGTGAAAATACCGACAGTGCCGATCGGTCCAGTCCATCATAGGAGCGACCGATAGGAGACAATTTACGGGGGGAGCAGATCTCTTTACTAAATTCATACCCGAATTCTAGCCTTTACAGCTATTTCTGTATGACCCCAAAATTTAGACAATGAAGTTGCATCCATTAAGTCTTAGTTAGAAGCAAGCTCTCGTTTATTGATCGGGTCCACTGAAGTAATGGGGGACTTTGATGGTTTAGTACCAGCAGGTTGAAACGGAGTTGATGGGGTTTGAGCAGGGTCGGCCGATGTAAGCGGCGACTTTGAAGATCTGTCGTTTATAGGTTGGAAAGGGGTAACAGGTGTTTGGCTGGGATTTCCATTCAGGACCAAGAAATTAGTACTTTATTGGATCAGCAACACCCTATTTCATATCGATCAAACGCCCCGCTTACTAAGAAAAACCGGGGCAATCCGATAAATTCAGATGAGTTAAATAGTATTCACTTAACATCTCCAAGTGATGATCAACAAATCGACAAAACTCAGCCCTTCCAGATGAGTGAATTTGGGGAGAAAACAAACCGAGAGGAACCCATCAAAAGGTTTTACAGTGCCGAGGAAAATGAGGCCCTTGGGTATTTCGAGGCCCTCAATTTAGCCTGGGAATTCTCCAAAGGGCCCACGCTCTCCCTGGACCAAATATTAGCCCTGCACCAAAAACTAATGTCCCACAGCCCCAAAGATGGTTGGCACAGCGGCAAGTTTAAGATCTCAGCCACCTCCTGGAAACTAATGGGCAATAAAGAACTGCCGAGATATTTTGAGACAACCTCCACCGATGAGACCCCGCTTAGGATGGGAAATCTGGTGAATTGGCTGAACGTTGAGCTCGAGCAGCAAAGAACCCACCCGCTCATATTGACAGCGGTTTTCACAATGACCTTCCTTGAAATCCACCCCTTCCAAGACGGAAACGGAAGAATGGGCCGAATTTTGACCAAACTCTTGGCCTGGCAGGGCGGCTACCTACACACCAGATACAGCTCTTTGGATCCAATTTTGGAGTCCGAGCAATCTGAATATTTCATCAATGTTGAGCAAACCCTACTCACCCTGCAAAGGGATGTTCCGGACTGGGAGGCCTGGCTGCAATTCCTTTTGGGTGCATTTTTAAAGGAAACCCAGCAACTCAGCGCCCAATTAAGTGGCGAGCGCAAGAATTTCGCACCCCTGCCCCAATTGGCAGCTCAAATCTTGGATATGGCTAGAAACCAAGGGCGGCTCACTATTGGGGATGTCATCAAAGCCACCGGGGGAAACCGAAACACCTTGAAACTTCACTTCAAAACCTTGGTGACAAAGGGAATGCTCATCAAAGAGGGGCTCGGAGCGGGTGTTTGGTACCACCTCAGTTGATGCACCGAACGCACCCCACCCCACTCACCCCCCCCTAATTAAATATACACTCACCCTCTAAGGAGTAAATTGTTTTGACTGACCTGCATAGTGTTTATCTAGAGTATTTAGTGGCATTAACCCTCAAGCGTACTGGGATAAAAGCGCATTCCGCCGAAATAGCGTCTCATATCGAGAACGTCTTAAAAGCCAGACATTTCACAAGCCCCGAGAGGGAGGCTGAGTTTGTGAAAAATGCTTGGACCATTGTGGAGACCTTCACGTTGGTAGATCAGCACAAAATAGATCCCATCATCAAGGGTGTTTTGTCGATCGTTGAGATTCAGAACTTGCTAGAGTGTTCAAATAACGGTGAAATTCTCATTACTGTTTCCCGAGCCAGCAAAAGTCCATTTGGGCAGTCATGGAGTTTGCACCTCAAGCCCAACATCAATCTTTTCTCCTCCGATACATTTGTCATCGACCTAAGACTGCAACTAGAGCTCGAAACCCCACAATCCGAGATTAAGATAAAGAAGATTGAGCACGAACATTTCGATATTGACCAATTTCTGGAAAAGATGGAGATGTATAAACTTTTCCACTCCAAGAGCTAATTACCCCCCAAAAACACCTAAGGCTCAAGGCAAAAGAGAGCGGGGAATGGGGCTTGAGTTTCTAGCTCCGCTAAGTTGACCATTAATTGACCAATCATCAGAGTTCGGTTATGGGTTATTTTGTACTCCTTTGCAATTGCTTTTAGACAAACCCCTATTTAGAGTCCCCCTTTGATGACATCTTTTGGAGCACATCAAAAACCGCTGCCGTATCGTTTTGATCGTGCCCCAAACCCATGGCAGCGTTGTATACCGCAATTGTTGAATTAAAGACCGGAGCTGCAACTCGCTCGCGGCTCAAGGCCTCAGAAATTAACTGCATGTCTTTTTGCCAGACCTCTACCTTCATCGTAATGTCCTCAGCCCAGCTCTTGTCTGCCATCATGGGTCCACGTATTTGAAGCATGCGCGAGCCCCCTGCCCCGCCTGCGAGCACTTTCACTGAGGTGGACAGCGCAATCCCAAATCTCTCACCCAATAACAGTGCCTCGGCAGTTGAGACATTGTGAATGGCTACTAATAAGTTAGCCATTAGTTTCATATTCATACCGTTACCAAACTCGCCCAAATTAAAGTGCGCGTTTGAGAATCCCTCAAAGACAGAAGACACACGCTCAACCACCTTAGCAGGGCCACTGGCGTAAACCGTTAAATCCTTGGATTTAGCCTGTGCGCCTGTGCCTGAGAGAGGACAGTCTAGTAAAGTAACTCCAGCAGCGTGCAAGGTATCTCTGGCAAAGCGTTTGTCCTGTATATCCAGTGTACTGGTCTCGATCACAACCAGTCCCTTATTCTTCTTAGTAGACAAAGCCTTCGCTGTCGTCATCAATGCAATTGCATTGGGCAGTGAGGTGATGACGACTTGAGCTTCATTCGCAACGCTCTGCGCATCTAAATGGGCGTGCCCACCCACTTTTTGAAAGGCTTTGAGTGCTTTTTTGCTAGGGTCAAATCCGTAAACTTCAAACCCTGCTTTAATGAGATTTGCGGCCATTGCTGAGCCCATAATGCCAAGCCCCAAAACGCCAATTCGCTTGAGGGGTGACGACGCGGCTTTGGTTGATTGGGGACTGCGCTCAAGTTTTTTACTAACTGTTGCTGGCTTGGATTTTGAAGGCTGTTTGTTATTCATGAATTTCCCTGATTTAGCTACTGCGCAGTCTACCCACAAACACGGTCTACACTGTTGGAGTATTGATAAAAAACCTCGGTGAATATCCTTAACCATGAGGGACGGCGGGTTGAACTCAAGAAATACACGGCTAACCGTCTTATTCGTCTACGGCACCCTCAGGCGAGGACTTCGCCTGCACCACCACTTGCAAGGCGCAGTTTACTTGGGCGAAGCGCGCATAGCGGGATCCCTGTATGACATTGGCACCTACCCCGGTCTTTTGGTGAATCCCTCCCCTGGTTGGGTGAGCGGGGAATTATTCAAAGTAGATGAGGAGATGATTCAAAGTTTAGACGCCGTGGAAGAATACAACCCTGAGGAGCCCGAGCGCTCAGAGTATTTGCGTAGGGTAGTGACCGTTTGGACGCCTACGGGTGTCCCTATGAAAGCGGTGACCTATATTTTTAACCGAGACGTTCAAGGCTTTGTTTTTATCGATTCGGGAGATTACAAGTTGTACTTGGAGAAGGGTTGAACCGAGTCCCTATCAGGGTAAATAGCCAAGTCTGATGCAGAAATCAACCGACTAATCAATACAGGAATAAATTGGCTTAAACCAGGCTACTATCGCTATACATGCGTCTTGAAGTATCCACTGGGGTACTTTAGAATAAGGCTCAATAGAGGAACCCTAAGTGATCAAAGCGTTCGGTTATTTTTTTACGATATTTGGAGCCTTAAACATGTTTTACGGGTTTTGGGAAACCTACTCACGTTTTCCAAGTATCAAAGCAGACAGCATCATGCGAATCGTTGCCAGCGCCCTTTGTATGATTGCTGGGGTAATTTTGATTAGCATCATCAAACCCAAAGATCCATTAGAAAATGTTCCAAAAATCCTGGGTGATATCTAAACAGTAACACTTATCAGCAGAAAAAAACTATGCAAAAGTTTAGATGAACTCTGGACCCAAGCGATTGACCCTTTACGCAAATTACATTTATTAAAAATTTACTTCAACAATGACCTCCCCTCGCATTGCACTCATTCACGCAACCCCCTTAGCAGTAACCCCCATCAATGATGCCTTTAAAAGGTTGTGGCCTACAGCGCAGTGCCAAAACTTACTGGATGACACGCTATCGCAGGATCTAGCCAAAGAGGGCCACTTAAGTTCAGCAATGGTTCAGCGTTTTAAGGACCTATCTGAATACAGTCTTCGTGCGGGCTGTGAAGCCATCCTCTTCACGTGCTCAGCGTTTGGTTCCGCCATTGAAGCGGTTGCCCAAAAAAGCGGGGTTCCTACCCTAAAACCCAACGAAGCCATGTTTGAGCAAACCCTAAAACTTGCAACCAAGGGCACTGCTTTAAAGGTGGGTCTTATCGCCACCTTCAATCCGTCGATTGACTCCATGTCAGCGGAGTTAAGGGAAATGGCTAAAGCCCAAGGAGTGGATATTGAGCTTTTTACAAAGTTTGTTCCAAACGCCATGCAAAACTTAGCGAACGGACACACCCAGCTGCACCATGACTTGATTGCTGAGGGGGCAATGCACCTGAACAACTGCGACGTTATTTTGTTAGCTCAGTTCTCGATGGCTGCGGCGCAACCAACGGTGAGCGCAAAATTGTTACCCCTCAAAACACCCATTCTCTCCAGTCCCGATTGTGCAGTTGCAGCACTCAGCATGGTCTTTCAGCAAGGCTCCAAGGTTTAAAAGTACGTTTGCTCACATGGAGACCGTCCTCCAATCTCATTTTTAATATGACTTCCCAGTAACTCCTATGTCCAATAAACGCGTTTCGTATTCTCATCTCAAAAGCTATGTTGAGTCCGCCATGTTGGCACTCAAACTCCCCAAGGATCATGCCTCAACTGTGGCCGAATATATGGCGAGCGCAGATCTGCAAGGATCAGATGGACACGGTGTGATACGACTGCCTCAGTATTCAAAGCGTATTTTGGCCGGGGGTGTCAACACCCAACCCAATATCACCATCGAGTCTGAACGAGCAGCCACGGCTCTTGTTCATGGAGATAACGGTATGGGACATGTGGTGATGAAATATGCCACTGAACTTGCAATTAAAAAAGCCAAAGTCTCGGGTATGGCTTGGGTTGGATCTCGCTTTAGCAATCACGCTGGACCAGCGTCACTTTACAGCCGTATGGCGCTTGAACACGACATGGTGGGTTTGTACTTTGCTGTCGGCAACGCCAATCACCTACCGGCTTGGGGAGGGCTTGATATGCTGTTATCTACAAATCCTATTTCTGTAGCCATTCCGACCCATAAGGAGACGCCTATCGTGCTGGATATGGCAACCACAGTTGCAGCTTACGGCAAGGTAAAAGCAAAAGCACAAAAAGGCGAGATGATGCCTGAGGGTTGGATGATCGACTTTAATGGACAGCCCCTCTTGGATCCTAAACGCAGTGAAGAAGGCTTTCTACTCCCCATCGGGGGTTACAAAGGCTATGGCCTATCCTTGATAGTTGGAATATTGGCAGGCACTCTTAATAATGCATCCATGGGTCGTGCTGTGATCGATTTCAATCATGATGAGGCCAGTGTCACCAATACAGGGCAAGCCATTGCCATCATTGATCCAGCCGCCTTTGGAGACACTCAGGCCTTTAAAGAGCGTGTAGATCAATTAATTGGTGAACTTAAAGCCAGTAAAAAAATGCCTGGCGTAGAGCGTATTTGGCTCCCTGGCGAACAAAGTGCTTTAAAGTGCATTGATTACACCAACAACGGTATCCCCATCAGCGAGGGGCTGGAGAAACAATTGGACACTGTTTCTGAAAAACTAGGCATTGCTAAATTGTTCTAATTCAAATTTTCAAGAAACTCACCCTACCTCTAAATTAGATAAAAAAATGACCAAAATTACTACACCGTCTTCCCTCACACGAAGACATTTAATACAAAGCTCAATCGGCGCAGCAATGGGCGGTTTGGGATTATCCTCTTACGCCGCTAATGAAGGAACTGGCAGGGAAGGTCCAACAAGCGCAAATGGGGGTACAGGCCTGAGTACGGGTAAAGATTATCCCAACAAGCCTATCAAACTTATCATTCCATTGGCAGCGGGTAGCGCGGTCGACAGCGCTGCAAGGATCGTAATGCAAAAGGTATCGATGAGTTTAGGTGTGGGAATTGCCATCGATAACCAACCGGGTGCAGCAGGTTTAATCGGCGCAGATCACGTGGCCAAATCCGCACCCGATGGTTACACGCTTGGGGGCTTTAACGACAGCATCATGACTGTACTCCCCAACCTACAAAGCAAAATGCCCTGGGATATCTTGCGTGACTTTGATCCTGTCTCTTTGGTGGCAACGGTTGAATGGGGACTGGTTGTCCCCATGGAGTCGAGTATCAAAACTGCAGCGGACTTGATTGCAAAAGCAAAGCACAATCCGACACCACTGACGTATTCATCAGGTGGAAACGGTAGCCCTCAACACATTTCCATGGAACTCTTTGCAAGTCAAGCCAAAATCAGTATGCTTCATGTTCCTTACAAGGGAGCAACGCAGGCGGCGGTCGGAGTGGCAGCGCAGGAAGTGGATGCAGCTTTTATTGGACTTGCAACAGTCACAGCACTCGCCAAAGCGGGGAAAGTACGCATCATCGCTGTCACCACCCCGACCAGGCTTGCTCAGTTTGCGGAGATTCCAACCGTCACAGAGTCAGGTCTGAGTGGATTTGAATTTAACTCTTGGTTTGCATTAATGGCGCCTAGCGGAACACCAAAGAATGCGATAAAGATATTGGACACTGAAATCAACAAAGCTCTCAAAGATAAGGGTGTCATTGATCAACTCATTGCCCAAGGACTCACCCCCAGGGGGGTTAACTCAGCCGAATTAAGCGTGCTGCTCAGAGCACAACTCGCCAGGTATCAAGCCTTGATTAAACAAGCCTCTATCACTTCTGATTAGTTGCTTTACTCATTTTTTGGATGTCTTCACTTAACGCTACAAAATCTCGAATCACTACACCAGCACTTTCATGAAAACACCTCTGATTGAACTGATGAATAAGATAGTCCTCCCAGGGCTCATGCTGTGTTGGACTGCACCGACTTTAGCTGATTCCGTCAAATGCGTTGAGCACTACGCCTCTTACCGCAACAAAGTTAAGTACGCAGAAAACGAGTCTTACACTGAGATGATTGAGTTTGAGAGGAACAAGACGCAAATCATCAAGACAACTGTGCTCGGTAAACTTGTATCCAAAGAGGTGACGCAAGATACCGTAGATGGACAGACTTCTAATTATTCAAATCTTAATAATAATCTGCAAAGAAGTTCAGTCACCATTGGCGAACAAAACATATCTTCTTCGCTTTACGCGCAGCAGATCAGAAACCTAGGCGGTGGAGAAACTAGCAAAGAGATCAGAACCGCTAACTTAGAGATCGATCTCGCCTCTGGCGCAATGACCAGAACATCTACCATAGAGACCCAGCGAGACAAATATTTCACGATCACCGAGGGGACTTGCACTCGAAATTGATCCCTTTTAATTTTCCTTAAAAGTGCAATCAAGCCTTAGCGTAATTTAACTGCAAATCCACGCTCGACAGCGGGTCGCGCCATTAACTGATCGTACCAACGTTTTACGTTTGGATAGTCGCCTAAATCGATTTGATGGCGTGGATGACGCCATACCCAACCCAGTATTGCAAAGTCTGCGATCGATAAGCCCCCAGCAAAGTACTCATGACTCTCAAGTCTTTGGTCCATTACTTTGTACAAGCGTTTCGTCTCGGTCATGAACCTGTTAAGACCGTAGCGTTGGTCCTCCTTGTTCTCTAAGCCTAAGAAATGATGAACCTGTCCAGGCGCGGGACCAAAACCGCCCATCTGAAACATCAACCACTCGAACACGGCAATACGCTCATTGGACTTGGTGGGTAGGAATTTACCTGTTTTCTCGGCCAAATAAATCAAAATAGCACCAGACTCAAAGACTGATGCCGGATTACCCTCGGGCCCCTCGGAATCGATGATGGCTGGAATCTTATTGTTAGGACTTATTGCTAAAAACTCAGGCTTGAACTGCTCATCCTTGGTAATGTCAACGATATGAGCACTGTACTCTAGTCCCATTTCTTCCAAAGCAACGGATATCTTGCGCCCATTGGGGGTATCAAAAGCAAATAATTGAATAGACATAATAAATTGGAATGAATGGATAAATTAATGGTTAAAAATGAGAAGCATCAAAAAAGTGATTCTATGACATCCCAATTCATCCTAAGTGAAGCTAAAGTATAGCTAGGGCACGCTCAAGATCTACTCTTAGTTGCATCAATGGATCGTCCCACTGACCCATCTTCACTTGACGATAAAGTTTGATGCTTTTATACCAAGGACTATCCTCTCGCTTGAGGAACCAGCGCCAATCGGCTACAAAAGGAATCAGTGCGCAGGTGGGACGTCCTAGAGCGCTGGCCAGATGAAGCGTTGAATTATCAATGCTCACAACCAAGTCACATGCTTTGATCACTTCAGCTAGGGCGTAAATATTGGAGAAGTTATCCACACCGCTACTTTGCAATACAGGCAAATCTGCGCTTAAGGGTTCCACGACTTCAGTGGATTCGTCCTTAGCTTTGCAAAGTTCGATTTCATTGAGCTCAGTTTCATTGAGTTCAGTTTCATTGAGTTCAGTTTCGTAAACCTTTGCGACGTCACCTTGTACGTCCCCGTATTGCAAATTAACAAGTTGAATGGGCAAGCCCTTGAGCACACCCATCAACTGCTCAAGCGCAATAGAGCGGCGAGAACCAGTCTTTTGATTCACACTTTTCCAAGAAATTCCAACCAGCAACTTAGGTATTTTGCCCACCATAGCCTCGTTTTCTTTGACCTCTGCGGTATTTGAAATACCCCCCATTCCAAAAGACTGTCTAATTTCGTGAGTGCGAACTTTGTCCTCTAGTTGCAAATACGGTGCGTTCAGGGCGTATAACTGCGCTAAATCAATATCAATACCCAGTAAAAAGGGCAGACTTGCTATTCCAGCATGAGCGTCATAGTCATCCGCCCTAATTTCTTCCCAGGAACTTATAAAGCGAATGTTCGTAAAATCTTTGAATGAAGCGCTCAGGAGTGAACTCAGCCTTGGATCGAATTTAACGATGACATCCTTAGAGGCAAGCCATGGATGTCTTAAAAAACCAGCAAAGAATATCTCATTACCAAGCCCGTGCTCGTTCCAAATCAGAATTCGTTTGCACTGAGCATCACCTATCAGGCTTGTTAGAAATGGTTTGGAAGTCTTGGGCGCAAACCCCCTATTCTCGGGTAAACGGTAGCGCTCTTCGTAGCCGATTAGTCCCTTCTTTAAATCACCCTGGGTTAGTTCAATGATGGAGATATTCCACTTCACATCCATGGATGCGGGATGACTCAGCAGCGCCTTCTGATAGCACTCAAGTGCTTTATCTAAAAGGTTAAAGCGTTGGTATAAAAGGCCTTTGTTGTACAAAGCGTAATAAAAACCGGGCTCAATACGCAGCGCCATCTCAAAGCAGGCCAAGGCCTTATCCCAAACCTCTTGCTCCAAAAACAAACTACCAAAGTTGTTATACGTTAAAGCGTTCTCAGGATCTATGGCCAAGGACCTTTTGAAAGCAACGCTTGATTCATCTAGACGCCTCAACTCTTTGAGTACGCTGCCTTTGTTGTCCTGAAAATAACCAATGCTTGGGTCCAATTCAATGGCTCGATCGAAATCTTGAAGCGCAAAGGGCAGACTTTTGAGCTGCAGTAGCAAATCCCCCCTGTTGTTGAAGTAATAAGGGTTGAGAGTTTGTACGTATATGGCTGCGTTATAAGATTGAAGGGCCAACTCCACCTCTCCTCTTCGCTTGTGAATGTTGGCTTTGTTAAAAAATGCAGCGTGTTGATTGATATCCAACTCAACTGCTCGACTATAGCTTTGAAGCGCTAATGCAAGTTCATCATCAGAGCGTGCGCGCAGCTCCAGAAAACAGCCCAGTTCATAATGCACCGTTGCTCCTGCTTCGGGCAACGCTGCAGCGCGCGCAAGCCAATAACAAGCATCTGGCAGTTTCTCTTGCCTTGCTGCGATTCGCCCTAGATGGGTCAGTGCGTTCATATTCAAAGTATCCACTTCTATGACTTCTTTAAACACACGCTGACTTTGCTCTAAATCGCCCTTTTCGTAAAGAGCGAGTGCTTGCACATTTAAGTTTTCTAAGTTCACTGGATAGGGGTCATAAAACGGGTTGAGTCTTTGTAGCAAATTGGGGCTCATCCATCCTGACACTTCAGTGTTTGCGAGGATGTGCAAGCTCACGAAATCTGCTACCGTTGCGTAATCTTTCTATTATGGTTGAATTATTCAACTTAACTCCTTTTAGACCAACACAAGCCACCAAGGATTCTGGGCATGAACGAATACTTTACAAAATTTAGCGCTAATATCCCCACAAACACGGATGAAACTACAAGTGACGATCGCCGACAATTCATTAAATGGCTGGGAGCAAGTCCCCTCCTCGGCCTAGCCCAAAGCGATAGCGCAAGTGCACAGAATTTTGTAAAGCGCGCTGATCCGGCCGTTTGGCCTGCGGAACTCCCCAACGACCTGATTAAAGTCCCCAAAGACGCGGTCAATGTTTTTGATTTTGAGCCAGTTGCCTTTAAGAACGTGCCTCACGCCCACTTCGGCTACATGGCCTCAGGAGTGGACGACGAAGTAACACTAAGAGCCAACCGTTCATCGTTCCAAAAGTTTCCTCTTCGTCCAAGACGCATGCGCGACGTCTCAAAAATTGATATGTCCATCGAACTTTTTGGCTCTCGATGGAGGACACCCATCATCATGGCGCCAACTGGTGGCAACAAGGCCTATGATCCACTCGGTGAAATCACAGTGGCGCGGGCCGCAAAGGCGCGAGGACATTTAAACGTCCTGTCGGCTGCCGGTGCATCCACTATCGAGGATGTCATAGCGGCCAGAGGCGGTGAGGTTTGGTTCCAACTCTACGCAACTTCAAGCTTAGAGGTAGCCAAGAGCGTTGTTCGACGAGTCGAACGCGCGGGGTGCCCGGTCCTGGAAGTGACAATTGACAGAAATGGCGGACGTAACCAAGAAACCTTCCAAAGACTCAAGCGTATGGATCCCCGTGTTTGCTCATCGTGTCATATCGATGGGCCCGGAAGCATTAGGGAGAGACCCAACTACGACGGCATCGATATCAGCGGGATGAAAAGCGCGCAATCCGCCAACATGACATGGGATTTTGTAAAGCACATGCGCGATACAACGAACATGAAGATCATCCTAAAGGGAGTTCTTACCGAAGAAGATGCTGCGCTGTGTTTGAAATACGGCGTGGACGGCGTGCACGTATCCAATCACGGCGGAAGGAGTGAGGATACAGGCCGGGGAGCCATTGAGTGCCTCCCCGAAGTGGCGAACGCTGTCAACAAAAAGATTCCTATCCTCTTTGACAGCGGCGTAAGGAGAGGATCCGATATATTTAAGGCACTAACGCTGGGGGCCACGGCAGTTTGTGTAGGTCGGCCCTACCTTTGGGGCTTAGGTGCATTTGGTCAACCCGGGGTCGAGCGCGTACTCGAGTTACTAGAGGAGGAGCTCTCGGGGACGATGAAGCAAATGGGCACAGCCTCTATTGCCGATATACGACCCGAGATGGTCTACCGAGGGTAAGAGTGGGTGGAATAACTGCGTGTGCGAAACGAGTTCAGTTCAATCCAAACAAAATCATCGCCGCATCTGCGCAGGACAAACAGGTCGACAAGGTACCCACCAACAGCGCTCTCCAGCCAAGCGAAATGATCTCATCTCGGCGGGTGGGCGCCATCGCTCCAACACCTGCAATGACTATTCCAAGACTGCCGAAGTTGGCAAATCCACATAGCAAATAAGTCATCAACACTCTGCTTTTATCGCTCATCACATCAAGCGGTAGTTTGCTAAAGTCTAAATAGGCAATGAACTCGTTTAATACCAGTTTGGTACCCATCAGTTGCCCAACCACTTGGGTGTCGCTCCATTCAACACCTAGACACCAAGCGAGGGGTTGCATAAAAAAAGCAACAATTCTTTGAAGTGAGATGGGCGCATCATTCCAACTCGGGATTAGGCTCAAACAACTATTGGCAAGTGCAACCAAAGCAATAAGCGCTATTAACATTGCAACTACATTTGCAACCAACTTAAGTCCCTGCACAGTTCCTGTACTGATCGCATCCATTAAGCCGTTGTAATGCAGTTGTAGCTGGATAGACTTTGCGTCTAAGTCGTGGGGCTTTTGAACCATCGGGACGACGATCAGACTGAGCATGACCGAGATAGGCGCGCTGATAATGGATCCGACCAATAAATGCCCGATAGCACCCGGCACTATGTTTTGCAGGAAACTGGCGTACAGCACAAGCACTGTTCCCGAGAGAGTTGCCATACCAGAGCTCATCACAATCATCAGTTCAGAGCGCGTTAAGTTCCTTAAATATGGATTGATCAAAAGCGGCGCCTCAACCATGCCGACGAAGACGGTTGCAACAGTTGCGAAACTACACGCCCCCCCGATCTTAAACAAACGCCCCAAAACCCAAGCAAATAGGCCCACCACAAGAGGTAGTATTCGCCAGTAATACAAAACTGCGGAGAGTGCGCTGAACACCAAAATCATTGGCAATGCTTGTATACCAAGGATAAACATGTGTTCAGGCGCCGAAATATCAAAAGGCGTAAGCCCACCCCCCAAGTAACCAAATACGGTTGCCGTACCCGCTCGGGTCGCTCCCTGAACAGTAAGTACACCTTGGTTCAAAAATACAAAAGCTTGTTGAAACACACTGACTTTAAGCAGCAAGAGAGCCAACAAAAACTGAAACACCAGGCCTTTGCACATATCACGAAGTGAGACAGCGCGTTTGTTCTCAGATACGAGGTAAGTGATCAGGAGAATGCCTGCGACACCGATCAGGGGTCGCAGTGCGTCCAGTTGGAATTCATTCACTTTTTGTAGCTCTGTGCTATGGGCGTTGTCTCTAAAACCTTCTCTAGCTTATCCTTCCAAAGCCTTGCTATGCCCACAGTTCCGTGCCCGAGTGTTTTATCGCTAGCGGGAATGAGGTAATACTGCGCATTTGGAATTCTTTGAATCTCACGCTCCATGACACCTAGTTGTATAGGGTTCCTCTCATCATCAGCAGAGTTGATTGCAAGGACTTTGGCCTTGATTTTCTCCAAATCCTTAGATGGATTGAAGTTTTGAGATGACTCCCATTTGTAGAGGAGATCATTGGCATCTCCATCGTTCCAATCGCGCATCAATTGCTCAACATACGCATCCGCTTTCTCACGGGTTAATCCCTTCTCTTGAAGTGCTAGCGTGCCCCCGTTTGTTGCCACCGAAAAAAATACTGAAGCACGTTTGACACCTGTCGGTTGCTGGGTGTACTCTCCGTTGTGCCACTCTGGATCACTCTTGATCGAATCTATCAATAACCGTCTGAGCATCCAATTGCGCCCTGAAATCTCGATGGGCATCGAAGCCATAGGAACCAATATATCCATGTACTGTGGGTACTCAATTCCCCAGAGCCAGGTCTGCATGCCGCCCATTGAGTTCCCCAACACCAAGCGAAGGTGGCGTACTCCGAGCCCATCATGAATCATCTGGTAGTGGGCTCGCACTACGTCCGTGTAATCAAAGTGGGGAAACTTCAAACGAAGTCCGTCAGACGGTTTGCTAGACCGACCCGCGGCGATAGAGTCCGGCAAAATAATGAAATATTTGGTTGCATCCAAGGGTTGACCTGGACCAAAGAGTTCCCCTCCCATTGCGGCGCCCAAGTTTGCCTGACTGGAGGAAGTTGTACCGTGCAAAAGTACAACGGGTATCCCACTAGAGTTCCCAATGGTTTGATAACCGATTTTGAGTTCAGAGAGCACTTCTCCAGTGTGAAATTTAAAGTCCTTCAACGTCCAAATACCTTTGACGGGTTGGGGATAGTTTTGAGCGTCTACAGGTTGATTAAGAAACAAACTGAGAACCACAAAGACTGTGTTGGCAAAAATTATGAATTTTTTATTTTGGTGGCGTGACATTAGATGCTCGTGCTGGTGAAGTATTGATAATTACAAGGCTGCATACTGAGGTGTTGCGGCAGACTCGTAACTTTATTTTAGACTGTACTCATCTTACTAGCGAATACCCTTGCTCTAGAGCGTTATGCTCACCTTTTGGGTAGCTTAAAGGGGAAAACGAAGGATAATTCAGATTGATTTAATACGCCGCATCCAAGGCGTTTAGTTGCATGCTAGCGAACCATCAAAATTTTTAATTCTCGATCAAGCGAAATTTATGAAACTATTTTTCTCACCCACATCCCCCTATGTACGCAAGGTCATGATTTGTGCACACGAGCTTGGACTGTCCGAGAAACTTGAACTCTTGCCCGCCAAGGCAAGCCCAGTCAATCGTGACCCAAGTATTGTTGAGAAAAACCCGCTTGGCAAAGTCCCAACCCTGTTGACCAGCGAAGGACGTGCGCTTTACGACAGTCGTGTCATTTGCGAGTACATCAACGAGCTGGGTTCTGGCAACCTGTTTCCCAAAAGCGGTGCCTTGCGGTGGGAGGCGATCACTCTGCAGGCTCTCGGAGATGGACTCCTGGATGCAGCTCTTCTAGCAAGATATGAAACTTTTCTGCGCCCCAAGGAGCTGTGCTGGACAGATTGGGTCAACGGGCAGCTCGAAAAAATACACTCTGCTCTAACAGATTTTGAGATGCAAATCGATCATCACAAGGATACGTTTCATATTGGGCATATCACCCTTGCCTGCTCACTGGGGTATCTAGACCTTAGGTTTGAGCACTTGGAGTGGCGCAAATCGTACCCTAAACTAAAAACGTGGTTTGAG
Organism: uncultured Burkholderiales bacterium; assembly: GCA_903828695.1. Lineage (GTDB taxonomy): Bacteria > Pseudomonadota > Gammaproteobacteria > Burkholderiales > Burkholderiaceae_C > Limnohabitans. The sequence continues at coordinate 5,001 of CAIKNE010000079.1, read as the reverse complement.
GAAATCAGCAAGCGCGAGTCCATCAAAAAAGAGTGGGCCCTCCCCACTTAAATTTTCTGCATCAGTAAAAGATCATGAACATCCTTGCAAATAGCGGCGGAATTGGAGCGCAAGTCCTTAACTTCGATTTATCCAAGCCTTTAGGTGATGAAGAGTTTTGCAATCTTGAATTGGCCCTTGGCACGCACAGTGTTTTGTGCTTCCCTTCCCAGCAATTGAGCTCTACACAGTTAAAAGAATTTGCAGAGCGCTTTGGGACGCTTGAGATCAATGTAGCCAATACATTCCAAGATCCCGTTCACCCTGAGGTGATGATCTTATCGAACAAAGTAGACGCAACCGGCCAGCCCATAGGTTTTAAGGATGCAGGTCAAGACTGGCATACAGATATGTCGTACAGCAAAGATATTGCTTTTGCAAACGTTCTGTACGGCACGGAGATTCCGTACCGAGATGGTCAACCCCTGGGTAACACTGCGTTTTGCAGCACACGAAGGGTATACGAGGCAGTTCCCGAGGATTTGAAAGAACAACTCAAAGGAATGACTGTTACACATGATTTTGCAAAATTCTGGGATAACATGAGAAAACGCCCGGGTAGTGCACGCCCCCCCTTGACCCCTGCGCAGCGCGCTGCAAAGCCCCCCGTAAGCCACCCTATATTCATCAAGCACCCGATCAGTGGGGATACAGTGCTTTACGCGAACCCGGGTTATGCGATCCGCATCAATGAGCTGGGCGAAGCTGAAAGTGATCGTATCTTGAATATGCTCTTTGAACTTCAGCTCAAACCTGAGTTTCACTATGAGCACCGCTGGCGCGTGGGAGATGTTTTGATGTGGGACAACATCGGTACGCTTCACAACGCTGTGGCGGATTACAACTCAGACGAGCACCGCTATATCTTGCGTTGCCAGGTCATGGCGGATCGTTATTTCCCACGCGGTACCCAGGCCATGGCAATCTAGTGTTTAGCGAACACCCTTAGCTATAAAGACATTTTACTTACCCACTACTTTCTTATGCCGCACATCAATCTTATTTGTTTAAGAACTTCATTAACCAAACTTTGTAGCAACACCTTTTGTCTATCCGCAGTGGTATTTTTATTAACTTGTGTGATCCAGAGTCCTCATGGTGCTTGCGCAGCAGAGGTCTACCCGACTCACCCCATTCGATTGGTAGTCGGGTTTGCCGCGGGGGGACCCACCGACGTGATTGCCCGGGTACTTGCCAAGGATATGTCTGAAACATTAGGGCAACCGATTGTTGTCGATAATAAAGCGGGCGCGAGTTCCATGATTGCGACGCGAGAGGTCAGAAACTCAGCCCCTGATGGATACACCCTTCTTTTTTCATCACTGGGGATGAACGTCAATCCGATTTTGCTTGGAGATGCGGCAGGTTATAACCCCAAGACAGATTTTGCACCCATCTCAAACGCTGCAAACCTGCCCCTGGTCGCAGTCACCGCTTACAACTCCCCTTACAAATCAATGGTTGATTTGTTAAAACAGGCTAAAACTCAGCCTGAGGCCGTAAGCTTTGCCTCCTCAGGGAGTGGTGGCTCAGGACATTTGTCTGCAGAGTTACTGGCAACACTCATCAAACAAAAGATGCTACACATCCCCTATAAAGGCAATGGACCCGCGCTTTTAGAAGTGATGTCGGGTCGGGTCGACTTTATGTTCTACCCCATCATCGGAATTGCAGACAACGTGGCTGCGAAGCGGGTTAACATTTTGGCTGTTGGAACTGTTAAGCGACTGGAGCAGTTTCCTGATAAACCAACCATGTCTGAAATTGGCTTTCCAGGATTTGAGGAAACTGCACCCTGGGTTGGTATGCTTGCCCCGGCAAAAACTCCCAACGCCATCATTGATAAGTTATACAGCGCAATGAATAAGGCCTTAGCCAAGCCTGATGTGCGCGCACAATTATCCAAACTGGGCGCCGTCATAGTGGGCGACACCCCCGCGGAGTTTCAAGCCTTTCTGAAACGCGATTACGAGAGGTGGGAAAACGTCATTAAATCAGCCGGCGTTAAAGCTGATTTGAATTAATCAATTTTGCAAAAAATATGCCCTCTCCCATATCAGCAGTGTCTATTGAGGATTTAAGACGCACTGCAAAGAAAAAATTACCAAAGTGCATCTTTGATTTTTACGACGGAGGTGCTGAAGATGAGATCACGCTAAGATCTAATCGACAGAGCTTTCAAAATATCTCACTAACTCCTCGTGTGTTACGAGGGGTTGAGCACGTTGACACCCGTACCGAGTTGCTGGGCTCAAAATGTAGTCTACCGATTGCGATCTCCCCGACAGGTGCACTTGGCTTTGGAAGACACTGCGCCGATTTAGCGATTGCAAAAGCTGCCGCTGACAAGGGCCTTATCTACACACTCTCTAGTGCAGCTACGACTTCCATTGAACAAATCGCCAGAAATGCACCGGGTCGACACTGGTTTCAGGCATATATCCTGAAAAATAAAGATTTCTTTTACGCTCTGATTGACCGCGCGCAAGCAGCTGAATATGAGGGACTCATGATCACGGTTGATCTCCCCGTTGGTGGCAAACGGGAAAGAGACAACAGAAATCAGTTTGCCGTGCCCTTCAGGTTAAATACAAGGGTGGCGCTGGATTTCATGACCCACCCCCTATGGTTGGCTCAAATGCTTGCGAAGGGTATGCCTGTTCTTGAGAACATGGTGGGACTGGAGGGACAACAAAGGGGAGCCAACCATCTTGCCTCATCCGTGGGGCGTAACTATGATCCCGCATTTAACTGGGACGACTTAAAGCGGATCAGAGACTACTGGCATAAAAAGCTAATTGTGAAAGGGGTTATGCACCCTGAGGACGCTGAAAGGCTCATTGAGCTGGGATGTGATGCGCTCGTGGTCTCCAACCACGGGGGGCGTCAACTCGATACTGCGCTCTCTACGCTAGACGCACTCCCCCGTATTGCGCAAGCTGTGGATGGTCGAATTCCCGTTTTGCTTGACGGCGGGATTCGCCGCGGCAGTGATATCTTAAAAGCAATAGCTTTAGGTGCCGACGCTGTGATGACGGGACGAGCGACCCTCTACGGCGCCGTAAGCTTTGGGGAGGAAGGAGCCTCTCACGCTCTCAATATTTTGCGCGAAGAGCTGATACGCACGATGCAACTATGCGGCGTCAGCCGTGTGGGCGAGATAACAAAGAGCTTACTTTTCAATCAAGAGCGTTCAATATGAAATGGCTAAGGTACTCGACAAGGGGTGAAATCTTTACAGGTTATCTAGAGGGCGATTTGCTGCACGCAGTAAAAGGCACGCCCTGGGGCGAATGGAAAAGCACAGGTGTACAACACGAACTGGGTGCTGTAAAGCTTGAGGTACCCGTCATTCCACCAACTTTTTACGCAGCAGGACTGAACTACGTGAAGCATATTATGGAAGTTGCGCATGCAAAGGGGGAGACACCCGTGGTCCCGGGAGCTGCGGACATAGGGTATAGAGCGGTGAATGCACTTATCGCTGATCAAGAGGAGGTGATCATCCCAGCGGATGCGGGCGAGAAAATTCACTACGAGGCAGAACTGGTTGTGGTGATAGGCAAAAAGGTTAAGAACATATCCGAACAAGACGCTCTCTCCTGCATATTTGGTTACACCATCGGTAATGATGTGAGTGAGCGTGATTGGCAAAAAGAGGATCGTACTTTTTTCAGGTCCAAGAACTCTGACACATTCAAACCCATGGGGCCTTGGATTGATACGGACTTTAACCTTCACGGCGCCCAAACCCGGGTGTCTGTGAACGGTGTACTAACTATTGAATTTGATACAGAGGCTATGCTCTTTAGTATTGCTACCTTTATCAGTCGAACGTCTCGGTATGCGACACTTTATCCAGGCGACGTGATGTGGATGGGTACGGACGGCACATCCCCTAATATCAAGGGGGGTGACACGGTTGAGATTGAAATAACGGGACTCGGCAAGCTCAAGAACCGATTTATCAAAGCACACGTTTAAAGTAGCGGATCCATCACTGAATGCAAGTGAGGCATACTCCAGCTGGGTGTTTTATCATCCCACCCGTTGTAAGCCAATCGCCCTGCTCTGTCGATCACAAAATTGACGGGTAAATTCCAAATGCGTCCGTAGTCCCCTGCATAAGCACTACCCAGTAATCCAACAGGAAAACTAAGCGAAGAGGCGACTCTTTGAACTTTAGGGAGGGCATCGGGTGTGTCCAAGCTAAAGCCTAGGACCTGAACTCCTGCGTCTTTGTGTCTTTCATTGAACATGGACAAAATAGGCAACTCCTCGCGGCAAGGCTCACACCAAGTTGCCCAAAAGGTAAGGATAACCAACTGCCCAACCAAATCCTGAGTCCTTATCTGTTGTCCCTCCAGCGTACGCAGTGTCAAGTTGGGTGCTGGTTGACCCAACTTGAGGTTTGTTGCCGCTTGAGCTGGAGCTGGAGTGACCAGCCCCCCAAGACCAGGCGCTGTTAGCGCCAGTGGACCCAAAGCAGATGCAAAAGAGCGCAGGAATGTTCTCCTTTGTTGATCAACCAAGGGCAGATGGTTGAGAGTTGAGCAGTGGTTATCTATTTTCATTCTTAAAACTGTTAAGAGTGTTGGTTACTAAAAAGCATGTGTCAAACCAACTGATGCCGTCCAGTGGGGGAAGAGTTGATAGCCATCTAATTTACTGTAAACGGGTAATTGCAAAAACGCGTAAACATGTGATGAGTGTTTGGTATCAATGGGAGCCGAGACACCAGGACTCAAGTACACCACTGTGCCGCCTGTGCCAGTGGTATCTGCTGAAGCACCGGGAGTGCCTTGATCAGCAGCCTTGTGAGTAACGTTGACTTGTAACTGAGGCACCAACTGAGGATCAGCTTCGTACCTCACACCAAAACTTAAATTGGCAGAGTCGCCGGGACGATAGTCTGAACCAACTTGATTGAGCTTTTGAGCGATGGAGCCTTGAAACTGTCCG
>CAIKNE010000078.1 GCA_903828695.1 uncultured Burkholderiales bacterium | reverse complement strand
GGTGGCGTCAATCACAAACCACTCATGCTTCACGTCAGCGGGTTTTGCGCTGAACGTTGACATATTTCTATCCTTGAGTGGGTTGTTTGGGCCCTTTTCCACGGTCGGTGTTCTTCTGATGAGAACCTCTTAGGTGGGAAGGAAATCTTGCGCCGCGGGGCCACTTTTTCGCTGCGAAGCCTTCCATTATAACCTAAATCGAGGGGCTGTTGCTTTTACGCAAATACCTGAAATCGCAGGGCTTGCCCCCCTGTTTAAGACCCCGACTCCAGCGTAAATCCCGCCAGCGCGTCTTGCCCCATGAGTTCCACCATTTGCGGCAAGCTCACTTTGAGTTGGGCTTTTAGGGTGTGAGGCGGATTGATGATAAAAAGACCAGAGGCTGATAGACCGGGACGTTTGGGCGAATTATTCGTTCCCAGCACATCTAGTTGAGAGCCCATTTGACCTGATTTGATACGAAGAGTTGCGTGAAGCCAAGGTTTACGGACCTCTTGGGAAAGCACTTTCAGTCGTCTGGGTAGATCATGGGCCTCGGGTCTTGCAATGACCGGATACCAAACCACGTAGGTGCCCGTCACAAACCGTTTCAGGCTGTCTTGGACGGAGCTGATCACGCGCGCGTAGTCCGACTTCATCTCGTAACTGGGGTCCATGAGCACCACCCCGCGTCGGGTTGGGGGCGGGAGCATTTTCTTAAGCCCCTCAAAGCCGTCTTCTTTATAGCAATTGATTTGTCTTCCTGCTCTGAGTTGCTCTACGTGCTTTTCAAGCATGCGACTGTCAGTGGGATGCAACTCAAAGAGCTTGAGTTTGTCGTGTCTTCTCAAATAGTCCTGAGCAATCAGGGGTGAGCCAGGATAGACTTTGAGCGAGCCACTCGGATTAAACCGCTCCAACTCTTGCACGTATTCCCCAAGCATCTCCTCAAGCTCGATGCCTTGGTCTGCAGCACTCTTGAGCAACTGCCTGAGCCCTTCCTCAGCCTCCTTGCTGAGCTCTGCGGCATCGCTGTCGAGCCTGTAAATACCGGCGCCAGCGTGGGTATCCACAACCGTAAAGCCCACCTCTTTTTGGGTCATGTACTGGACAATAGCAATCAAAACAGTGTGCTTGAGCACATCTGCATGATTTCCTGCGTGATAGGCGTGGCGGTAACTAAACATAGGGTGATCTTACCCTTAGAAGCGCCCAGATTAGCGCGCCCAAGAGAAGATCACTTTCGGGCAATCGTCATTATTCCGGCAAAATCCCAATCTCTTTTGTTACTTCGGTCCACCGCACCGTCTCCGAGCTTAAGAATTTACCCACATCCGCTTCTGACATCGTGGCGTCAGCCAAGGGGCCAATGTTAGCTATGCGAGCCGCAAGCTCCTTATCTGCCAATAACAAATTAACCTCGTGGTTCATTTTGGAGATGGCTTTAGCGGGCGTTCCTTTGGGTGCAACGATGGCAAACCAGCCGACCATATCAAAGTTGCCGTACTTCTCAGATAGCGCCGGCACGCTCTCCCAGCCCGGCACTCTTTTGGCGGCAGTTGTCGCGATGACACGCAACTTGCCCTGCTTAGCAAGCTGCGCTGTGGATGCTAAATCTGCAACCATTGCGTCCACATGGCCACCCATTAAATTTTGAGATCCAACCCCTACATTGGCATATGGCACCAAATTAGCCCCTGCTTTGGATCGGGAGTTAAAGAGGCGTGCAGTCATACCGCTGAAGGTTCTTGGGCCTTCGTCTCCAATAGAGAACTGGCCATTCGAGGCCTTTGATTTAGCAACCAAATCATCGATCGTCTGTATAGGAGAGTTCGCGTCTACCAAAACAGCAAAGGGGCTTCGTGCAACAAATGCAACGGGCACAAAATCCTTTTGAGGATCGTAGGCTAGTTGATTAAAGAGCAACGGGTTCAGAACCAAAGCAGCCGTTGTTGCAAAGTAAAAGGTATACCCATCAGGGGTCGAGTGGGCAACGCTTTGGGCGCCAATCACGTTTTGACCGCCTGGTTTGTTGTCAATCACAATGGGCTGCCCAAGCGGTTTAGCCAGTCTCTCTCCAATTAACCGCGCCACGTTGTCGGGTCCTGAGCCAGCGGGCTGAGACAGCACAAACCGAATCGGTTTATCGGGCCATGTTGCGCTTTGCGCCCAAAGTGAAGGGGCAACTCCGCACGACGCGATCATCACTGCTTTCATTAATTGTCTGCGTTGCATTTTTTTCCTATCGATTTAAATTGATAAACATGCTCTCACCTGTACCTGTACCTGTACCTGTTCTTACACGAACTCTTTCAACTCACCCAACTGGGCCGATACATCCTGCGGGGTTTTACAAACACCGAAGATGTAATGATCCGGGCGAATGATTGCCGCATGCACGCCGTGTGTTTCAAACCATTTACCCAGCACACCCTCAAGCTCTATGAGTGCCGGCGTACCGAGTCTGAGACACCTTAAATGAGGGCCCCTCTGATGATTCTGACATGCCTGCACAAAACCTTCATCAGCGTTTGCACTCAGCACCACCTTCCACCCAGCGGGGTAGACCTCATCCATGCGCACACCGTTGCTACCTACCCCTACTCCTTTAAGCAAAGGTTGAGGGAAGATCGTACCCCTTGCAGGATGCACTAGGGATCCGAGCAAACCAGCAGACAAAGCGGGCTGAACGTCTTGGCGCGGCATAGGCGTCACGACACCGCCGCAATCTGCCAATAATTTAGCGTCCCTTGTACGCGCTAGCTCAACACTTCGCTCAGTGATGATGCGTCCAATACCTTTGATGCGGGTTGTGAGCTCAGTGACGTGCGCTTTGCGCTCGGTACTGTAAGAGTCGAGTAACGTGTCTTTTGCACCCCCCGTCAACACTGCCTCCAAGCGCCAGCAAAGGTTGACCACATCACGAACGCCTTGGCACATACCTTGACCCAAAAAAGGTGGCTGTTGATGCGCAGAGTCACCGGCTACAAATACGCGCCCCATCCTCCACTGATTTGCAACGAGTGCGTGAAAGCGGTAACTGGCTTGGCGCCATAGTGTTCCCTCCTCCTCGTTGATCCACGGAGCCAACAACTTCCACGCGCCCTCAGGTGTCGCCAGTTCTGCGGGATTTTCTCCCTCGTTAATAGAGATCTCCCAGCGTCTGTGGTTCCCCGGTCCAATCACATATGTTGCAGGACGCTTGGGATTGCAATACTGCACACTCGTCGTTGGCAATTTAGCAAGTCCGCGCTCATTGACCATAACATCAATAACGAGCCAAGGCTCATCAAAACCCAAGTCCTCAAGCTCTATACCCACAAGGCCCCGCACTGAACTGCTGGCCCCATCACACCCGATCGTATATTTTGCTTTAACCACAGAGGAGCTACCGTCCTCATGCATGAGGGTAAGCGATGTAGCGTTTGCATCTTGCACCAGATTCGTCAGTGTGAGACCCAGCTCAACCGTGACAGATTCATGCGACTGGGCGTATTCGCGCAAAATCTTTTCTACGGGTGGCTGTGTAAAGACAACCGAGGGCGTGTGCGCAAGAGGATAAGGCGCAGCAACCGTAGACATTCGCTTAATGACTTGACCGTCTACACCGTAATAAACAGAGTCCGTAAAGGGCTCCAAAAAGGGTTTTATTTTGTCGCTGAGCCCCATTTGTTGAAAAACACGCAATATCTCATGATCCAAAGCAATGGCTCTTGGTTTATCGTAGACACCTTGTAGCTTGTCACAAACAAAGGTGCGAATACCTTTTTCCCCAAGCAAGCCTGCGGCTATGGCGCCCGAGGGACCAAAACCCACAATCGCTACATCGTACATATCGTGCCCAGTGATTGCGCTCATGCTGCGTGCACCTCGCTTTGGATTTTGTTACGCAACACGCCAATGTTTTCAATCTCGATTTCTATGGAGTCCCCGTCTCTCATCCAAACGGGGGGAGTCCGCGCTTGACCCACTCCTGCGGGTGTGCCCATCACAATCAAGTCCCCCGGCTCTAGGGTCATACACTCTGTTAAAAGCTTAATAGTCTCAGCTACACCCCAAATCATGTCCCGCGTGTTCGCGTCCTGCATGACTTGACCGTTTAAGCGTGCTTGAATGGCCAACCCCTGTGCCCCGCGTGGCAACTCATCAGCCGATACCAGCACGGGACCAAAGCCGCCCGTTTTGTCAAAGTTTTTACCAATCGTCCACTGCGGTGTTTTCTTTTGATAGTCACGCACAGAGATATCGTTAAAGCAACTGTAGCCAAATACACAGTCGAGTGCATTCTCCATTGTCGCGTGTTTGACACTCTTTCCGATCACAACGGCCAACTCTGCCTCATAGTCCAAGCGCTCGGAGACTTTGGGCAGTACAGCATGCGCGTTGGGGGCGAGTAAGGAGGTAGCGCAGCGCAGAAAAAACCATGGGTATTCGGGTTTCTCGCGTCCACCCTCTTTGGCGTGATCAAAGTAGTTCAATCCTAAGCAAATAATTTTTCCTGGCTCAGGCATGATTGGGGACAACTCCAAACCAGCCATGGGTAGGCGGTTTGCGTTCGAGCTGAGTGCTTTTTTACCCGCACTGAGCAAATCAACACCTGACTTTAATGCCAAGCGCAAGTCCGCGTTCACCTCGGGGACCGCAGCGCTCAGATCGATCACTTGATCGCCGCCTTCGATGACGCCCAAGCGATGTTGGCCGTTTTTCTGAAATGTAGTAAATCTCATTTTGATTCCTTGAAAAGTAACGATTAAGATACGAAAAAGACTCCCTTTTGGGCCTCTTTAAGTTTGGGACTTGGGGGTGCGGAAATGCCCCATTGATCGACTCGCCCAGGTGCCCAGGTCCAGTCACTGGGTTGGCCGGCCCGGTAGGTGTCATCGATTTGCTCCACCTCAGCGGTGTACTCAATGACGACGCCAAAGGGGCCGATGAAGTAATTGAATGCGTTGTCTCCTGGTCCGTGACGGCCAGGGCCCCACTCAATGCTGTATCCAGCGTCTCGCATCCGCCCGCCCCCGCGCATGACGGAGTCGACATCTGGCATCAAAAAAGCGATGTGATTGAGCGCATCGTTATCCGTATCCCCAAGAGCAATACTGTGATGATCGCTATTGCACCGCATGAATGCCATGATGCGGGTCCTGTCAGAGAGCGAGAAATCAAACACCGCCTCCATGAAGCCGCGTGTTGATTCAACATCGTGACTATTCAAGACAGCATGCGCCAAGCGAATCGGTTTATCCCTTGCTTCATCTGCACGATGTGAATGATGTTCACTGCTTTGAAGTTCGTCACCGTGGACGAGCTGAAAAATACGGCCGTCCGGATCCGCCACACTCAAACCCACGCCACCACCAGGTTCGCTCACTTTGGATACGGGCGAGAGCACACGCCCTCCCGCTGTAACGGCGGCTTTAGCGACCACATCCAGCGCAGACAACTCACGCGCCCTAAGGGTCACACACCGGATGCTCGCTGGACCCTCAGCTTTGTGCAGGGCCAACAAATGGTGATCGGGCCCTGTACCCTTAAAGTAGACTGCATCAGCCGATCTTGCAGCAACATCCAAGTGCCAAACGTTGACATAAAATTGCTCAGCCAAGTCCAAATCAGGAACGTTGAGGGCAACGCTTCTTAGGGCGCTTACTCTCGAGGATGAATGCGTCATGAGTTACTCCAAATGGGTTGATGCAATGCCGAGAAATCTTTTGGCATTGAGGTGGGTTAGTTGATCAACGACGCCTTGGTCAAACGCAGCTTGGGTGATCCGCTCGAGGGGTCGATTTTCGTGAAAGTTAAAGGGGTAGTCTGTCCCAATCATCAACTGGGAGGCGCCGAAAGTGTGAACGAGGTGGCGCAAGGTATGTTCATCAAACACCAACGTATCGTAGAAAAGTTTTCGTGCTTGCTCGGTCGGCGAGAGATGAACGCTTTGCTTGAGAGCCGGGAAAACGGACACCCCTTTTTGAAGTCTTGGGAGCAACATCGCCAAAGTTCCCCCGCCGTGACTGAATGCAATTCTTAACTTGGGATACCGCTCAAGTAAATTGCCTGTGAGCACGGAGGCCGCCGCCAATCCAACATCGGTTGGATAACCAAGCACTTGTTGCAGCGGCGCAGGGCCCACCAAACGGTCCATCCCCGCAGGCCTTAGAGCGTGTACAAAAACCGGCATATCAAGCGCCGTACAGGCCTCAAAAAAGGGATCAAACCTTGCGTCGCCAATCACCACCCCATTGATATTACTCCCAACCTCAACCCCGCAAAGACCCAGCGTTTCTTTGATGTAATGCAGCTCTTTGATCGCAAGGGGAAGATCCTGCAAAGGCACGGCACCCAATCCTATGAGTTGACCTGCTGATTCATGCACCATCAGCGCGATTTGCTCATTGAGAAAACGGATCAACTGAGCACCGTCGGCGGGTGAGAGCCAGTAAGACAGCAGCTCTGGCATTGGAGAGATGGCCTGTAATGCAAGGCCCATGTCTTCAAAATCAGCAAGCCGGCGCGAAGTAGTCCAGCACTTATCTGAGACCGTTCTGTAGTTCTTACCGTCAATCATGACGTGTCGATGACACTCATCCGCAGGCGCCGTTGAGGGCCAACCAGCAGGGGTTGCGCCGCCCAGGTATGCGGGGAATTGTCCTGGAATGACGTGCGCATGCACGTCCACACCGCAATTGCATTTCATAGTGAGCTTAGGCTTGGCAGTGAAGGATCTGATAGGTGCAGATTTTGGAAATTAAGCCTGCTATATCGGTGTTTAAAGAATTTTCAATATTCGCCGTAGCTACGCGTCTGCCGATGCATTGGGGCCCGGCGCTCGGCAGAGGGTACGCCCAAGTCAGTGTTTTATCCATGAGTTGTCTCAATTGTTTTTTGAAAGCCAAATGTGTCGCAATCTTATTTTGAGCACAGTTTAAGTTTCAAACCAACATTCGTCCAGATGATTTTTTGAATACATAATATCCACCATATGGATATTAGATCTTTAGACTTGAATCTCCTCGTGGTGTTTGATGCCATGCTTGAGCACCAAAACGTAACCAAAGCGGGCGACTCTATCAAACTGAGTCAGCCCGCGATGAGCGCAGCCGTCTCCAGGCTGAGAGAGCTGTTTGATGACCCCTTGTTTGTTCGAACCAGACAAGGGATGGCGCCTACGCCAAAAGCGCAGGCGCTCAGCCCAAGCGTTAGACAAGTGGTGCAGACGATCCGAGGCGATATTCTGCAGTCCAAAGAATTTAACCCGCTTTTAAGTGACAGAACATTCACCTTGGTTACGCCGGACATTGCAGAGGTTAATTTTTTACCCCGCCTGATCTCAGAGTTGGCAAAGAAGTCGCCCCACATTAATCTTAGAACCTTAGCCATGCCCAGAGAAGCCGCGGCTCAATCCCTTGAGTCTGCTACTGCAGAAATGGCGATTGGATATTTCCCTGATCTGCATAAAGCCGGATTTTTTCAACAAAAGCTCATCACCAACTCGCATGTTTGTTTGGTGAGGATGAATCATCCGACGATTGGCAGCAAGATCACAAGCGCGCAGTTCCTTCAAGCAGCGCACGCCGTTGTTAAACCCGATGGACGCGAGCACCTCTTTGAGCGATTCCTGCAAGGCAAGGGAATAAAACGCCGAGTCGTCGTTGAGTTATCTCATTTTATGAGCCTACTGCCTATTATTGAGACCTCTAATTTATTGGCAACCGTGCCCAAAGATCTTGCTGAATTCTTTGTCCAGCATGGCAACGTGCGCTACATTCCTACCCCTATGAAGTCCCCCGTTATTGATGTTCATTTGTTTTGGCACCAACGGTTTCACAAAGAGCCTGCACACATTTGGCTCAGACAGGTGATTCACCAACTCTTTAACAAAACGAAGTAAGAATACATAGCACGCCAAACATGGAGGCATAAAAAAGGGATCGAGTCTGTAGATTGACTCGATCCCTTGATTCGTTTTGATAGGCTCAATGTGGTGGGCTGTGGAGGATTTGAACGCTCCGACCAAAAGATTAAGTGTCTTCTGCTCTAACACTGAGCTAACAGCCCGCGTTCATATTATAAATAAATTTTCAGGCTTTTCTTAAAACTTTTTATGACAACTCTTGCGACCCTTTAAATCGATTATTTTCCACTCTTGTATCCTTACTCAGAACTTTATCGTGACTTTGTCGCGCCAATCATCTTCAGCATGAAAATGCGAGATCTTATTTATAGATTTAAATTTTTAGAGATTTGCATCACAGCGTTAGATTGATTCATACTGTAAAAATGAATGCCCGGCGCGCCCCCGTCCAGCAGTTGCTCGCAAAGCTTGGAGACCACATCCACGCCAAACGCACGAATAGATTCCACATCATCGCCGTATGAGTGCAGACGCTGCCTGATCCAACGCGGAATCTCTGCGCCGCAGGCGTCAGAAAAACGCATCAACTGGGAGGCACTTGTAATAGGCATGATACCTGGGATGATTGGAATGTTCACACCTGCAGCGACCGCATCCTCTACAAATCTGAAGTAAGCATCCTGATTGTAAAAATACTGCGTAATTGCAGAATTAGCACCCTCTCTTACTTTTGCAACCAATGCATTGATATCACTTTGAGCCGTCGCCGCTTGGGGATGAAACTCCGGATACGCAGCTACTTCGATGTAAAAATAGTCACCCATCTGTGCACGAATAAATCGCACCAAATCACTGGCGTAATGAAACTCTCCGCCGTGACCGTACCCGCTTGGCAAGTCACCCCTTAGGGCGACCAGTCTTTTAACGCCCATGGCTTTGAGCTCTTCGAGCTCGAGTCGCACCTTTGCTGCGCTAGCGCCGATGCAAGAAAAATGCGACGCTGCATCAACGCCTTCTTTAAGAATTTCCCCAACCGTTGCAAATGTTCCTGCTTGCGTGGCCCCTCCAGCCCCGTAGGTTACAGAGCAAAACTGAGGCTTTAGGGCGTAAAGCGTTTTGCGAACAGCTCGCAGTTTCTCCGCTCCCTCGGGCGTCTTGGGCGGAAAGAATTCGATACTAATATGGCTCATCAGGCAGATCCCCCAAAATAAGCGAAGCGCTCATTAATTACGTCAATTCATGGTGCTTAAACGAAAGGGGCCAAAGCCTTAATCGACCTGGCCCCTTTGCGCTAAAACACCTTTATCTTCGGTTTTGCACTTAATGCAAACGAATATTAATAACGGTAGGTATCGGCCTTGTAAGGACCGCTTTTAGATACACCGATGTATGCGGCTTGCTCGTCGCTCAGCTCGGTGAGCATGGCACCGACTTTGGCCAAATGCAGGCGCGCTACTTTCTCGTCCAAGTGCTTGGGCAGAACGTAGACCTTACCTGTTTCATAGGCCTGGGGGCGTGTGAAGAGTTCGATTTGAGCAATGGTTTGATTGGCAAATGAACTACTCATCACAAAGCTTGGGTGACCGGTTCCGCAGCCCAAATTCACCAAACGACCTTTCGCAAGCATGATGATGCGTTTGCCGTCAGGGAAGATGATGTGATCAACTTGGGGCTTGATCTCCTCCCATTTGTATTTTTCAACACCGACGATATCGATCTCGTTGTCAAAGTGACCAATGTTACAAACAATCGCTTGATCTTTCATCTTAACCATATGCTCATGGGTGATGACGTGTTTGTTACCTGTTGCAGTCACGAAGATATCCGCTTTGTCAGCAGCGTACTCCATGGTCACAATCTTGTAACCTTCCATAGCCGCCTGCAATGCGTTGATAGGATCAATCTCTGTTACCCAAACTTGAGCGCTCAATGCGCGAAGAGCCTGAGCACTGCCCTTGCCCACGTCACCGTAACCCGCAACCACTGCAACTTTACCTGCGATCATCACATCGGTTGCGCGCTTGATAGCGTCAACCAAAGACTCACGGCAACCGTATAAATTATCAAACTTACTCTTGGTTACAGAATCATTGACGTTGATCGCCTTGAACAACAAAGTGCCAGCAGCAGACATCTCATTCAAGCGGTGAACACCCGTTGTGGTCTCCTCAGTCACGCCGATGATCTCAGCGCTCTTTCTGGTGTACCAGGTTGGGTCCTGAGCAAGCTTGGCCTTGATAGCGTTAAAGAGACAGATCTCTTCTTCACTTTGTGGATTACTGATGACGCTGAGATCTTTCTCAGCTTTTTGGCCAATGTGCATGAGAAGCGTTGCATCTCCGCCGTCATCCAAAATCATGTTGGGGCCTTCGCCCTTGGATCCGGCAACGCCGAATTCAAAGATTTGGTGCGTATAGTCCCAGTAATCAGCGAGTGACTCACCCTTGTAGGCAAAAACGGGCGTGCCGTTTACGACCAAGGCTGCCGCGGCGTGATCTTGGGTTGAGAAAATATTGCAAGAAGCCCAACGCACCTCAGCACCCAAGGCTTGCAATGTCTCAACCAAAACAGCAGTTTGGATGGTCATGTGCAATGAACCTGTCACACGCGCGCCTTTTAAGGGCTGTGATTTAGTGAACTCTTGACGAATAGCCATCAGGCCAGGCATCTCGGTCTCAGCGATTTTGATTTCTTTACGACCCCAGGCAGCCAATGTGATGTCAGCAATTGCGTAGTCAGTGGCTTGGGTGGATTTTAAAACAGCACTCATTTATTCAACTCCATTCAATGTTGATACCACTGATGAGTGCGAGCTGAGCTTAGGCCTAAGCGCTTTAAGAGGCTCACCTCACATCTAACAGTGGGTGAGCGCAGTTGGTGATCAAGATCCGAGCCTCACCGTCGTTCTAAGAAATGAACTCGGCTGCAGCGCTCCTCGGATTGCGTCGTATTTTAACTCAAACTGACAAATAGTTGCAAGCAAGCCGGCCTTAAACCCCCAAAAGGCATACACAGTGCTAACCAATGGTTTACAAAACCAAGCTAACCCATGACAAATGCTGTCTTTTTGGGAACGGTTAAATTAGACTACTGATGCGTACGCATCTAAATTACATCCAAAACTTTAGTCACTACACTGGATTCATTTTGAGAACACTTCACACTAGCCTAGCCTCATGCTCCTAATCAGCCTGGACTCAAGAGTCTTTCTGAATCCAATTTTGCTATCCCTATTTGCAGGAATTTTGGTGCTGGTAGTGTTCGCGTTCTTCGTGTGCAAGATACGCCGTTTAAAAGTGGAAAACACCGCACTCAAAAGTGCCATTTCTGGGCAAGACATGTGGGTTGCAAGTATGAGCCACGAATTGCGCAGCCCCTTGTCCGCACTCCAGTTGCATCTGGATTTATTAAAGCAAAGCAGTGAGTTTGCATCCCCACAACAACCCCATATAGACGGCGCACAAATTGCAAGTGAGCAGCTACTCAGGTTGGCGAATGATATTTTGGACGGCGCACAAATTCGCTCAGGATCATTTGCGCTGCGCCCATCCCAAGTCGACATCATTCAAACCCTCTCTAGGGTTTTTGAGATGTTCACAGCACTTGCACAGGCAAAAGGACTTCAAATAACCCTTCACGTTGCACCCAACACTCCGCAGTTCATCGTCCTAGATGAACTGCGGCTGCGCCAGGTACTGATTAATATTGTCTCCAACGCCATCAAATACACAAGCGCTGGGAAGATCAGCATTAGCATTGAGGCATCCACATCCAACACAATCACATTAAGGGTTACGGATACGGGAGAGGGAATCAAGGAGGAGGAGCTGAGCCGCATCTTTGAGCCCTTTTACATGATCAGGGCTGAGGGAGATGGGCTCAAGGGCGGCACCAGCAACGGACTAGGCTTGGCGATCGTCAAGAGCATTGCAAAAGCCAGTGGCTGGGATGTCTCAGTGCATAGCAGCACAACGCACACACCTTTGCGTCCCAAGGGGTCGACTTTTGAAATTTCGATCCCCTTTACTAACCCCGGATCGACTCAAGTGCCCATTGAAAATCAAACGGACACGCCCACTAAGACGGACTCGCTTGATAAAAAGTCCAACCCCCCTTTACCTGCGAGCGCAACTTCTCGGGCACTGACTCAAGTGCCCGTTCAGGGAATTACTGCTTTAAGCGTACTGATCGTTGACGACCTCATGGTCAATCGGCATGTCCTCAAACTAGCACTTCAAAAAATAGTAGAGTCCTCGTTACTAAAAACCAACGACTCAAGGACCCACTCCCCGCCCCTAAAAATATCCACAGAGGAGACGGGGAGCGGCCAAGAGGCGCTGAATTTAATGTCAAACCGGCCTTATGACTTGGTGATCGTAGACTGGAATATGCCCGGTATGAGCGGGGCCGTGTTCTTGGAGAAGATGCATGATCTTATTTACAAAGCACCCACACGACCACATCACCGAACTGAGATTGCGATCATCTCCGGTCAAATCGATCACGCTTTGCAACTCTTTTGTCACAATTTTAAGATTAAACACCTACTGACCAAGCCCGTTGGACTCCAAGAGCTTGAGGCGCTGGTGTATGAAACAATCTCTTTGAATCTCACTCGTTAACTGCACCGTCATTAACTGCAAATTAATGGGTACGCCTCCTCTAGCTAAGCGTAACTTGAACTCTGAACTCTGAACTTCAGACTCTAAAGCCTTACTTGGTCCATGCACAGAGGATTCGGGGGGCTAACAAGTTATGATTGAGGGTTATCGCAAAAAATATTATGACTACAGTTTCTCAAGAAGTTCGTCGCAGACGCACCTTTGCCATCATCTCCCACCCCGATGCGGGTAAGACAACACTTACGGAAAAACTTTTACTCTTCTCCGGAGCCATTCAAATTGCGGGCTCTGTAAAAGCCCGCAAAGCCTCTAGACATGCAACCAGTGATTGGATGGAGATCGAGAAGCAACGCGGCATCTCGGTGGCAAGCTCTGTGATGCAGATGCTTTATAGAGATCACGTCATCAACTTACTTGATACCCCGGGACACAAAGATTTTAGTGAGGACACCTACCGCGTGTTGACCGCTGTGGATTCTGCGTTGATGGTGATCGATGCGGCCAACGGGGTAGAGGCGCAAACAAGGCGTTTAATCGAAGTGTGTCGACAAAGAAATACGCCCATATTAACGTTCATTAACAAAATGGACCGTGAGGTGCGCGATCCCCTTGATCTTTTGGATGAGGTGGAGCGTGAGTTGGGGATGCCCTGCACGCCGATGACTTGGCCTGTTGGACAGGGCAAACAATTCTCAGGTATTTTGAACCTTAGAAACGATACGATGACCGTGTTCGAGTCGGGCAGCGAGCGAAGGCCTGAGGATTTTGAAGCACTACCCTTAAAAGATATCGGCGCGCTCAAAGAGCGTTTCAAAGATACGTGGGACGCATCCATTGAGAGCATGGAGCTCGCAACCGGTGCATCCCCTGCGTTTAATTTAGAGGCCTTTCTCGCTGGCAAACAAACCCCAGTGTTTTTTGGCTCAGGCGTTAATAATTTTGGAGTGATGGAGATACTGGACGCTTTGGTAGACCTGGCTCCCTCACCAAGACCACGCGTGAGCTCTCTGATCGTAGACAAAGCCCCAGTTATCAAAGAGATTCAACCCGAGGACGAGCATTTCTCGGGTGTCGTGTTTAAAGTCCAGGCCAACATGGATCCCTCGCACAGGGATAGGATCGCCTTTGTACGGGTTGCCTCGGGTAAGTATGTTCCGTGCATGAAACTCAGAGTTCAACGCTCTGCGAAAGAGCTTCGCCCAACCTCCGTCGTGACCTTTCTTTCCCAGCGACGAGAGGCCGTAGAGGAGGCTTATGCAGGAGACATTATTGGTTTTACCACCCACGGCGGAGTGCAACTAGGGGACACCATCACAGACGGCATCGCACTTCAGTACACGGGACTGCCGTTTTTTGCGCCAGAACTTTTTATGACCGTGATACTTAAAAACCCCCTTCGCACCAAACAACTCCAAACCGGCTTGGCGCAACTCGGTGAAGAAGGGGCGATTCAAGTCTTTCGCCCAGAGGCGGGGGGCTCTATGCTGCTGGGGGCGATTGGCGCTTTGCAGTTCGAAGTGGTCCAACACAGACTCAAAGCCGAATACGACTGTGACGTCAAACTCGAGTCCTGTCAGTACACGGGCGCGCGCTGGATCACAGCCAAGAGCGACTCTGAACTCAAAGAGTTCGTCTACGCTTACCCGCAGCGCATGGCCCTTGATGCAGCCAATACGCTTGCCTATCTTTGCACCTCACCCTATGATGTGCGCTTGGCGCAGGAACGGTTTCCTAAAATAGAGTTCCACCCCTTGCGCGAGCACGCGGGCCTCACACTCCAAGACGCGTCGTCTTAATCTTTTTAAGCGGCGTAGCCCACTCCTCGGGCCAACACTGGGGCAAGTGCCAATCCGGTGTGGGTTTTAAACTTTGTACATTGCTCAGGAGAGTTGGACATCACAACCTCCCCGCCGGCGTCTCCCCCGTCTGGGCCCAGATCGATGATCCAATCAGCCTCCGCTATCAAGTCTAGATCGTGTTCGATCACGATCACGCTGTGTTTTGCATCCACCAAGCGGTGCAGTACTCGGATCAATTTATCAACGTCGGCCATGTGCAGACCAACGGTTGGCTCATCGAGTACGTAAAGCGTGTGCGGGGCTTTCTGACCGCGCCTGGTGATGTCATCACGCACTTTGGAGAGCTCAGTGACCAATTTAATACGCTGCGCCTCGCCCCCAGATAGCGTCGGTGAGGGTTGTCCTAATGTCAAGTACCCCAGTCCGACATCCTTTAAGAGTTGCAAAGGGTGGGAGATTGCGGGCATAGATGCAAAGAACTCAACCGCCTCATCCACCTCCATAGCCAACACGTCCCCAATACTCTTACCGCGCCAACTCACCGTTAAAGTTTCTGGATTGAAACGAGCTCCTTTGCAGACCTCACACAGCACTTTCACATCGGGCAAGAAACTCATCTCAATGGTCCTCATGCCCTGGCCCTCGCACCCTGGACAACGCCCCTCACCCGTATTAAAGCTGAAGCGTCCTGCGCCGTAGCCTCTGGCTTTGGCCTCTAAAGTGTCTGCGAAAAGTTTTCTGACCGTGTCCCAAAATCCAATATAGGTTGCAGGACAAGAACGAGGTGTCTTACCTATGGGCGTTTGATCAACTTCAAGCACACGGTCAATCTGCTCCCAACCGTCCAAAGATTCACACCCATGCCATGTTTGAGCGGATTTTCGCGTCACTGCAGCTTGCACATTGGTGAGTAAGACATCGCGCGCCAGAGTTGACTTGCCCGATCCGCTGACGCCCGTTACAGCGACCAGTCGGCGAAGGGGGATGTTCACGTCTACATTTTTCAGGTTGTGTAAGTTCGCACCCTTGATGCTCAACCACTGAGCAACCTCAGAGCTTTCAGCACCCGCTCCACCAGGCGCATTAAAGCTGGCGCTAAGCGTTGCAAGTTGATACTCTTTATCAGCCCTGACTTGGGCTTTGGTTTTAGGGGTTTTAACTCGCTTGGCATTGGCTTGCTCGAGCAACGCTGCACGCTGGGCCGCCATAGCCTGCGCGCTCAAGACTTTGACCCCGCGCCTTAACTGGAAGGGGTGGCGCATAGCGTCTCTTAAATACTTTCCAGTCTGTGAGTCAGTGGCCTTGGATATATCCGAAGCAACGCCTTGGGCCACCAAATGTCCTCCCCTCTTACCCGCGCTTGGACCGATATCAATAATATGGTCAGCTGCGCGAATCGTCTCCTCATCATGCTCAACCACCACGAGGGTGTTCCCCTTGGAACTGAGATCCTTTAAAGCAGATATCAAAATTTGGTTGTCCCGAGCGTGAAGCCCAATCGTTGGCTCATCTAGGACATAACAAACACCTTGTAAATTGCTTCCCAACTGGGCTGCGAGTCGAATGCGCTGGGCCTCTCCGCCAGAGAGCGTTGGCGCCCCCCGGTCTAGTGTTAAATAACCCAGGCCCACCTTCTCTAAGAACTCCAAGCGACTTGCGATCTCAGGCACCAAATCTCTCGCAACTTCTGCGTCCCGTCCGCTCAGCTTGAGAGCGCTTACCCAAGCTCTCAGACGCCCCACACTCAGCTTAGCCAGATCCGTTATGCTAACTTTTTGAAATATCACGTGGCGCGCAGTGGGATTCAACCGCGTGCCTTCACAGCTTGGGCAGGGTTGATCGCTGATGTCTTCAACCTCTGGCTCTGCAAAGCTTTGCTCGCGACCCCTTTGATCCTCTTGCAGCGTTTCATCCAGTGCTTTGCGCTGCTCTTTGGACAACTTAAGGCCTGTCCCCACACACTCGGTGCACCAGCCGTGTTTGCTGTTGTAGGAGAAGAGTCTTGGGTCTAACTCCATGTAAGAGGTACTACAGACGGGGCATGCTCTTTTGGTGGAGAAGGTGTGTACTCGCCCGAGCTTCGCGGTAGAGCGTTTTTCTTGCATCGCGCCCGCCAGATCGCCCAAATCACTCAGCACGTTGAGCACGCCTTTACCGTGCTCTAGGGCGGAGAGCAGCGCTTGTCGCAACTCTTTTTCAGTGCCTGCGCTGACCACCAAGCTGAGCACGGGTAACTCAATCGTATGCTCTTTAAAGCGGTCGATACGGGGAAAGTTAAGTGTTGGCAAGAACTCCCCGTCGACTCTTAAATGGGTATACCCTCGAGCCTTCGCCCACTCTGCCCACTCGGTATAAACGCCTTTTCTGTTCACCACAAGAGGTGCCATTACTCCGATCAACTGGCCCTTGAATTCGCGCATCAAGTGAGCGGCAATGCGCTCGACGCTTTGGGGCTCCACGCTCGCCATGTCATGCACGCAGTGCTGGGTACCCAGCTTCACAAAGAGCAACCTGAGGAAATGCCAAACTTCTGTGGTGGTTCCAACCGTGGACTTTCTCCCCCCCCTTGAGAGCCTTTGCTCAATCGCAACGGTTGGAGGAATGCCGTATACCGCGTCCACTTCGGGGCGTCCCGCAGGCTGGACAATGCTTCTTGCGTAAGCGTTCAAGCTCTCCAAATATCTTCTTTGACCTTCGTTGAACAAAATATCAAATGCCAGCGTAGATTTACCCGAACCACTAACGCCGGTGATGACGTTGAATTTTTGCCTTGGAATATCAACCGACAAATTCTTTAAATTATGCTCACGCGCGTGAATGATTTGAATATTAGGATTCACGGCATTTGGGTTTTCTTTATAACTCAGTTGCGCCGAGTGGTTGGTCTGCGCTTTAACCAACTCAGAATTCAACCCAAAAACCTGTCCGACAAGCGACTCATCGTATTCACGCAGTGCAGCGCCGGTGTGGGACACCGCGTGACGCCTCAAATCGTCTGGAGTGCCCTCAGCGACCAACTCTCCCCCAGCGTCACCCCCTTCTGGGCCTAAATCAATAATCCAATCACTGGAGCGAATGACGTCCAAGTTATGCTCAATAACGATCAAGGAGTCCCCCGCCTCAAGCAGTCGCCTCAGAGCGCGCATGAGTTTTGCAATGTCATCAAAATGAAGACCCGTTGTTGGCTCATCAAACAAGAACAAAGTGCCCTTGCGCGCCAGGGACTGTTTGCTGTGGCTGGTGGCCTTCGAAGCTGCCGCCAAATAGCCCGCCAATTTAAGTCGCTGAGCCTCACCACCGCTGAGTGTTGGGACAGGTTGCCCTAAACGCACATACTCCAGTCCAACGTCTACGATGGGCTGCAGGGAACGCAGCACCTCTTTGTCTTTGGCAAAGAGTGCAACGGCTTGACTCACCGTTAACTCAAGCACATCGGCTACGTTCAAATAAACCGTCACGCCGGTTACGCTGTCTCGTCTCTCTATCTTGACC
>CAIKNE010000077.1 GCA_903828695.1 uncultured Burkholderiales bacterium | reverse complement strand
TAGACCCGTGTTTACTGGTCTCGCCGACAGGAATCGAACCTGTATCCCACGCTTAGGAGGCATGTGCACTATCCATTGTGCTACGGCGAGGCAAAAAAATTAAATCAAACCTAATCAAATTCGTTGGTGGACTTCAAGGCGTGAAGTTTCAATGGGCGCTTGTAAAAGACTTCATGAAACGCCTGGTAAGGAATGGGTTTCATGAGGGCAACCCCTACCATCCGTTTTTGACCGTGGTAACCCTCTATTCTAAGGCGGATCCAATGCCTTGCCCTAAGCCTTGAGCTCGACCCTGCTCGTGACCCTTCTCGTGACCCAGTCGCATCACGTTTTTTTGTTGGGCCCGCCTTGGGTATTGGAGACCGCCAGGCATGCAGCTACAACCCGCGAGGTCAGTTTGTCTGCTATTTACTTAAACTGCGCATCGCCTCTTCAAGGCCTTTTAAGTTAAGGGGGTACATCTTGTGGCCCATTAAATTTTGAATCATCGAGATGCTCTGCCTATATTGCCAAACGCCTGGCGGCTCGGGATTGATCCACGCAAATTTAGGGTAAGCGTGGGTGAGTCTTTGTAGCCAAGTTGCGCCTGGTTCTTCGTTGTTATATTCAACGCTCCCCCCCGGTTGAACGATCTCGTAGGGGCTCATCGTCGCATCTCCCACAAAAACCAACTTGTGGTCCTTGTTGTATTTGCGGATAACGTCCCAAGTTGGGAATTTCTCGGCGTAGCGTCTTTTGTTGTTTTTCCATAAATAGTCATAAACACAGTTGTGAAAGTAGAAAAACTCCAAGTGCTTGAATTCGGTTTTGACTGCGGAGAAAAGCTCCTCAACGCGCGCTACATGCTCGTCCATTGTTCCCCCGATATCCATCAAAAGAAGTAATTTCACGTTGTTGCGTCGTTCGGGCACCATTTTGATGTCCAAGTAGCCCGCGTTAACCGCTGTCGAGCGTATCGTGTCGTCTATATCGAGCTCTTCTGCAGCGCCGGCGCGGGCGAACTTTCTCAGTCGACGCAGGGCCACCTTGATGTTGCGTGTGCCCAGCTCTACGTTATCGTCGTAGTCCTTGTACTGTCTTTGCTCCCAAACCTTCACTGCGCTTCTTTGCTGGCTTTTGCCGCCAATTCGAATCCCGCGGGGATTGACACCTGAATGACCAAATGGGGATGTTCCTCCCGTTCCAATCCATTTACTGCCCCCTTCGTGCCTTTCCTTTTGCTCCTCAAGGCGCTTTTGCAGCGTCTTCATCAACTCATCCCAGTCCATACTCTTTAGTGCAGCGATTTGCTCGGGCGTGAACTCACGCTCCAGTGTTTTGCTGAGCCAGTCTGGGGGGACTCGAGTCATCCATTCACCGATGTACTCCACCCCTTTGAAGTAGGCGGCGAAAGCTTTATCAAATTTGTCATAATTTTTCTCATCTTTGATGAGCGTCATGCGGCTCAGGAAATAGAAATCATCAATGGAGTACCCCTGAGGTTCACTTTGTGCCGCTTGCCCCTCATCATCAGCAGCCCTGGAGACGGGGCCAACCACGCCTTGCTCTATGCTTTTGAGGAGCGTTAAATACTCCGATACCGAGACCGGTAGTTGGGCTTTGCGAAGCGAGTAAAAGAAGTCAATCAGCATATTGAGTGTTTGGGTGCGTGCTGGGGGGGTTAACGCCCTTGGCTTTGATAGGTTTGGGACTGAAGGTGATGCAGGTTGGAGCGAACGCTTGGCCACTCAGCGCGCGTGATGCTGTAAACGCAGGTATCCCTGAGGCTACCGTCTTTCATGATTTGGTGAGACCTCAAAATACCGTCTAACTTAGCCCCAAGGCGCTCTATAGCGCGTCTGCTTTGTGCGTTCATGAAATGAGTCCTAAACTCCACTGCAATGCACCCCATGTCCTCAAAAGCATGTTTTAGCATCAGAAACTTCATCTCGGTGTTAATCCCCCTGCGCTGGGAGTCCTTGGCCAACCAAGTAGAGCCAATCTCCAAGCGTGGGTGCTGGGGATCGATGTGCATGTAGGTGGTCATGCCGCAAAAACACTCTCGCTCTTTGTCCCAAACGCTAAAGGGGATCATGGAGCCAATGCTTTGGAGGCCCAGACGTCTTTTAATTTCTCCATCCATTTGCTCAGGGTTAGGAATACTGGTGTACCAGATTTTTTGAAGCTCACCGGCTTGAACCAGCACTTTCATCGCGTTGCTGTGTTCCTGAGCCAGGGGCAAGAGTTTTACCCGCGTGCCCTCAAGCGTTAATGGCGGTTTTGTATGTGGAGCATTCACAGCGTGTTCTTGTGACTGGGTAATAGTAGTAATGTTAGAAGTGAACGTGAAGAGTTAGGTTGATGAGCCCCAAGCTAAACACCCATAAGGACTTAGCGGTTACGACTTTGCATGTAAACCAACTTTTCCAAGAGCGAAAGGTCTTGCTCATTTTTAAGCAACGCCCCAACCAGCGGGGGAATCTTCACCTGTTCCTCACCTGCACTTAAGCTTGCGGGATCGATGTCCTCACTCAGCAAAAGCTTAATCCAGTCGAGTAACTCTGAGGTGGAGGGTTTCTTTTTGAGCCCGGGAAGACCACGCACATCGTAGAAGGACTTTAGTGCGTTTGAGAGTAAGTCTTGTTTGAGGGTTGGGAAGTGAACTTGAACAATAGACTTCAAGGTGACTGGGTCAGGAAATTGGATATAGTGAAAGAAACAACGTCTAAGAAATGCATCCGGCAATTCTTTCTCGTTGTTTGAGGTGATGAAGACCAATGGGCGGTGTTTGGCTCTCACCCATTCTTTGGTCTCATAGCAATAAAACTCCATCCTATCCAACTCTCTGAGTAAATCGTTGGGGAATTCGATGTCTGCTTTATCGATCTCATCGATGAGCAAGGCGACGGGCGAGTCGGCTATAAAGGCTTGCCAGAGCACTCCCTTTAAGATGTAGTTGTGGATATCCTTAACCCGCTCGTCGCCAAGTTGACTGTCCCTGAGTCGGCTGACCGCGTCGTACTCATATAGTCCCTGTTGTGCTTTGGTGGTTGATTTGATATGCCACTGTAAAAGCGGCATAGAGAGCGCCCTAGAGACCTCCTCTGCCAACATGGTTTTGCCTGTGCCCGGCTCGCCTTTTACAAGAAGCGGGCGCTTGAGGGTCATGGTGGCGTTGACGGCGAGCATCAAATCGGGTGTGGCTACGTACTGGTCGGTTCCGGTGAATTTCATGGGTTATGTCCGCTGTTTTGAGAAACTTGGATCATTTTAGGGGTTAACCTAAAAACCGTGCGCACGGGTCCTCATTCCCGAGTAAAGCGGGCAAATATTGTGATTGGACGGCATAGCAATGACGCGGGGCTTGCCTTTGAGGGGGTTGTGCTCAGATTTTTAAGGGTTTAAATAGTGCTCCAAAACCCTCCGGCAGGATCTATATAATACGGGATCTGTCAGGTTTTGGTACTCCTTTTGACTCCCATAAAAATGAAATTTCTAACTTCTATCTCTATCGCTTCCCTTCTCTTTTGTATCACCACTTTTGCTAGCGCTGATCAGATCCAGGGAAACCCCCAAAACGGTGAGCAAAAGATTTCCATGTGTATCGGTTGCCACGGCATTGCGGGCTACCAAGCAAGCTTCCCCCAAGTTTATAAAGTGCCAAAGATTGCTGGGCAAGGCGCTGCTTACATAGCTTCTGCTTTGAATGCCTACAAAAAAGGCGATCGTCGCCACCCAACGATGCACGGTATCGCAGTCTCCATGACCGATCAAGATATTGCTGATGTGTCTGCTTATTACTCAACCCTGGGTAAGGACGCCAATTTCACCCTACCAGACACACCTAGCGTTCCCGATGCCGACGTCGGTGCACTCATCCAAAAGGGTGCTTGTACCTCTTGCCACGGATCCAACTTTAGCAAGCCTATCGATCCAAGCTATCCTAAACTTGCTGGACAAAACTGGGATTACTTGTTTGTGGCTCTAAAGTCTTATAAATCTGGCGTACAAGCCTCTTGGGGTCGTAACAACGGCATCATGGGCGGGGTTGCCAAACAGTTTTCTAACGATGAGTTAAAACTCATTGCAAAGTATATCGGTAGCCTAGACGGTGAAATTAAAACCGTTCCTCAGTCTAAATTCAGATAAGCATTCAGCCCCAAAGGCTGATAGGTTTTTATTTATGCAAAGCCATACGGGTAATACCGTGTGGCTTTGCTGTTTATGACGCAGTGCGGCGCACCGTATTTTAAAACGCTTAAGGGCCCCGGCGCAAAGGCTAGACATTGCACAGCTATGCTTTTTGAGTTGCCCTTTGCTGCACAGCCTCAATGTAGGCTTGTCCATCAGGTGGGCGCCCACTTCTTTGACTCTCCCAAACCATCACCCCTAGGCACTCCATCACCTCGTGATGAGCGGCGTGAAGATCCCCGCGCTTGGCGCTGAGGAGTTCAACAGCCTGACGGATACCTCTGGGTTGATCGATCGAGCACTGCTCGCTGATCGACAGGTGCATGGATAAGTGCAAGAAGGGGTTCGTCGCAGCGTCATCAATACTGTAGTTCTTGCAGAGCGCAAGATCAACATCTGCAAGTGCTGCGTGATACTCAGGATGCTCACCAATCCACTGAGCGGCCAGAGTTTCCAAAGAATCGCTCAGCGTATTGTTTAGGTATTTAGCGTAGGCGGCGCAAAAAAAACGCCGAACATCTTCTTGACTTGGGGTAAACATAGAGGAGTATTTTGCTCCAACTTAGGAGCATCCGTTGTGAGTTGGACGATAATCTTTTGATTGATTTTCTAACGTTTCATTATTTTCCTCAGAGAGTTTCCTATGATTGATGCTTTTATTTGCGACGCTCAGCGCACCCCCTTTGGCCGTTACGGCGGCTCACTTAGCTCGGTTCGAACAGATGACCTTGGCGCCGTACCCATCAAAGCCCTCATGCAAAGAAATGCGCGCGTGGATTGGCAAAGTGTGAGTGATGTCATTTACGGGTGTGCCAATCAAGCGGGTGAGGACAATAGGAACGTTGCCCACATGTCTAGCTTGCTCGCTGGCTTGCCCTTAGACGTGCCAGGAGCCACCGTCAACAGACTTTGCGGCTCAGGCATGAACGCGATCGGATTAGCGGCCCAGGCCATTAAATCTGGCGAAGGTTCTTTGCTCATCGCCGGCGGCGTCGAGAGCATGAGCCGGGCCCCCTTTGTCATGCCCAAAGCAGAGAGCGCCTTCAGTAGAACCAACAATGTGTATGACACAACTATTGGCTGGCGCTTTATCAACCCCCTTATGAAGCAGTTATACGGTGTGGACTCGATGCCAGAGACTGCAGAGAACGTAGCCACAGATTACAAAATTGAACGCACTGCCCAAGACAAAATGGCGCTCTCAAGTCAACTCAAAGCGGTTGCAGCGCAAAAAGCTGGCTTCTTTGATTCTGAGATCACGCCTGTCACCATCGCTCAGAAAAAAGGCGATCCACTTGTGGTCTCTAAGGATGAACATCCAAGGGAGACAACCATGGAGTCTCTAGCCAAGCTAAAAGGTGTGGTTAAAGCGGACGGTACGGTCACTGCGGGTAACGCAAGCGGCGTGAACGACGGATCCTGCGCACTCTTACTCGCGAACACTCAGGCTATTCATGCGAACCATTTAACTCCGCGCGCGCGCGTACTGGGTATGGCCGTTGCTGGGGTGCCCCCCCGAGTCATGGGGATCGGACCTGCACCTGCCACTCAAAAAGTTCTCGCAATGGTGGGGCTTAAGTTAGAGCAGATGGATGTGATTGAGTTGAATGAAGCATTTGCGGCCCAGGGTCTAGCCGTTTTAAGAACACTTGGGTTGTCTGATGATGACCCGCGTGTCAATCCAAATGGGGGTGCCATTGCTTTGGGACATCCGCTCGGCGCAAGTGGTGCAAGGCTCGTTATGACGGCCGTTAACCAGCTCCACCGTATATCGGGACGCTACGCGCTGTGTACGATGTGTATTGGGGTGGGGCAGGGCATTGCAATGGTTATCGAGCGGGTTTAGAGCTACAGCGAGCACACTAACCATAGCGCAATCAGGGTTAGGCAAAAAGCCTATAAGTTGAACTCTGATCGTTCAACTTATAGGCCGACTCCAATGTAAGAGTGCATACAAGAGTTCATGCAAGAACTAGTTACGCGCTAATTAGTGCAACCTGTATTGACGATCAATTTGATCATCAGGTGCTAATTCATCGTTCGCCGCGGGGGGCGGTGCGTAGCTCCTGACATCCGGCGCAACCCAGCGTGTATCATCCATATAAAGGTCTACAGGCCTGCGCAGCATCTGACCTCCGTTTGCAACCAGCGGTGCCCAGGCGAAATACCCAGTATCAGCGCTGGACCTGGTCATAAACGAATCAAACGGTACACTGATGAGAATGCCCTTGTCAAAAGAGCCTTCTCCAAACACAGCGTACGGTACGTTGGTTCTTGTGAAATATGCTTTCAAAGCAACACCGTTTCTAAAGGTCTTTGTAGCGGAAAAAGTTGCACCCACGTCCCCAGCCAAATAATGTCCAACACTAATGGATGTACGAATACCGTCAAGAGGCGTGATCCAGTGCTGCGTCAGGTGCCCTGTTGTTACTTTGTAATCTTGGAAATTAAAGTCTTGTCTGTAGGAGCGTTGAGTGACACGGTTAATGTCTAAAGTTGTTGCTAATACACTGCCGGGTTGACGGTACATGATCTCAGCACCTGCTCCTCCAAACATCTCCTCCAAAAATCCCCCGTAGCCTGCGACATACCAACTCTCGGACACTCTTTTAGCGTTCGTCAAACTGAGATTTGTAAGCGTGTACTCGGAGGAGTTAAAGTAATAATCAACATCGCTCCTGACGTGGTGCAAGGAGGAGTTTTGAAAAACGATTACCTTATCGTAATTGTTAAAAAGTCTTGCCCTCTCCATGCCTTTGAGCTCAAAGTTGTAGGGCAGATTAACATTAAGGTGCAGTGCAGCGCTGAACTGATAAATGAGGAAGTCTCCGGGGCCATCTAATTGTTCAATGAAATCTAAGCCCGGCTCGAGCTTGAATTTAGGAGCTGCACTCTCTATTAGTTTAGCCTCGCCTCTTGTAGGGGCGATGTCGTAAGAAATTGGATTAGGGTTACTTGCCTCATGAGCAGCGCCACTCCTAATAGGCTCTACCCTGGACGGCTGGGTTTGTGCATTGACCCAACTCTCTCTATCGATTGTCTCTACTGCCAAGATGGATCCAGCACCTCTGTGCTCAATTTTGATGGTATTGATATCTTGCGGTGCGTCTCTGTTGACGATAGCTACTGCTTTGTCAACAAATGAGTTCGTATAGGGAGCTAGTGTTTTACTGGCATCGATTGACACAACATCATTGTTTTTGTAAATCTGGTTCACACGCCACTGGGTTTGGTCTTGAATATCGATGGCGGTTGTTCGCCAATTGGGCTCCTCTGTGGGTCGATATGCTTTTAAGGCAGGCAGGGGGGGATCAGACAATTTGGGCATCGACAGAGATGACAAATCCGTATAAAGCGTAACGCCGAGTGCAACTGTATTGCCCCGCTCCACTCCTAGCGAGAGATCCACAAACCGAAGGGGACTGTAAACGAGGCCTAGGTTAAGGGGAGACTTTTGCACAAAAGAATTTCCAAGCGGCTCGTGTTGATAATTGTTGCCGTCGTACTCTGCTTTTAAGATTAAATTTTGAATCGGAGTTGCATACTCAACACCAGCGAAAAGGGAGCCTGGGCCGTGAAACCAAACTTTTGGATTAAAGGTGCCCCCTGTACTTGCGTCCCCGTTATCTAAGGCTCGCAGTTTGTATTTTGAACCCAGAGGATTTGGAATGCCGCCTCTAGCCCCCAAATTCCCAAAAGCCACGCCCAAACTAAAATCCAGTCGGTCGATGCGCTTGTTAGACACAACGTATTCGGAGCTGAAAAGTCCTGTTCCAGCCAAGTCTTTAACCCCCAGCGCGACTGCTGGTACAAAATCAGATTCTTGAAATGCAAGTACTTTAAGGTCTAAACTTTTGTCTTTGTACGTTGACGTCGTAACCCCCGGGTCATAGTCTCGGTTATTGATACTGGTGTATCTAAATCCTCCCTCCATCCACTCTAAGGGTTGGAAAAAATTATTCCACATCGTGTAAGGTGAGAGTGCAGTAAAGTTGGTGGAGAACGTACCCACACCTCTCATCCTTGCACTAGGAGTTTGCAGGAGTCCTGTATACCCCCAGTCACTTGCTGTGGGTCTTGGTTCGAACTGACGATCCGTTAGTTTAAGAAAACTCAGGGACTCGGGTTGCTCTGGGCGGACTTGGCGTGCGTAGCTTGGAAACCTCTCCAGAGCAATTCTGCTGGAGACCCCCTGCGTCGCGAGCCAGCGAGCCCATCTGTCACTGAATTCCTCAGGAATATTGCTGAGCCAATCGGGAGCCCAAATCCACGCCCCAGGTGCGGGTTCCTCTTGACGTGAAGGGTTCCACATACTCAGGCCCACTTTAACCACTCGACCATCTGGCTCTGCGATCCAGCCCCAAGCACCGTTTAGCTCCGTTTGACAGGCCTTGACATAGTCCCGTGCGATGAGTCCAACTTGATGCGGGGTTTCACAAACAACGCCTGAGGAGGACATCACTCTTACGGTTGAAGGACGAGTGGGGATCTCGACTGTGTCACCGGGCTTTAAAAAGGGGTCTCGTTTGGGGTTCACCTCTAACCATTTAGCCGCTGCTCCAGCAGTTCTTACTTTGCCAGTGGGGCGCAGTTCTTGAAGAATGAGGTTTAGTTTCGCGAAGTGTTCAGATGTTTTTCTTTGTCTAGCGCTGAGCTCATCTATCCTGCCTTGACTGACTCTGCTTGTAACTGCGTTATCCCAGGACTTAATGTTGGAGAGTTGACTGAGTTGCTTTTGAAGGGCTGTGTACTCTTGTTGTTGCAAAAGCATTTCTTCAGGCGTTGACCACATCAGTCCAAGTAAATAGTCGTTTTCCTGAGACTCGCCCGAGCTCTCACGCTGTGTTAACCATTGGCTCAGTCTTTGGGGCGCAGATATTAAATGATTGGACGGCGCACGAGTAGAGTTTGGTGCGGATTTCGTCACAACTTGTGAACAAGCATTTCCTTGGAATCCCAGGAAACCGATGGCACAAACTAACAGAGATAGTTGAGTTAGGGACGTTTTACCTGTACGGGTAAAAAACGGTCTGCTCAGAAAGTGATGATTAGGGTGATTGCAATTCATTGTAGAAATCGTTTTATTTGAATGACTTTAGTATTTGTAGTGTGTAGGACAAACTCATTCAAGTTGAGCATCAACGCTTGGCCCGAACCGAAAGCGAAGGAGTCTAAATCCTCGTCATTCTCTTGCAATAAAGCCAACATATTTCAGCGATAAACATAAATCACTTGCAATGCACTGCTCGCTGTAAATAATCTTACCGTTTACGTTTGCAAATATTTGCTTATAGGACCAGGTCGAGTTGTTTTTATCTTTGCTGTTTACAAGATCTTCAAACCAAACTGCGTCCAAATTGGAGGGTAGGGTAGGATCTTGAATTTTTGCTGGTGCAGGGGTCACTCGGGTTTGAATCTCATCTTTAAAGCCGAAGCGGTATCCTGGCATGAGATCTCTAGTGCGAGTCCAAAAAACAGGACTATTTCTACGGGTTGACTCCCAGTCTTGTGGTGGGCTACTGCTTTGTCTCCACTCACTCGTCATTCCCATCACAGACTCTATTCTGCCGTCTACGAGCTCTAGTGTTTCTTTGTTTGCGCTGTACCAGAATTCGTGAACGAACTCATCTTTTGAGTAAAGTTGAGTGCTCTTCATGGAGGCGTCACTCTTAGTCATTGAGGGTTGACGTGGCTTTGGGAAAGTTCTATAACCAAGAGCCATCATCACTTGGCGTCCGTTTACTTGAACTTTAAGGTATTCAACTCCAGGCGTGAGCCGGGCGCCAGTGTTCTCGCCAATGCCGGTTGCCACCTTGAAGGTATCCCAAACAGGATTGATTGCGTTGCAACCGACCAATAAACTTAATATCAGGAGGGAAAGGAATCTAATTTTCATACGTCAAGTATAAAAGGGTTGAAACCTGCTTGGTCTGATACTTGACAATATCTTTTAATGGTTGAGGTAAAAAAAAACGCCCCAGCGGGGCGTTTTTACTACCAACTGAAGCTTACTTAGTAGCAGAGCTTGATCCAGAGGATGCTGCGTTTGTAGATGATTTGTTAGCTGCAACTGCTGCTGCAACT
>CAIKNE010000076.1 GCA_903828695.1 uncultured Burkholderiales bacterium | reverse complement strand
TTTTGATATATAATTTTAATGAGCAATACTTTTTAAATAATCAGTAACTTCCCTAGTGAGAGGAATTACTTTTAACAATTTAAAAATACATATTCATTTCAATAATGAGTCTTTGAAAAAATAAAAAAGCAATATCGAATTCATTCAAAAACTTAAAATCATCTACTGTCCATTCATTTGAATAATTAGTTTAAAAAATTGCTCATATGAATGGACGACAGTAGTTACAGCTTTAAGCTAGGCTCAGCGCATTGGGCATCTCAAATTGAACCTTTTCAAGTAACTCCTGTAATTGACTCACCTGATCGGGATTCAACTCAATCAATGGGGGACGAACGGTGCTCCAATCTGAGCGGCCAGTTTTCCAAGCAATTGCCGCTTTCATTGCGGGAATCATCGGGAATTTTGCAAATGCTGCACGCGTCGCATCTAATTTAGATTGCGTATCGTCTGCTGATTTTTCTTTCCAAGTTTTATACAACTGCACAATTGCACCAGGATTTACATTTCCAGTTGCTGTGATGCATCCCACACCACCGCCTCGCAGGTTGGCTAAAAGAAAGTTTTCACTTCCAGCAAAGACATCAAATCCGTGAGGCTGGAATTCTTTCAACATTGCTTGCGTGTTATTCCAGTCGCCAGAGCTGTCCTTGATGCCAGCAATTGCTTTAGGATATGCTTTCATTAAACGCTCAATCAAAGTCAAAGGAATTGGGACTCCAGAGACTTGTGGAATGTGATAAAGGTAAACACGTAACCTTTCATCTGCCACAGAATCAATCACCGTTGAATACGCTCTAAATAAGCCCTCATCGCTCACACCTTTGTAATAAAAGGGTGGCAGCATCAATACGCCGCCACAACCTGCGTCCACGGCGTGCTTAGTCAGCTCAATTGCATCCCCAAGCGCACATGCGCCTGTGCCTGGCATCATTCGGTGAGGAGGAATTTTTGCATCAATGAGAGAGTCTAGAAGTTTATGCTTCTCTACTAAAGTAAGAGATGTAGCTTCTGAGTTGGTGCCAAAAAATGCCAAGCCGACGTCTTGCTCGATTAGCCAACGGCAGTGCCGCACAAAGCGGTCGTGATCGGGGCTACGGTCGGTATTAAAAGGTGTCAGTACGGGAGAGTAAATGCCACCTGGTTTTGGATGAATAGTGCTCATAATGTTTAAAAGTTATATTAATTCTTGTTAAAAATTTAAGGGAAAATATATGTTACCAGGAAGATATGTGGGTCAGTTTTCAAACAACTTTAACTAACAACACCAATATTCCAGGGCACAAACTCATGGTCTCCAAGATCCAACAGTTCACTCTTGGTTCGCTCACCAGAGGCAACCCTAAGCATGAGTTCAAATATTTTCTGACCAATCTCCTGCAAGGTCGCCGTCCCGTCCAGTATCTCGCCGCAGTTAAGATCCATATCCTCCATCAGCCGCTCGTACATAGGTGTATTTGTAGCAAGCTTGACCGAGGGCACAGGCTTTGCCCCAAACATAGATCCCCTTCCTGTCGTGAACATGATCATGTTTGCACCGCCCGCAATTTGTCCAGTTGCAGAGCAAGGGTCAAACCCAGGGGTATCCATAAACACAAGTCCATGGTCCAGAACGGGTTCAGCGTAACGGTAGACTTGCATTAATCCAGTTGTTCCGCCCTTCATAGATGATCCCAAGGATTTCTCAAAAATGTTGGCCAATCCGCCTACCTGATTTCCCGGACTAACTGCTCCGTTAATTTGGACATCTCGTCCGGGAGAATACACATCCTTCCACCATCGTATACGCTCTATCAGTTTTTCACCAACTTGCTTGCTCACAGCACGTCTAGTCAGTGTATGTTCCACACCGTAAATTTCAGGTGTCTCTGAGAGAATCGGGGTTCCGCCATGGCGCACCAGAATATCCATAGCCGCACCCAGAGCTGGGTTCGCAGTGATGGATGAAAAACCATCAGACCCCCCACACTGCAGACCAATTTTCAAATGACTCGCGGACACAGGCTCACGACGAACATCGTTTGCTTGCGCAAGCATAGATTGAATAGTAGCAACTGCATCCTCAATAGTTTTGCGCGTCCCCCCATTTTCCTGCATAACAAATGTTTTTAGACGCGGGTTGGTTTCCAGCCCTTCTTGCCCCATCAGCCCAGCGAGTTGATTTCGCTCACAACCCAAACCGATAATTAGAACGGCGGCAAAATTTGGATTTCTCGCGTACCCCCCAATGGTGCGACGTAACAACTCCATGGGCTCGCCCGACATCTCCATGCCGCATCCAAGGCCGTGACTTAAACCAACTACTCCGTCGATGTTTGGAAACTCACTTAAACGCTCAGCCGTAAAGGCCTCGGCAACCTTGTGCACAACAGTGGCTGAGCAGTTGACGGTTGAGAGAATACCAATAAAGTTTCGAGTACCCACTTGACCATCAGACCTCACATAACCCATAAATTGAGCTTGCTGATCAATTGGCAGAATTGGCGTAGCTTGGTAATTTCTCGCGTAAGCGTAATCCCGGTCATACTCCTGAAAACTCACATTATGCGAATGCACATAGGTGCCAGCAGTAATATCAGTTGATGCAAATCCAATACATGTATCGTATTTTAAAATTGCAGAGCCTTTGGTAATATCAACAGCCGCAATCTTGTGTCCTGCGGGTACTTGACTGCGGCTGGTAAAACCCTCCGACTCTATCCTGGACCCAATACCTACATCGATTCGGGCTATAACAACGTTGTCGGATGGATGCAAACGGATCACGGATCCAGTTATGCTTTTGGTTTTAGTTTCAATCATGATGCCCAAATCCAATTCGATAGCTTTTGAGAAAATACAGGCAAAAATGAGGTTTTAGATTGCATTGCTAGGCTGCGTCTGGGTTGATCAAGCAAAGTTTTCACTTCGTATATACTTTTTGTATTGTTAGTGTTTAATAAGAACTCATCAATCATGCAATTCCATCTTCAAACATTAACGAAACCAACTTGTCAAAATGGAAACTCAATTTCTTCAAAGCTTTGTTACTGTTATCGAGTGTGGCTCGGTAGCTGAAGCTGCTAGGCGCCTTGATCTCTCCCCAGCCGCTGTTACTGCTCGCATAAAGGCCATTGAGGATGAACTGGGAACCCCCCTCTTAAGGAGAGTTGGGAGGACTGTCAAGTCCACGGAGGCTGGGATGCGTGTTCTTGCCAGTGCCAGGGAGTTGGTTCAAAATGTTCGAAACCTGCATGCAATGGCCAATAACGAAGCGTCACTCGGGGAATTCCGACTTGGCGCTTCTGCCTCTACATTAAGCGGTATTATCGCCCCGCTTTTATGCGGACTCTACAAACGTTATCCCAATCTAGCGGTGTTCATAGAGCCGGGAAACTCAGCAGCCTTGTACCAAATGGTGACCAATGGCTCTTTGGACGCTGCAGTCATCGTTGAACCCCAATTTAAACTCCCCAAATCCTGTGAGTGGAGGGTTTTAGTGAACGAGCCTTTGTGCGTTATTGCCCCAGAGAATATGGCGGGAAGAGATCCTTTTGAGCTTCTCAATAATGAGCCTTTTATAAGATACGACCGTCATATGTGGGGGGGTAAGCTTGCGGATAACTATTTGAAAGAAAATCAAATTCAGCCACGTGAGCGCATTGAGATAGACGGACTTCACGCTATTGCTGCATTTGTTCATCAAGGGCTTGGCGTCTCTTTGCTACCGGACTGGACGCCCCCTTGGTCCGAGGGGCTGAAGATTGTGCGAATCCCATTGCCTTCGCCTGCACCGGTTCGCCGTATGGGACTACTTTGGAGCAATGGTCCAAAATCTGTTCTTGCTGAGCATTTACTCGAAGACGCTAAGAAACTCTTTTGAACCTAAAAACTTAGCTAGGCGTTAATTAAAGGGATTCGCGCATTTGGTCTCGCAGCCTCGGGGCAAACCGGATGAGTAAATTTCCCCCTATCTCAACCCAATTTCGGCGTTGAGCCCTGAGTATGCTCAGATCTTAAAAAGTCAAAATCTACGCCCTTATCTGCCTGAGTTACGGTTTGGAGGAATAATTTGCGATACCCGCGTGCGGCGACTGGCTCGTGAACTGGATTATCAACTCCCCGTTGTGCAAGCTCTGCGTCACCAATCAATAAGCTTATTTCGCGATTTTTCACGCTGAGTCTTATACGGTCCCCATTTCGAACATGGGCCAATGGACCACCGACGGCAGATTCTGGAGTGACGTGCAAGACGATGGTTCCAAAAGCTGTTCCACTCATCCGTCCATCTGAAATGCGGACCATATCTTTAACGCCCATGCGAGCTAACTTTTGTGGAATCGGCAAGTATCCCGCCTCTGGCATTCCAGGGGCTCCCTTAGGACCGATGTTTTTCAAAACGAGCACATCCGTCGCAGTAACGTCTAAATCATCACTATCAATGCGGGCAGCCATATCCTCCATATTTTCAAATACAACGGCACGCCCTTCATGCTCCATCAACTCTGGATTGGCTGCAGATTGTTTGATCACTGCTCCCCCGGGCGCCAAGTTACCGTTCAAAACAGCGATTCCACCTTGAGGGTAAATAGGGTTAGCCATACTGCGAACCACGTCTTGTTTAAATCCGGGACCATCCAACTCGAGTTGCTCACCCAAGGTGCGACCCATAACAGTAAGAGCGTTAAGCTTTAACAATGGCTTTAACTCTCGTAACAAAGTAGCCATCCCACCGGCTTTGTGAAAATCCTCCATATAGTGTGAACCGGATGGTTTTAGATCAAGAAGAACCGGAGTTTCACGCCCCATACGGTCTAAAGCTTGCATATCGATATCAAAACCCACTCGTCCTGCAATTGCAGCCAAATGGACAATACCGTTAGTCGAGCCCCCAATAGCGAGCAAAACCCTCATCGCGTTTTCAAGCGCATCAGCAGTTAAGATTTTGTCTATCGTTAGTTGATTCTGCGCAATTTTTACCGCTTGAGCGCCTGTTTCCTCAGCAATTCTGATCCTATCTGCAGTGACTGCAGGAGGTGACGCTCCGCCTGGCACTGTCATTCCTAAGGCCTCGGCTATACAAGCCATAGTACTTGCTGTGCCCATGACAGAACATGTACCAACGCTTGCCACGAGTTGGTTGTTGACGGCTGAAATTTCCTGCTCATCTATTTCACCCGCTCTAAATTTTCCCCAATACCTTCGACAGTCCGTACAAGCACCAACTCTCTCGCCTTGATGAGAACCCGTCAACATCGAACCCGTAATCAATTGAATTGAAGGTATGCCCGCAGATGCAGCGCCCATTAATTGAGCGGGGACAGTTTTATCACACCCGCCAATTAATACGATCGAATCCATGGGTTGAGCGCGAATCATCTCCTCAGTATCCATCGACATTAAATTGCGCAAGAACATACTGGTTGGCTGCGCAAAGCTTTCCCCAATTGATATGGTTGGAAAATCCATGGGTAAACCACCTGCAAGCATTACTCCGCGCTTTACAGCTTCAATCAATTGGGGTGCGTTACCGTGACAGGGGTTGTAGGAACTTCCAGTGTTAGCAATACCCACGACAACTCTATCAAGTGCCTTGTCAGAATAGCCCGCGCCTTTGATAAATGCCTTGCGCAGAAAGAGTGAAAAACCTGTATCTCCGTAATTTGTCAATCCTTTGCGCATGCCGCTGGCAGCTCTAACGGACTCAGTTTGTTTTTTGTCAGTCATAAAAATTTTATTTCAGAGTATTTAAATTATCAGTTTAAAGTGCAAGTCATTCTTTTAAGCTGTTCAAGCCCTAATCGGCGAGTCGGTGAATCGGTGAATCGGTGAATCGGTGAATCGGTGAATTATTGATTTAGGTAGATAAATTAACAATCTCATAATTCCTATTTCACAAATCAACAAAAGTTTCTTCCCATCTCT
The DNA here is from genome assembly GCA_903828695.1 of uncultured Burkholderiales bacterium. Lineage (GTDB taxonomy): Bacteria > Pseudomonadota > Gammaproteobacteria > Burkholderiales > Burkholderiaceae_C > Limnohabitans. The sequence continues at coordinate 17,108 of CAIKNE010000076.1, read as the reverse complement.
TTAATAAGAGCACCCTACTCAACCTTTGCACCTGACTCTTTAACAGCTCTATAAACATTAGGAGCATCCGCTTTTAGTTCCAAGTCAAAAGCATCCATTGACTTGGAGGTGTAAACGTCCATTCCCTGAAAAGCAAAGCGCTCCTTGATGCCACTGTGCTGAAGGCCTTTAGTTACCCCCTCAAACACTTTCTTCATCAACTCTGGCGGTGTACCCTTGGGTGCGTATAACCCAAAGGAGAAATTAGTATCATATCCGGCTAGTCCGCTCTCAAGTGCCCCAGGAATTCCGGGAACTGCTGGAGAGGCTTTAGCTGTAGTCACAGATAGGGGCCTCAGCATGCCCGCTTTAATAAAACCGAGCACGGTGGGCGGGGTAGCGAACATCACCTGGGTATCTCCTGCCATCGTTGACTGGGCTGCAGCGCCTCCTCCCTTAAACTGTACTGTTGAGAATTTAACCCCCGCACTTGACTCAAACAAAGCGGCAGCCAAGTGCGGGGTAGATCCGTTCCCTGAGGCTGCACTAAAGAGTTGTTGTGGATGTAATTTTGCATAGTCGATCAACTCTTTAAGCGTTTTAAAAGGAGTTTTGGGGTTCACGCAAATGATCATCGATCCAACAGCGAGACTCGTTATAGGCAAAAGCTCTTTATCTGGATCAAAGCTTAATTTAGGAAAGAGCGCCTTAATGAGAGCATGGGGACCTAGCACTGCAAAGGTATATCCATCAGCGGGTTGCTTAGAAACCAATTCTGCAGCAATAGAGCCCCCCGCACCTGGTTTGTTATCCACCAATACAGAGACACCAAGTTCCTTGGATAATTCGTCTGCAGTGACTCGCGTGACAAAGTCAGCAGAACCACCGGGTGGATAACCGACCACCAGTTTGATGGGTTTTTCAGGATAACTCGATTGTCCCTGTGCTATTTGAGCCAGTAGGATTGATAAGCAAAAGAGCATCCAGGAAATGCTTTTCCTTAGGTTGTTGTTTCGTCCTGATGTTAGATTAAACACAGTTCATACTCCCTTAAAAACAGGCGTTCTTTTTTCTGCAAACGCTTTTCTACCTTCCTTATAGTCCTCGCTCGCAAAACATTCCTTAACCATCTGCCTTGCAGTAATAAGGTCTTTTTCTGACTCGTCCATGAGTCCTTGACGTATTGCAAACTCATTAACGCTGTCGTTTCAATGACTTTGTAAACCTTTGATAGTTAGCAGCCGTAGCTGTGACCAGTAATATCAGTAGAGCCACACATGATTTGTCCAGTAGACGGATTGATACCTGAAGTGATAGCGCTCGAAGTAAACGAACTACTATAGTTATCCACAAAAGAATTATTGCTATTGAAAATTGAGGTATGCGGAGCAAATGAACTAATTGTGCTTGAGTCCATAAAACTACTCCTTGGGATAGAGTAATTTGAATGAACAAAAAAGTTGTGACTTGAGTTCCCAACTGCATAAGAGGGACCCGGTGCATCAAGATCATATTTTTCAACGATGTATTTCACAAAAAGCATAAAGCCTATTGCTAAAATTACCACCTTTGACATGAAGAGTATAAAAAATTCAACCTTTTCGGCGTGTGTCATATTAAGTCCGTAAATAATAAAGAAAGCATCTACAAAAACATATGTTTTCTTTGTTTAGGTGATATGACCACGATAACACCTTTTCATAAAATTTTTATGTCTCATACATAATATTTTACAAATTGGGAATTATCTTCTTAGCTACGTTTTCTAAAGACCTGAAAAGTGTGCCCGGACTGGTTTTACCAAGCCCCTCGTTATCTGCTCTAGTTTCTTCTTTGGCAACTTTACTCGTTATGTTTCGTGAATCAATAGGTTCTATATCGAACGGAGCTTCTTTATCCCAAAGAGGTTGCTTATCCGTTAGGGTACCTTTCGCGTTGGGAACCCAAGCTTGACTTAATCGATCCACTTCGCCTTTGATCTGAGCATCCTTACCGTCCAAGGAAGTAGCAGGAGTTGCGAGTTTCTTATCCCTTATATCCTGGTTCATTTCTCGGAACCCATTCTGAGCGGTCAATGCGTCTAGTGATTTCCCCAAGTAATTTGCCGCTTGGGTTCTAGCTTCAGGAGTGCTATCGTTATCGCTAATGACAGCGTTTGCTGCCATGTGTCTTTGCAATACCCCATTGGGTACGTTTGCACCACTCGTTGTTGCTACAAGTGCGGAGTTCATCCGCTTTTCTGCTTCACCCATTGCTCTCGGATTACTCGCCTCAAAAGCTCGACCTAAACCCTTCTCTACGTTTTGCAACGCACTGCTATGGGCATATCCCCACGCCCACTCCGCGTTGCCGATGTTACTTTGACTATATTGTCCTATCTCCCTAGCTGCTGTAGCCTCTTGAGTTTGCGCCTCGGTTCTTGTATCTGAACTGCTCAGCCCTTGGACGATTGAATGGGCCCCCTTAACAGCTTTGTCCAAAGCATTTCTATCCCCTTGTGACGAATTTGATTCATTGGCCCAGTTACGCGTATCTACCAACGCTTTCTCATTGCTTCGCGCTTTTGAGATAGCATCTTTGTGCACTGTATCGTTATTTTTCTGCTGAGCACTTTGCGCAGTAGTTCCTGAACTTGCGCCTGCACCTAGAGGAATACTAGCACTGCCCAATCCACCTGCGCCACCATCCACTGTTCCATTCAAACCTGAACTTAGAGTTAAACCCGTGCTATCTTGATTAGATTTTGAGGTATTGACTGAAACTGCATTCGATTGGTCTTGACTTTCGCTCGCAGAATTCCTTTTTGCATTCGTTAATTGAGCTGAGACCCCTGAAGATAACTTATGCTCATTTCCCTTTGAATCAGTCCATCCCTTTTGGATAGATGTTGCTAATTCTCTGTTCTCAGTCTCGCTCACGACATTGGCATGCGCTGTGTTTAAGTTATTCATCAGTTTCTGTGAAGTTGAGGTCCCAACGCTCGAATTAAGGGGAGTCAACTGCCCTGTTAATTTCTCTGTTGCAAAGCCAGAGCCCGTGGAAACTTCTGACATCGCCGAACGGTTTTGAAGCGGTGCGGAATTTTGCAATGGCGGAGCAAGGCTATCGGCTGTGTCTGTTTGACCAGCTCTAATCTCATTGGCCACGCTAGTAAGCGCAGCGGACCCACCTAATGCAAAAATGACCCCAATCAACTGCGGAAGACCCCCCATAAGGGAACTTGCCATTGAGATTTGATTGGCTAGTTCGGTGTAAGCGTTATAAGCCAAGGCCTGGGATATGTAACCACCACGGGACATACTCTGTAAAAACGTTGCGACCTTGAAATACATAATGCCGTTTATGAGCTCAGCACCCACTTGGGTCATCAAAATAGGCCAAATCATCATTTGGACCCAAGCATTAAGAGGTTTTGCGAAATTCTCACCCATAAACATCATGAGAATAAAGAGAACGGGGCCAAGACCAATCAGTATGGCTAGTAGATCGTTGCTGAATATCCCAAGATATTTCATTGCAATGTTAGCGTTTGCAGCGTCCTTCATTGCTTTGCGTTCTAGCTCTGTTCTCGTCAAAATATCTGACTCGCACATCGTTTTGCTACTCCCAGAGGCACTTAAGCAATCCAGGTTTTGTTCTACAGTCTCTGAGAATAGTAAATTTAAAAACTCTGTATTTGCCTGAGTTTGTCCACCCGTTGCTTGAACCATCGCATTTGGATTTCGTATTGAGCCGTATTGGCTGCTCAGAGTATCTAGCGTATAGGCATTAGCCAGTGAAGGATTTTGAATGGGGTTATCGGAGGACTGTATTGCACCTTGCACGACGCGCGAGAAATTGGAAGAATTTAGGGCAAAGTCGATATTCTTTTGCACCATTACTGCGGCATCACTACAAGTTGCGCTCACAGGCACTGGTGTGCCGCCTGCGGTAATATCAGAAATAGACTGAACCGTACCTGTGCTTTGTGTAGCCAAGTAGAGCAACGCCCCAATACTTGTCCCTAGATTTCCGTTTATAGCTAATGTCTGGTTATTGGTTACGCCAGAATTTTGTACATCCTTTACTGCGACCTGAATGCCAGCCAAGTCCAGGCCTGCCCCGTCATTCAGACAGGAGCTTACAACTGCATTGATTTGCGTGGGTATAAGTCCTAAATCATTTACCGCAGTCCTTGTCGCCAAAAGTACACGCAACGGGTTTAGGAAGCCAGTACCACTTGCGCTGATCTGAGAATAGGAGGTATTTACACCCTGGAAAGCCGTTTCAACAGCACCCCCCACTGTCTGACCGACTTGTGAGGCTACAGTTGGAACAATCGCTATGACCATTGGAACATTCGCGACCGAAGTCAACGCCCCTGATACGGTGCTCTCGATGGTCAAGCTTGTTTTAAGGGAGCCTGAGGTAAGGCTTAGGGCAATGATCATGGGCACGACCATAGCGTCCACAGCTGCAGCAGAGAGCGTACTTTTTAGGTGCCCGTGTGAAAAACTATGAACAGACACTTTAAATGCGCCTGCCAACAAAGCGGCACCAAAGATGAGGTCCGAGTTGTTACAGACCATAGCTATCATATTAAAGATAGCGGTAATCATGGTGAGGTCGGTATCAACCCAAAAGAGTGTGTAGTTCATTGATTATTTTCTGTTATCTGAGAGTTGGGACTGCTTTATGAGTAAATCCATACTGTCAATAATCGCTCTAGACGTATTACACAGCTCGCCCTCCTTTTTGTAGTCAGTTTGCAGGTCCGAGACATTTCTTTTAACCTCATCTGAGGGTTCGTAACTGTTCCCTGTTTTCATCATATTGGCTGCTTGCCATAGGGCTTGACCAAATCTTGCTGACATACATGTACTCACATACTCACTCAGTTTGACGGCAATAGTAATGCGCACACTTGGATCGGCGGATTTATCAAGTAACCCCTTACGAAGACCCATTTTGTTTAAGAACTGAATTTGTGTGTCGGTGAGAGGTACGCCCCTCCCCTGGCTTGAGGTGCCCAAACTACCCATAATGCTGGCGGGTGTGATGTTTGCGCTGTTAATACTGATATCGTCTGCATAGCCGAACATCATGGTATTTACATATCCCCTGAATCCAGGATAGTTCCAGCTGGACTGACCCATTTGAGTGCAAATTTGGTTATCTACACCCCCACTAACAGACCCCTGTGGATTGAGACACTTCCATATAACCAAGGGTGTAGTCGGATCGGTTGAACCTACTCCTCCACCGTCTTTAAGCATTTTCAAATTGAGGGTGGATGCTCCGCTACAACTTAAGGGGCCGCCTAGACCCGCAGTACTAGCGCCTTGAGTATTACCGTTGATATCTGAGGTTGTGCATTTAACAGCCGACATCTGAAAACCAATCAGGCTCACTAAGACCTTTGCGTTTAATCCGTTAGGGTCAGTGGGGTCATCGCTGGAGCCGTCCAGATTTGGGATTCCTGCACCCGCTAGGTTGGTTAATGCACCTGAGGCTACCATTTGTTTAATATTTATATTTCCAGCGCGTGGGTTGTTGTTGGATGTCGAGTTCATATAGCCCTGGGCATCGTTAACGTATCCGTCTAGTGCTGTGGACATATCCGAAAATTGTGTTTTAAGACCGGCAACCGATTCACCCCCACTGATTGCGCTGGTTAATATAGAGTCTGGACCAGCCATCATGGTTTTAGCGACTGAGCAAGTATTTTTAAAATGGTTGTTCATGGTTTGGAGCAACTTTTGGAAGTCCTCCATCAGATGACCCAAGTTGGGACTTATGGCATCAATTGCCGCTTTAAACGCTAGACCTTCTGAGTTGGCAGCAATATTTTTGAGTGTCTTCACGATGGCGTCTCCACTGATAAAAGAAAAGCCACCCAGTGACAAGCTTATCCCTCCACAACCCGCATCAAACCTCGGAGGGTCGAAAGTCACGACATTTATACTTCTAACCGGGGTGCGAACCTCCATAGTTCCACCAAATAAACCTGTACGGTCTGTTGTCTTTAAAACCTTGGGATTTGTTGCATTACTCATGACTACGCTATTGAGATCAGCAAATAGACCTGCAGTTGCAGTAGATGGGGCAAGGATTTGACAGACGAGCGCGCCGAGCAAACTTGCAGTACCCAATATGCGTCGAGTGTTTGATCTGATTAAATAGTTTTTCACTAAAATTTCCTAGAAAGAATTTTTCTTCATGTTCTGTACAAGTCCTGGGATAGCGCTTGGAATATCGGGATTGATTCTTAGCTCGCCCAAATCCCTCGTAGTAGCAACCCCTCGGTTCCAGATGTCAAAGTCTTTCATGGCTTGTTGACTCACAATCTTGGATTTAATTCCGACCTCTGCTATTCGCTTTGATAATTCGTCTACGTGCTCAATCTCGCCTTGTGCAACGACTATGTATTGATTGGTATCCTCACCGTCTCGGTAAGCGGTTGGATTTGGCACATAAACAATGGACGGTGTGATGGAGAGCTTTAATTTCTTAAACAACCCGTTGTCAGGGACAAAGTTCTTCCACCCAGAGGGGGCTTTACCGTCTATGGAAACCACAAGGTATTCCATGGGTTTCCAGGGATTGGATGCGTTTTTGAGTGCATCTAATATGGGGAGTTGATGAGCACAAAATACACATTTACTGTCCACGAATATCAGTAACCCGCCCCGGTGCGCCATCTCATCCACAGCAACTTCGATCGCTTTGCCCTGGAGTCGTTTGGCATCTATGTCGCCTGAGTTACTTATAGATATTCTGTTACTTTGATTCAAGATGGGATCGTTCTTTACGATTTCCATTTGTTTCTCAGCGTACCTTGTTGCAATATCTAAGATGATGTCTTGGGAGTACATGTAGGCTCGCACATTCTCATCTGTTGGATTCATAACGGCTTTATCGCGTCCTCTCTCCCAAAGCTGTCCAAGCTCTTTTGGCGTCCAGTCCTTTAAGGACTTGGGTTCTTGTTTGGGCGGTGCTTTTTGAGCTTGTCTGTCTTTACCGTGTTCATTCTTTGCCACATGCGCTGGGGTGTAGGGAATATAGTTTTGAAATTCCTCTCCCGAATAATCATTACCTGCTGAGAAGCCCTGGGCATAGGAAGGACAAGCCGTGAAGTAAAGGGCGAGGAAGAAAAGGGTAAGAAAGACAGGGGCGAGAAAGACAAGAAGGGATCTTGGATTAATTGCCGCTCTTTTGCAGTTAGAAAATTGCATGAGCTGTTCCCTCGATATTCGATAAATGCTCGTATCCCCAGTACCTTGAATCATCGCTAAGGGGGTGTGTACCGACAAGAAATAATTCCCCCTTTGGAATAATCTCATCACGACTGAAGTCAACGCCCCTGTAAAACTTAGCTAAAGGGAAACCGCTGACCAGGAGTTTCCCGTTAATAGAGACTCTGTCACCTTTAATCACCAGGTGATCCCCTTCTATACCTGCGACTCGTTTAAGGATGTAGGCCGTTTTGACCCAAGTAAAGTGAGAATCTGGCTTAAAAAACACTAAATCGCCAGATCTAACACTTACAGGCGCAATTCTCTTGAGCACAGTGAGGTGCACCTCTGGGAGACACCGCTCGTTACTCGGATCAATGCCAAGCGAGTAAGTCTGCATGAAGGATGATTGTTTGAATAGAAATACAAGCACCACGGCCAAACAAAAAAGCCCTATCGCTAATTTGCGTGTGTTCTTTGAGGTTTTTGTCAATTGAGGCTTTTGTTTTTGGATGTATCTCGAATGGCTTGTTCTACTGCATTCCTTAATTCGCCCGTAATATCTTTTGTCTGAATGGGTAGTGCCGATACGAAGTACGCCCCTGATTCGTCCTTGAGTGCATCAATGACCAGGTAACCCTGGGCTGAATAATTTCTCAACACCCCAAGGACCGGTTCTACAAGAGTTGATTGCCGCTCGGTCTCACTCATTGTGGGATTGCTTAAGGCGTACTCCATCAGGATGCCTTGTCGGTCTGCAACGACGGCCTTACCCAGTTGCTCTGCAGTGCCTGAGCTCTTGGGGATACTCCTAGAGCCTTCAATCGCTACCCCACACAGGAGGCTGAATCCACAAAAGAGGAACATCACAAAGTAGCTACAGGAACCGTGGTTAATGAGTTTTTGGAGTTTTTGGAGGTTTGACACGAATTGCCTCAATAAAGTTAATATATTATGCTGATTGTATAAATATATCTTATAAAAGACAGTTTAGTTGTTTTTAAATCATATATATATAGATATATCTGGATTCTGTGTGCTTTATGCATACTTAATAGATTATGCTATCAGCTTATATAAATATGTTCAAACAAATCACTCCCAGTTTAAAAACATTAGCACAGGCCGGTTTTGGCATCTTTGTGCTACTCCAGTTCTTGGACTTGCACAGCTCTTACCTGCTCTCGCATGGGCTGTGGATCCAGGGGATGCAAACCATTGACTCGCGTACCTTCTCAACTGGGCGCGAGCTTGCACTCGAGTCCAATCCTATTTTGAGCTCCTCGCGTAGCGGGGTTGAGTTCCTTTTAAAACTGGTCTTATATAAGGCGCTACTTTTAGCACTCTGGTTTTACATCTTCATCAAACAAATCTACGCACGCAGGCCTTGCGCAGTGGGTAAAGGCTTTATCTATGTGACTTTTCTAATCGATGCGCTTTATACCTACGTCGTCATCAACAACTATTTCTTAATCTCAAAGGCTTCCCTATGAAACGAATCAAATTACTCGCTGCAATGAGTTTGGCCACGGCCATGGCTACGGCTAGCCTGAGCGTTGCTCGCGCCGGGGAGGTAACCACCCCCCTCTTTGCATCTGATAGTGTCTCCTCGTCCTTTGACGAACAGTTACTTCGCAGATTCCCCTCCTCAGCTGGATCAAAGACTGCTGCCGCATTTGCGGGCTTTCACAGTGTCGTCAAGGGTACAGAGGTTATTTTTATATCTGATGACTTCTCCATCCTCATTAGAGGTGAGGTCGTTGAGTTAAAAGACGGTAAATCTTTAACCACTGCTTTGGCAGAGGCTAATAAGCCAATACTGGATATCACTAAGTTAGACACGAAAGACGCAATTTCTTTCGGACAAGGACCTAAAACAATTTACGTTTTTAGCGACCCAGACTGTCCATTTTGTAAACAACTAGAGTCCGAACTTCCCAAGCTTGTCGACACCGTGGTCTATATCTTTCCATTCCCACTCACGAGTCTGCACCCAAACTCAAAGGTTGTAGCTGATGCTATTTGGTGCTCACCCAACCGGGCAAAGGCATGGAAAGATTACGTCATGAATGGAGTTGTGCCTAAGTCTGCATCTTGCCCGACCCCAATAGAGCGAAACATCGCCCTTGGTCAATCCATGCAAATACAGGGCACACCAAGCATCATTTTCACCGATGGTTCAGTGATACCAGGTGCTGTACCAGCACAAAGGATCGCCGCTAAATTGGACTCTATTCAGTCAGTCAAAGTTGGGGTTTCAAAATGAACTTAAAAGTGCATTACGGTCGATTCTTTGTTTTACATCTGTTTTGTTTGTCGCTGACCCTGGTCTCCATTTTTATTGGTTTCACAACGTTTGATGTAGGCGTTTTTTCGCCTTTCTTTGCTGCCTTAGCGTTGTATACCTTTTCACTCGGGGTTGTGTTGGAAGTTTTGCTTGCTACAAGTTTTGCTCTCAAATTACTTTACCGCCAGCTCCATGAGTCTAAGAATGAGTGGTCTGATTTTTCTGGTCAGTCGAGGACCTAAATGTGCTGGACTCAAGCGAAAGCACTTCTAGCGCTGATGGGATTTTGTTTGAGCACTTGCTGTGCTCATGCTTTTTGTTTCAGGGAGGCGTCTCAAATGTACCGAATAGATGAGGGCTTACTTCGCTCAATTGCCTGGGTAGAGAGTCGTCAAAGTGCTGACGTAGTCAACACAAACTCAAATGGAACTAGGGATGTAGGCGTTATGCAAATCAATTCCACTCACCTCAAAGAGCTGTCTAAGTATTCAATTACAGAGAAAGACCTGCACGATCCTTGTGTCAATGTAAAAGTGGGGGCATGGATACTGGCCAATTCAATTCGCACACACGGTAATACTTGGAGAGCCGTTGGAGCATACAACGCGAGTGCTGCTGGGGGCGAACTGAATAGGAAGATTTACGCGGCTAAGGTTAAATCTGCCATGAACGCAAGATTAGGCTCTGTACAGACTCAGGACTTAAGCACGACCTTGGTGGTATTTGAGTGAAGAAACTACTACTACTGATTGCGTCCTTCTTATGCCTCTCCAGTGCTTTTAGCGAGGATCTTGGGAAAAAAGCTCCAACCTATGCCTTGGACCAAGACGCTAGGGAGCAGCTCAAGGCGATAGTTACCGAAAAAATTAAAAACGGTGACGTAGAGCGGTATCAGAAACACCAAATAGATGTCTTAAAAGCAAAGCTCCACAATTTTGGTGATCTAGGTCTTGCAACCAACAATACTTACCAATCACAACTTCGAGACTTAACATTTACAGTTCCCAAAGACTTCAAGGATACAAGTGGAAATGTCGTTGCCCACCGGGGAAATGTTATCAAACCACTGGAGCGTATTGTTCTTCAAAATGGGTTGATTTTTATAGACGGCACAGACCAAACTCAGATCAACTACGCCATTGCACGCGCCAGTAAAGAGCCACTAAGAATTGTTTTGACCAAGGGCTCTCCTTACGAGCTGAGGCTTAAATACAAGAATTCGCCGTGGCGTGGCGGTAAATCCATTCCCTTTTACTTCGATCAAGACGGGTTAATCATTAAAACCTTGCACCTTACATATTCCCTTGATATTAAGACTGTACCTACAACCCTTAGTCAGCGCGGTACAAAATTATGGGTTGAGACTGGAGTACGAAGTTGAAAAAAATAGTCCGCACACTCCTCTTCTTCTTATTTGTTTGGTCCATGACGGGGCTTACTCAGGTTCAGGCTCAGACTTGTACCGGTGCGTTCCCCAACCCCTTGACCGATATTTGCTACGACTGCATGTTCCCTATGACACTGGGCGGTGGACTTATCAACCTAGGTGTTCAAGGGGACGACTATGACACTGGGGCGGGCACCAATCCCATATGTGCCTGTGCAAATAACTTAAGTGTTGGAACACCGGTCTCATTTTGGGAGCCAAGGTACATGGTGGACGTTACCAACATAGCGGGATGTATGCCGCTGATGGGAGCCGTTCAGATCTCTTTGTCAGGTAGTGACTTACAAAACGGCGCAATATCGGGGGGGGATATATCGGCTAAAACCGCGTTTATGCAGTTAAACGAATATATCAACCCGGTGATGACCGCTCTTGGAATCATTTCAGCCTCACCGTGCCTTGACAACAGGTCTTTTGATATTCCCTTTATGTCCTGGGCTGACCCGACATGGAACGACGATACGCTGGCGTTAATTCTTACGCCCTATGCTTTTGCATTTTCAGGGATGACTTCGATAGCCGCTGAAATTCCAGATTCAATACAAGCCACAGTTGGATTTCCCAATCAGTACCTATTTTGGGTTGCAGGAGCGTGGGGGGAGATGTACCCGCTGACTGGAAATGTCAATGTGGCAAATACACCTGAACAAGTGTCACATCTGCTGATAGCAAGAATATTAGCGAAGCTTCATGCCGCTGGAACCCAGCAATCTTCGGCGGGCCAAGGCGCTTTGCAAGCCTGCAATGCGTTTGGGGTTCCTGAGCTCATTATGGATAAGAGGCAGTACAAAACCAACCGGGTATTTCCTTTCTCGGACGGGATGTGTACGCCAATTGGAAGACCTTTATTCCTGCAGGAGGCGGGCGCTGCCCGACCAACGGACAAGGACTACGGGTACTTTGTATTTCAGCGAAAAGACTGTTGTCAACCCTTTGCAACTCCCTAACTCCTAATCCCTAACCCTACAGTATGTTCAAAAGCCTATCTCTCCTGCTCACTGCTGCGCTCGGCATGTGTGCCCAAATTGCACAATGCCAAACGCTCTCGGAGTCTATTCTCGCCAGGTGGCAGACCTATATCTTTGTATCAACCGAGATGCCTAGAAGTCAATTAGAAACACTAGCAAGGGATAGTTTAAATACACGCACTACGCTTGTATTTAATGGATTTGGACGTGGGGGTCAAGCAGCTATTCAAAACTATGTATTTCAGGTTAATCAAAGTTGTTGCTTGGGCAAAGCGAGCTTTGCTATTGATCCTGTGCTCACCTCAAAATACAAAGTAACGAGTGTTCCGACCTTTTTGCTTGCCGTGGGCACCTCAACACTACCCACTGAGTACTCAATGATGTCCGGGGATATGCAATGGGCAAATGCAATCAAGTACTGGGCTCAAGAGTCCAAGTCAGCGCAAATCAGACAAGAAGCCACCCATCTGTATTCCATTTACTCTAGGTAAAAAATGACAAATTACTCTACTGCACGCTCACTGCTAGTTGGCGCATTGCTTCTGGGTTCGTGTGGAGCATTTGCACAACAGAGCTCGAACTTTGTAAAAACACCTTACTTAGGCGCAGGGTCTGCTGTCATTGAGCCTTCAAACGGGGGTACTTACGTGTACGGTGAGCGAATGCGTGACGCACGTATCCCAAGCCCCGCCATCATGGTCTCGAGTCCGGTTAGGATTGATTTCGTACTCTTCAGCGCTCAAGAGGAGAGTGATCTGTGGAGCTATAAACAAAGCCAACTCGAGCGTTCCCAACAAGAGGAGATAGATAGACTCACTAAAGCCCAGGCTCAGGCTCAGAAGCAGGCCAATATTAAATATAAATCCATCAAATGGCCTAAAGTAGTCCTTAGAGGGGACTCTGTGTGTGTGCCTTTAGTCGACTTCTCCGAGTCTGGGGACTGGAGAGATCATTTGACGTGCACGGAACAAAACCCCACTCAGATGAAGAAAGAGAGCATGAATTGAGCTCTTATCACATACCCAGGTTTGGAAACGCTGAAAAGGTGTTTGCAGGAGCCCCCGTTAAGGATTTATGGCTTTTCGCGGCCACCAGCATTGGCGGTTTAATGATTGCGAACAAGCACATGTTTCTTGGATTTGCCATATTCATAGGTGGCTACGTGGCAACGAGGCTATATGTGGGATGGAAACTCACACAGACACCCGGACATATGAAGTCCGTTTTATACCAATACGGCCTTAGTCACTACGGGCGCAACTTTAATAGCCAAAAAACGGTTTACACCGGGGACCATAGGGCTACAAATGCCTCGCTTAAGTATCTCAAAAACTAATTAGTTGTTTTAACTGCTATTTTCAACATTTATTTATAACAATATTTACTTCTAGCATAGTTAATGGTTTATGCTAGTGGCTTATACAAATAATATATTTAGGTAAGCAATAGATGGATTTCATCAAGCGCAACGAATCAATATCCGAACTTAACCAACTCAATAAGAAGCTCAGTTTTACTATTTTGATTCTTGCAGGCTGTCTCCTTCTTGGCTTGGTCAAGATGGTGATGCAAAGCGAAATTGTCATTGTCCAGACCCCTGGCATGCCTGACAACGCCTACCTAGAGCGAAGCTACATGGACAAAGCGTCCCAAGAGGCAACACTCCTGACGGTGACCAGCTCGTTTGTAGAAATAAACCCCGACAACGCTGAGTATCAAAAGAAACTCCTTGGATCATTTTTAAGTCCAGCAAGTTATACAAAGATTGAGCGCGATATAGATGTCAGAGTGGCCCAACTTACGGCCCAAAGAGAGCTTGGTAGTTACTACTTTGTTCTCAAAAAATATGAATACGACCCGCTCATCAACAAACACTATGTCATGGGTGAACTCCATACGGTGAATGCTGCCAAAGACACCTCACAGCTATTTGTCTTCGAGTACACGGCACATATTGAGAATTACCGCTTATGGGTTGATGAGCTCGTCACTTACGAAGGTGATAGAGCGCACAACTCTGAATATTTAAAAGGTCAAAAGAAGTGAAAACCCATCAATTATTGCTCTATGCAACGCTCGTTGTTGTTGCACAAACAGGGCTAGCACAACCCTTAAATTCGCCCGTGAGCCTTGGTATATCAGAAAGACAAATCAACCTTCAAACTCTCCCCTTACAAGGCTTCACTGGAACTGAAACGCAGGGTTCAACTTTCTCTGAGTCAGTAAGTACCAAAAAGGTTGTCCCTAAACCGAAACCCAAACCACCGTTTGATAGTAAAGTCATTCACGCCGATGTGGCTGTGAAGGAAACACCTCCAAAAGAGGTCATCCTCCCTGGGGTAATGCGATTAGAGGGGGAGAGTCTGAATGCACTCGATCCCAACCGCGCCAAGCACATCCAAATGAATAACGGGGGATCACAAACTGTATATGTAAGTGCCACCGAGATAAACCGGATTCAACTCCCCTTTAACAATCCTAAAGTGATTACCTCGGGTGACATGAGCGTTGATAAAACCGAGAACTCTAACAACGTCTATTTTTCGTTCAAGAAGGATGCACGTCCGGTTCAAATGTTCTTTGAAAATACGGAGACAAATACGGTTATTGGGCTTCAACTTATTCCAAAGACTGCCCTTCCCTCTCAGACCATTTTGATTGACGATGTGACGCCACAAACGAGGGCTCTTGCAAGTGCTGTCCCGACCATAAACCAGAGTTTTATTGAGACGATGCAGTACCTTCAAGAGGTGACTGCCAAGGGCGGCGTTCCCCCAGGATACTCAGCCATCGATGTAGTTCTTAAACCCATCACCAAAAACGGCTTTGTCCTCACTGTGGACAAGAAGCTCTCTTCTCAGCAAAACGACATCTGGATCTACAAAGTATTTAACCCACTGAAAACAAGAATTGTTCTCCAAGAAACTGAGTTTGGATGCGAAGCGGGAATTTGTAATCCTGATATTTTGTCTGTTAGTTTGTATCCCTCACCGTCGATCGAACCAGGCGGAACCACTACAGCGATTGTGATTGCTAAAAGGACTTTGAAATGAAGGCAATTGACAATCTAAAGACCGCGTGGGAGGACTCGTCAAAGAATGCAAAGCTTGCAGCCGTAGCGAGTGTGGCAGTGCTTGGGTTGATTATTTTTATTCAAGCCAATCGCAACTCAGAAGTTCAAGCGAACGCGCTAAAGGCCAGTGCGGAAGCTGCAGCTAAAGCGCAAATTAAAAACGATCCTCTGAACTTCTCAACCGTTAGAACACTCCCCGTTGTGAACCGCAACCAAGGACTTGAGGACGAGGACAAACGGATTAACGTGCTGGATGAGCAAATCAAGAGGTTACAAGCGACGACAGATGACTTTGCTGCAAAATTTCTGAACAAAACTGCAGTCAGTCAAAGTTTAATCAACCCAAACGCAGGCCAATCCAGTGCAAACATTGATTTAAATAAAAAGATAGAGACCCCTCCACCCATCAATTTTGATACGCCCATCAAAAAGAACTTAACTGAACTCGAAACCAAGGGTGTTGGAGATAGCGCTCCTTCTGTGGACGAGCCAATATCTGGACCCACCTCTCCCACATTAAAGGTTTGGGAGGCGGCAAAGAGAGCAGATCCTGTGAAGTCTAAAGACCCAGAGCTCGTCATTCCTGCTAATTCGTTCCTTGAGGGTGTG
Source organism: uncultured Burkholderiales bacterium (assembly GCA_903828695.1). GTDB lineage: Bacteria > Pseudomonadota > Gammaproteobacteria > Burkholderiales > Burkholderiaceae_C > Limnohabitans. The sequence continues at coordinate 1,531 of CAIKNE010000076.1, read as the reverse complement.
CTTTTAAGCGGTGTTAATGCACGGGCTAAGTTTGGCGCACAAAGCAGTAGCGGAGGCGGCGGTGGTGGTTACGGTGCAAGCGGTGGAAGTATTTCTGCAAATGATGTGGGAACCCCCTTTGTCACGAAGCTTAAAAACAATGCCGTTCTCCCCAACGGATGGAAGGTCTCGGATTTAGGCGACTGCTTCGTTGGGGGTAGCGCTAGAGGCGAAATCCCTACAGAGCGGGCACTTGTTGTTGCAAAAACCATATCTTGTATTGGTACTGACGGAGTGGTCTGGGAAGGCGAGATGAATGCATACGGGGTAGATATTGACGGCAAAAACGGTTTAGCAGGTAAGTTGGTTAGTAAAGAGGGTCGATTGATTAGAGATTCAGTCATTGCGGGCATGGTGGCTGGATTTGGAAGCTCTTTCTCACCTTCAGCAATTCCCGCCTACAACTCAACGGCCACGAGTGGTCAGACCACTGGCGCGCAGTATCCAAACGGGTCCCTGATTGCTCAGTCCTCAATCGGGCAAGGGATCTCACAGTCCTCACAACTCATTACTCGGTTTTATCTTGATTATGCGAACTCTGTGTTCCCTGTCGTTGAAGTGAACTCCGCCACTCACATCACTTGGGTATTACTTAAATCCCTAACCCTCACCAAGAAAAAATACGGAGTTCAGTTGTGAAAAAAATATTGTTCGGTATTCTCTTAATACAGACCTTAGCTGGGTGCGCCAGTTGGTTCACCCCTGTTGGTTCGGATACATACGACTGCAACAGACGAGACGATCCCGCGAGTCCTCATTGCCGCAGCATGCGCTCTGTAGATGATTCAACGACGGGCTCAATCCCACCAACACGCTATGACCGCAAGTTCTCGATGACTGAGGTGGATGAGATAAACGGGATATCTCAAGAAAAAAGTCTAGCAACAGCTAAAGAACAAAGACAAGGGCAAGGACAACCACAATCCGCGCCAAGCACGGACAGTAGAAACACAGGCTTACGTGACGCTGGCTCCGCAGTCCTCCCGGGTATGCCCGTTAGGCAAGGCCCTATTGTTCAACGCGTATGGATTCAAAAATTTAAGACAGACAACGACACACTCGTGCAAGACACCTATGTATACAAGGAGGTCCAGGCGACACGTTGGTCGGGCTTCAATGACGGGGCATCAAGCGAACAGGAGTCTAAAACTGCAACAGTCTATCCGCACAAACCCATTAAGGAGGAACTCCCCTCACCCATTTCATCGGGAGTCCCAACACCTTCGGGTGGAAGCACTTTTGGAGAAAACGTTTCTGCGGTTTCCACGGAGGACACGTTGAGCACAGGGGCGGTCAGTGTCAGCCCCTCTAAACCTAATTAAACCTAATTAAGCCTCACCCATCTTGTATTTCTAACTTCTTGTATTTTTAACTTCTTTTATTTCTAACTTTAAGGTCTTTTCAAATGTTTAAATCCATCCGTACAGTTGCATCCCATCGCACAGCTTTATTAACACTCGGTGCCGTAGCGGCTGTAGCCGCCTTGGGGGCC
>CAIKNE010000075.1 GCA_903828695.1 uncultured Burkholderiales bacterium | reverse complement strand
TCCTAAATTCAAATGTGCATCAGGCGAATCTGGAACTAAGGCCAAAGCAGTCTTGACATTATCGATTGCGCTCTCAAACTTACCCGTGACACTAAGCAACGCACCCTTAGCGAGATAGACCTCCATCAAACTACTATTCCTATCTATCGCTTGATCAAAATAGGAGAGCGCAAGATCAATGAAGTTTAATTTCTGACACACCGTGCCTGCTCGGTAGTAAGCCTGTGCGTAAGCGGGATCCAAGTTAATCGCCTCTTTATAAACGCTTAATGCATCTTCCTGACGCCCTAGACAATCGAGCGCGCATGCTAAGTTAAAGTAAAAACTAGGATTCGCAGGATAAAGCCTAATTGCTTGCTTGAAACATTCAAGCGACTCGATATATCTCTCACATTGAAGTTCAACTAAACCAAGTAAATTAAAGGCATCAAAGCTACTAGGGTTTGTGGTTAATATGCTTTTGTAAATATCAGCAGCTTGAGTTAGCTCACCCAGTTGATGCAATTCGAGCGCTTGATCTAGGAGTTTGGATTCAAAATTGGACTCGTTGGGGGTAGTGATATTTTTCTCCTAAAAGTTTCATTTTTAGCACAATGTCTAACACTGAGGCTTTAACTATGTTAATTTTTGCGGACTAAATAGTAAAAGGATGCTTTACAGCAACAGACGAAAGGCTGTCATATTAGACTGATTGAATCCATGGGCTTTATAGAAACGATGAGCTCCAAGGTTCGTCTGATCTGTTAGGAGCGTTATTCTCTGGCATCCACAATTGCTGGCAAATTCAATGGCAGCGCTCAACAACACGGAACCTACACCTAGACCACGGTATTGGGGCAAGATGACCATATCCTCAAGAAGCGCCACCTTTGCGCCAAGTGCAGTTGACTCAGTAAAAAGTAAACTTACCATACCAATCAGAACAGAACTCTTCGAGATTTCTTTCATTACCTCAGAGGTAAATCCAGATTGATCACCTATGGTCCCATCTTTTACGATATCCCTCGCACATAGGACTTTTCCAATTTTGGGGTCTGCAATGATCCGCCGCAAAGCTGTTCTTTGAAGTTCTTTGTCAGGGATGAACTCAGATTCCTCCAAAAACAAGATTCCAAGCAAATCAGCCAATGCATCAATATCTGAGGAAGTTGCGTGATTGATAACCATAGACTTGTGTGGATGAAGGCTTCATTATTCGCCTTTTGTTTCTCCCTGGGTGATTTTTGCTTGCCTAACTCTTAAGCCATTAAATGGATTCAATTATTTTTTGGAATACAGAATGAGTACAAAAGTATTATTATGGAATTACCTGTTAAAACAAGGCGAGATGAAAACGAAAACACAACCCGCTCGGATATTTTAAGAGCTTTGGCGCTTAGGAGGAAGATCCTTTTAGATAGATTGGAGGCAAGACACCCATATAGTCTGCTTGAATTGTGTGACATGAGTACGTGAGTACTGCAGATGCGGCTCAATTTCGTATTAGAGGGCACAAATACAAAGTATTCAACGACCAACACAAGATAGAGGAACTAGACAATCGCACCAACTCAACTGGAGAACGCAATGTTGAAAGATCCCCGCAGTATAGAAATAAAACTGATTTAGGAGGGGTAAGTCAGGGTCTTAAGGTCAAGTCTATGATTTAAAATATAGAGAGTTGTTCCTCAAACGCTAGACCTCTTAATTTTGGCTAGCGCCATGAGCGAGCATCAAGGCCTAAGGTGGGCACTGCAAATTTACCAATATCGAGGAATTATTAATGGCTTCAGAGAAATCAAAGATCATTTACACGCTGACAGATGAGGCGCCGCTTTTGGCGACTTATGCATTCTTGCCAGTCATTCGCACCTTTGCGGCGCCGGCTGGGGTTGAAGTTGTGGGAAGCGACATTTCAGTTGCCGCTCGTATCTTGGCTGAATTCTCGGACTGTTTGACTGCAGAGCAGAAAGTTACCGACAACCTTGCTGAATTGGGTCGCATGACCCTCTTACCTGACACTAATATTATTAAGTTACCGAACATCAGCGCATCAGTCCCTCAGTTGCTCGCAGCAATTAAAGAATTACAAGACAAGGGCTATAAGGTCCCTAATTTCCCAGATGATCCTAAGACCGATGCTGAGAAAACGATTCGCACTCGGTACTCTAAATGTTTAGGAAGCGCTGTCAACCCAGTTCTACGCGAAGGTAATTCAGATCGTCGGGCACCACCCGCTGTAAAGCGCTATGCTCGTAAGAATCCCCATTCGATGGGCGTTTGGAGCCAAGCCTCCCAAACTCACGTATCCCACATGCATGGCGGTGATTTCTATGCTGGTGAGAAGTCAATGACTATGGATAAGGCTTGTGACGTAAAAATGGATTTGGTCACCAAGAGTGGCAAAACTATTGTGCTCAAAGCCAAAACTTCTGTGCTCGCAGGCGAGATCATCGACAGCATGTTCATGAGTAAGAAGGCGCTGTGTGAATTCTATGAACGCGAAATCGAAGATGCTTACAAAACTGGTTTGATGCTGTCTCTGCATGTCAAGGCAACTATGATGAAGGTATCTCACCCCATCGTTTTTGGTCATGCGGTCAAAGTTTTTTACAAAGAAGCTTTTGAGAAACACGGAAAGTTATTTCAAGAGCTGGGCGTTAATCCCAACAACGGCATGAGCAGCTTGTATGACAAGATCAAAACATTGCCAGAATCCAAGCGGGAAGAAATTCTTCAAGACTTACATGCATGCCACGAACACCGACCTGCATTAGCAATGGTCGATTCGGCCAAGGGTATTACGAACTTGCACTCGCCAAGCGATGTTATTGTTGATGCCTCCATGCCAGCAATGATTCGCCTTGGGGGCAAGATGTGGGGTGCTGATGGTCGTTTACATGACACAAAGGCTGTCATTCCAGAGAGCACTTTCGCCCGTATCTATCAAGAGATGATCAACTTCTGTAAGACTCACGGTAACTTTGATCCAACAACCATGGGCACAGTACCAAACGTAGGTCTGATGGCACAACAAGCAGAAGAATACGGCTCACACGATAAGACTTTTGAGATTCCAGAGGCTGGTGTAGCCCGTATTGTTGCTGACGACGGAACCGTGTTGCTTGAGCAAAACGTTGAAGAAGGTGATATCTGGCGTATGTGTCAGGCCAAAGATGCTCCGATTCGCGATTGGGTGAAGTTGGCAGTTAATCGTGCACGTCTGTCCAATACGCCAGCAGTGTTCTGGCTAGATGAATACCGTCCACACGAGGCCGAGTTGATCAAGAAGGTAAATACCTACCTCAAAGATTACGATTTAACTGGTGTTGATATTCAAATCATGTCCCAGACCCGAGCAATGCGTTACACCCTAGAGCGAGTGATTCGCGGCAAAGACACTATTTCTGTGACTGGCAATATATTGCGTGACTACCTCACTGATTTATTCCCAATTATGGAACTGGGTACCAGTGCGAAAATGCTGTCCATAGTGCCTTTAATGGCTGGAGGTGGACTCTTTGAGACAGGTGCTGGCGGCTCTGCTCCCAAACATGTTCAGCAGTTAGTTGAAGAAAACCATTTGCGTTGGGATTCACTGGGTGAGTTTATGGCTCTAGCCGTTTCCCTCGAAGATATTGGAGATAAGAGTGGTAACACCAAAGTGAAAATTTTGGCACGCACACTGGATGAGGCAACTGGAAAATTACTGGATAACAATAAGTCCCCATCCCCGCGCACGGGTGAATTAGATAACCGTGGAAGCCAGTTCTACTTGACGATGTACTGGGCTGAGGCATTAGCCGCTCAAACAGACGATAAAGAATTACAGGCTTTCTTTGCGCCATTGGCTAAATCACTGCTAGAGAATGAGCAAAGGATTACCGATGAACTCAAAGCTGTGCAAGGCAAACACGCTGATATTGGAGGTTACTTCGTAGTCGATCCACAGAAATGTGAGGCTGTTATGCGTCCAAGCGCCACCTTCAATGCACTACTGAAGGCTGCAAGCGTTTAACCCCAGCTAGTTGTTAGCACTGTTTAAAAAATGGCAAGCCCAAAAGGTTTGCCATTTTTTTTGAACTCGACATAACGTGGGTCAAGCGGCAGCTGACAAAAGAATTTTGTTTGTCACCTATCCCCGTTTTGGGGCGCAAGCATATCCTCATGATAGAAGTAACGCCTTTTCGGGGCGCCGCGGAGATGGTGCAACAGCTCTCAACCGCCTTCATGCACTACTTTAGGAACTCACAAATTAGCTGTAGGCTTAAAATGCCTTTACTCAACTTAATTAGCAAGTGGTAATAGGGAGAAAAATAAAATCAAAAATAATACTCTAAGTGAGATACGATTAAGCATTGAAAATTATCAACAACTGGAAATGCCTGATGAACAACTTTTTTTCAATTAGATTGCTCTGTAAATTTTCGTCCTCGGTCGAGAAATTCACTTCACTTTATCTGGGATTTTTAATGGGTCTGTGCATTGCAATTGCACTTCCAAGCTATGCTGACACCAACAGTACCTACCCGGCTAAACCAATCACACTCATCATACCTTTTCCAGCCGGGGGCTCCACTGATTCAGTATCGAGAACCATCGCCCATAAATTATCCACACAACTTGGACAACCCATCCTAGTCGAAAACCACGCAGGAGCTGGGGGAACTATTGGATGCGATATTGTTGCGAAAGCAAGTGCCGACGGATATACCCTATTGGTTACAACAACAAGTACGCATGGCATTGGGGCAGCACTTAACAAGAAAACTCCGTTTAACTACGACTCGGATTTCACACCCATCATCCATTTGGCGAATGCACCGCAAATATTTCTAGTAACTAAACAAATACCTGTTACAACTCTGAAGGAGTTTATTGCTTATGCCAAGTCTCACCCAGACGCAATGAACTTTGGGTCTGCGGGGACTGGAACCATCATGCATTTGACAGGCGAGTCATTCAAAACTGATACGGGTGTAGACATGCTTCACATACCGTACAAAGGATCAAGTCTAGCAATGCCTGATTTGATCTCGGGCAAGATTCAGGTTATTTTTGACAGCATAGTCTCTGGCATTCAACACGTAGAGGACGGTAAATTAACGGCAATAGCTGTGACTGGAAAGAAACGTTCTCCCCTACTCCCCAATGTTCCCACCCTCATCGAAATAGGCGCACCCTATGGCTTAGATAAGTTCTTGTCAGAAAATTGGTGGGGACTCTATGGCCCCAAGAATTTACCAAAAAATATTGTTGACAAGCTAAACACTGAACTCAACAAGGTACTTCAATCAAGTGATGTCAAGGAACAATTGGCTAAACTTGGTGCAGAGCCGGGAGGTGGGACTCCAAAAGCTTTCAAAGAGTTGGTCCTTGAAGACAGAGCGCGTTGGGCCAAGATCATTAAGGACAACAAAATCACAATTGATTAAAGTTGCTTTCAGTACGTATTGAGTATGCACCCAACACTTTAAACTACCTCCCTCATCAAATCTGCAGTATGCTGCAAATGAGGGAGTAACTTCTTCAGACTAGAGTCTTCAGGATAAGCAATATTTTGGTAGGTGGTACTCAGAGCGCCAACGGGATTCCCCATTTTGTCCAGCAAAGGAACGGCTAATCCTGAGAGTCCAATATTTGCATATTGATCAACAAAAGCGTACCCATTTTGTCGAACAACTTGGATCACTTTAACAAATTCCTCTGGGTCAGTTATTGTTTGAGACGTAAAGCGACTGAAGATATGACTTCTAATCCAGCCTTCAAATCTGGATTTTTCCAAATAGGCAAGCATGGCATGCCCAGCTGAGGAGCAGTGGGCTGAGATTCTGGCGCCTGCATGAAACCCTATCGACAAAATTCGTGGCGAATTACTACGATAAAGATAAACAACTTCGTGATCATCCAACACACTGAAATTTGCAGTCTCCCCCGTCTCCATAGAGAATCGTTGCAAAAAGGGCTGTACCAATCTGGGCAAGCGACTGGACTCTAAATACCCTTGTCCAATTTTGAGAACCCTTGGCAATAACCAGTAATATTTGCCGTCCGTTTGGGCGTAACCAAAGTGAACGAGACTGATCAAATAGCGCCGAGCAGCTGTTCTGGTCAAGTTAGCTTTCAATCCCGTTTCAGTAGCGGTGAGCCTTGGACATTCTTCGCTAAAACACTCCAAAACTCGCAAACCTTTACCAAGCCCCTCGATCAACAACTTTCGGTCAATGGGGGCAGGAATATTACCCATCATAGTATTTACCCTTTATTCGATCGATCATTGATTGTATGCGATCAATGATCGATCGATGAGTTCTGTTTAAAAGCTTAGAATTTTCACAGCTAACATTACAACCAACTTTTGCATAAGGGATTATTTGGGCTCGTACATCACAGAACATCGGTCAAACACGAATAGCAACGCTTTCGAGATGTATGGGTTCAGTATGAAGGGACTACAATTTTTTCCGCTTCCCCTGACAAATACGGGTCAGTTTTTTGGTTTGACGACACATAAACGAAGTGGGACGAAAATACCTGCGTTGGTCTAGAGTTTTTTCAAGAGCGTATTTCCGCTCGGTTCAAGTTACATTACTTCTTAACTTAAACGTTGGAATTATTGGCACCAAAGTTATCGGCGAAATTGATGCATTCATTACACTCGAAAAATGACTCATAAGCCATGAGTAATTAAATGGCAAAAGGAAGATCGTATGGGCTATGAATAATAAAAATTTGAACCTCGCAACTTTTCAAATAACAACTTAAACAACAAATTATTCGGTCTAAAATAACTTATGATTAACGGAAACACTGAACTGATCGCCCACATCGGCTACCCGACTTACACCTTTAAGTCACCGATGATCTACAACCCTTATTTTGAAAAAAAAGGTATCAACGCTGTCGTTATGCCAATGGGCTGCAAAAGCATTGATTACCCTGTCTTTTTAAGGTCTGTTTTTCAGCTTGCAAATATACGTGGTGCATTGATCACCATGCCCCATAAAGTCGTAACAGTAGATTTAGTAGATGAGGTCACTGCCACAGTCAAAGTGGCTGGTGCTTGTAATGCAGTAAAAAAGGCGCCAGATGGGCGCCTTGTAGGCGATATGTTTGATGGCCTAGGATTTGTTCGTGGACTACAAAGAAAGGGGCTAAAAACCAATGGCAAACGCGTTTTAGTTGTTGGCAGCGGTGGCGTGGGTTCTGCTATTGCAGCCTCCCTTGCTGCATCTGAGATCAAAACTATTGCTTTATTCGATTCGAACAGCCAATCAGCTGAAAAGTTGGGGGATCGTCTCAATACACACTTCCCTGCCGTAGAAGTCCTATTGGGTCGAAATGACCCGGAGGGTTTTGATCTAATCGTAAATGCTACGCCGCTGGGTATGAAAGAGGGAGACCCAATGCCCGTTGATATCAATAAAATATCCCCAGAGTCTTTTGTGGGAGAGGTTGTATTAAAAGCTGAAATGACGGCATTCCTTCAAGCAGCGAATAAAAGGGGTTGCAAAGTTCAAATCGGATCAGATATGCTTTTTGAACAAATCCCTGTTTATTTAGAATATTTTGGATTTGAATCCACAACTGCAGATGAGTTAAGGTTAACTGCAAAACTTGATTATTGAGGCTATGCGAGCTCTTCGTCAATGATAATAATTCCAAGTACTATTCAACAGGACTTGAAATTGAAAAGAACCCACCTTCAAATCACGATCCGCTCTAAGCGCTTGTAATTAATAAATTTTTAGATATTCGTCTAAATCGACCCTTGTGCTTGTGTATGAATTTAAGGCAACATCCCAGTCGGGATATCCTAGTGATAGACCCAGCAAAAGTTTCTTTGATTCAGGAATTCCAAGTGTTTTTCGAACCACATCAGGATAATACGCTAGTGATGCCTGTAAACAAGTCCCCAATCCCATTGCATGAGCGCACAGAGCCACATTTTGGGCATACATACCAATATCTGTAGAAGACCAAGATGTAAGGGCTTCATCCATGAAGAAAAATACAGCGCAAGGTGCATCAAAAAACCTAAAATTAGATAGCCGCAGTGCATTCCTCGCATCGGCATCGTCACGCTCAATATTCAAAGCTTTAAACCGACGAGCACCATGATCCTTCGTCCTTTGATCTATGACTGATGGCCACTCTTTAGGGGTTTCGAAATCGGGATTGATGGCTACATTTGAACTGGCAAGGTCGTACAAATTATGACTCAACTCATCACGCTTAGCACCCGTTACAACGGCAACTTCCCAGGGTTGGGAATTGGCGTAAGAAGGTGCTCGAGAGGCCGCAGCAAATAATTCTCTCAAAACAGCATTCGACACTGATGAGGATTTGAACCCTCGTATACTTTTGCGACTTGTTATACATTCAATTAAGTCCACTTCAGTCCTCATTTAAAAATCAACAAATTCTCGGAAGTTGTTCAGCATTAAGCCAATCAACCATTCTTTGTCCACCCATCTTGGTAGTCATCTGGACAAAGTTATTTGGGTCTTGGGTAACCTCACCAATGAGTGAGGCACTAATGCCTAGGGGGTGAGCGTGCATGGCAGCCAACAATACCTCTACGTCATTAGGATCGCAAATGGCGATCAATTTCCCCTCATTAGCAATATACAGCGGATCTAACCCAAGTAACTCACATACAGCACTGACCTGAGGCAAAACTGGAATAGACGACTCATGCAACACCACACCCACATTTGATTGGTGTGCAATTTCGTTTAAAGCTACACCTAAGCCACCACGAGTTGGGTCCCGAAGTGCATGGACTCCTTGGGGAGCTACGCTCAGCATTTGTGCGACTAGAGAATTTAGGGCAACACTATCGGATTCGATTTGCGTTTCGAATGAGAGCGATTCACGCTGAGATAATACAGCTACGCCGTGATCACCTATAGTGCCAGAGATAATAATAGCGTCACCAACTCTAGCATTACGTCCACTGATATTGATATTTTTATCGACGTATCCAACACCTGTTGTGGATATAAAAATACCGTCACCCTTACCCTTTTCGACAACCTTCGTGTCCCCGGCCACAATAGACACTCCGGCCTTGCTGGCAGCCAATGCCATAGACCGCACAACCCGCTGCAACACATCGAGTGGCAAACCCTCCTCCAAAATGAAACTAGCTGTTAAATACAATGGGCTAGCTCCAGACATAGCCAGATCATTAACAGTGCCGTTTACAGAAAGACTGCCAATATCCCCACCTGGAAAAAAAAGAGGAGAAACCACATGCGCATCCGTTGTCAGTACAAGGCGATACGCTTCACTAGAGGGTGAATACTTCGGATCTATATCAATCACACATGAATCATCGCCTTGCCTAATATGGGGATTATCAAAAGCATTTAAAAAAATTTCATGGATTAACTCAGCGGTAGCTCTGCCCCCAGAACCATGAGTCATATCAACGACACCGTGTTTAATATCAATTTTAGTTTTTTTCATGATCATGCAAATCAATCAACGAACGCCGAATTGACGGGTATATTTCTAAATCTACCAAAAGAGTAATGAGCAGCGCAAGCACCCTCACTAGACACCATGCAAGAACCTATAGGTGTCTCAGGGGTACAACTGGTTCCAAATATTTTGCATTCTTGGGGTCTTTTCTCACCTTTTAAAATCGCACCACATTCACAATCCTTGTGATCCAATACTCTTTTGTAATTAAGGTCAAAACGTTTCTCAGCATCAAAATCACTGAATGACTCGCTCAGCTTTAAAGCTGAATGGGGGATGGTTCCTAACCCTCGCCATTCAAAAAAATCACGAATTTCAAAAACTTCATTTATTGCGTTTAACGCAACAACGTTCCCATCTCTCGTAACTGCTCGAGTAAATTCATTTTCCACAACCGCGCTATTCGAATTAATCTGAGAGATGAGCATTTTCACAGCCTGCATAACATCCAAGGGCTCAAAACCGGCAATCACGACTGGCAAGCGATAAATCTTGACAAAACGCTCATAGGGAGTGATCCCGATAATAATACTCACATGGGCTGGCCCAATAATGCCGTCGATTTTCGCGCTAACTTTTTGGTCCTTATCTCTTTTAAATATTGCCTCCATTGCACTGGGGGTTAACACGTGATTGGAGAGAACACTAAAATTAGTGATACCCAGCTTTCGGGCTTTCTTTAACGTTATGGCTGTCGTGGGGGCTGTGGTTTCGAAACCAATGGCTAAAAACACCACCTCACGCGAGGGGTTTTTAATGGCGAGCTCTAAGGCGTTCAAAGGGGAATACACAGAAACAATATCAGCACCCCGAGCTTTTGCTTTTTGCAGAGTCAACCCCTTAGACGCTGGAATTCTCATTACATCGGCAAACGTACAAAGCATCACACCCTGCTCTAAAGCTAATCTAATAGCCATATCAATTCTTCCGATTGGTAAGACACAGACGGGGCATCCAGGGCCGTGAATTAACTGGACATTTGGCGGCAAAAGATCCACGATTCCAAATCTTGAAATAGCGTGAGTGTGCCCGCCACAAAACTCCATCAATGAGTAATTTCTTTCAGAATCGAGTTGTGTTCTTATTTGGTGTGATATATTTTTGGCAAGAGCGCTATCTCTAAATTCATCAACATACTTCATCGTTCAACCTATTTGCTTGAGTTCTAAGTCAGTATGCGACTTCAACTGCGAAAATAAAGCCAACGTCTCTGCTGCTTCTAGCGGATCAATTACAGCCAATGCGTGTCCAACATGCACGATAACATAGTCACCAACTTGTACCTCATCAATTAATTCAGTCGATATCAATTGTCGAATTCCATCAAGGTCTACCAAAGCCATTTGCTCTGGCTTGATCTCAACAATAAGCGCAGGTATCGCTAAGCACACTATTAACTCTCCTTCAATAGTATTAATTGATATGCTCTGTTGAAGCACTAAACAAGGGTATCGCCTATTTTCAAATATTGAACACCCACCCAAGCTTGTCCCAATGCTAAACCAGAATCACCACAATCTCCTTGTCGACCACTTGGCAAATAGACTTGGAGATTCATGGCTTCCAAAGCTGACTTTAAACCCTCTCTTAGGATAGCATTGTAAAAACATCCCCCGGACAAACAAACTTTATTAATATGAGGGTACTGGGATTTGGCTTTCATAACCCAGGCTGTCAAACCATCAATTAAATCCAAGTGAAATTGTGCAGCTAAGCGATCTATTTCGCTTGGATAATCATTCAATAGTTGCGTTATAACGGGGCCTAACTCCAGTACCAGATCATTTGTAACTCGTGCACTCCCAGAGCCCTGGCTTTGGGGATTACTTTTTAGCCAACGCGCAGCCCCCGCCTCTAAAAGCTGTGCGGCTTGAGCCTCAAAGATTTGATCATCACAAAACCCCAAAAGAGATGAGACTGCGTCAAACCAGCGACCAGCACTGCTGGTCATTGGCGAGTTAAGTTTATTATCGAGCATAAACTTAATCATCTCAGCATTTTTGAGTCCTGCTCTATCACCCAGTCTCTTACCTATTTCGTGACCTAACCCTAAATGATGTAATGCGCTGGCGGCCATCCTCCATGACTGTTTTGAAGCAAAATCTCCTCCAGGTAAAGCTAATTGCTGAAGGTGACCCAAGCGGTGTGACTTAAAACCATCCACTAACAGTAGCTCGCCGCCCCAAATCGTATGGTCCCCGCCCCATCCAGAGCCGTCCAAGGCGACGCCCAACAAAGGGCCTACAAGCTCATACTCACTCGCTACTGCTCCAATGTGAGCGTGATGATGTTGAACCGCAATCCGCGGTACACGGTCGGAGCGAGACAATTGGGTAGCGAGCACCGTGCTAAAAAAATCGGGATGCATGTCATGTGCAATCAGATCTATAGCTCCACCGGCGTTATGGGTCATTAACCTAATTGATTGGACAAGTGCTTGACAGGCTTTTGGATCCTGCAAATCGCCGTGTAAAGGGGACCAGTGAATCTTACCGTCTTCTATCAAACAAGCCCGGTTCTTAAGGTAGGCGCCAAAGGCCAAAACACGCGGAGATTCACCTGAGATAGACAGGGTCATTTAAGTGAAGTCAACTGAGCAAGCTCAGCATTAATGTTGTTCAGATTTTTTTCGAGTTCAAATCTTTTCTTAAGAAGTTCATCAATATGTGAGGGAATCTGTCGTGCACATTCCACCTGATTGAATCTTAATTCTCCAAGCAACCATTGAATCCATAGATCCATACCCGAACCATTTGTAGCGCTAAGTTCAATGACTTTTAGGTTGGGCTTAATGCGCCTTGCAAATTCTATACAGCGTTGCACATCAAAATCAACATGTTCAAGCAAATCAATCTTATTGATAATCATTAATTCGCATGCAGCAAACATATCCGGATACTTAAGAGGCTTGTCAGTACCTTCAGTGACAGAGAGAATGACTACCTTTGCTCGCTCACCCAGATCCCAAAGGGCAGGACACACCAAATTTCCTACATTTTCAATAAAGAGAAGACTTTGGGGAAATGAGCTTTCGTGCACTGAGTGTGTATGCCGAATATCTGCATCAGAATGGTGATGATGATGGTGGGAGTGACTGTGGTCATGTAATTTTGAAAAGGCGTGGCCTATCATTTTTGCGTCTAAGTGACAACCCTTTCCTGTGTTAACTTGAAAAGCCTTGGTCCCAGTTGCACGAATTCGCTCAGCATCAAGCTCAGTTTGCTGGTCTCCCTCAATGACTGCTACAGATAAAGCGGGATATTGATCCTTGAGTAATTGGATGGTTGCACATAGAAGAGTTGTTTTTCCAGCTCCGGGACTTGACATCAAATTCAATGCACAAACATCATGTGACTTGAAATGCTCTCTGTTTTGAAGCGCATATTTGTTATTAGTGCCTAAGATATTCGTCTCTAGCTTTATAAGTCTAGATGCAGACTCCCCTTCAAATTGAGAAGAGCTTGGATTTAGAGGGGAATGATCCAGAACAATCGTTTGATCAGCTAGATCCCCTGTTCGGGGCTCTTGATTTGGGTGATCGTCACTACTACAACCACAAACTACGCACATAAATAATAGTCCTTAGATTAATTAGCGAGGCTAGAAGCGCTTTGTTCGCCGGACGAGTAAATACACTCGTATCCTATTATAAATCACCCCCTCTAATTTAAGTATGACTCTTAGGGGGTCTAACGTGATGAGGAATGGGATCCAGTTGGCTTTGACCTAAATCAATCAAATTTCCATCATTTGGAGGAAAATGACAGCTAAACTGTAACAGTTTTATCTCATAATTTATTGATTAAACTCTAAAATCCAGGATCGTTCGACTTGCTTAATTGGCTTAGCCATCATATAAATTGGAATCCACATTTTTGAAAACAATTAAAGACAAAGTCAAAGAGGTCGTCCACCATCACAAGCACAAACCAGAGCGCCTGCTTGAGATCCTACACGACTTACAAGATAAATATCTTTGGCTATCAAGTGAAATACTTGCGCAAGTAGGTGAGGAACTTGGACTACCTTACACCAAAGTTTACGGAGTAGCTAGCTTTTACAGTTTCTTTAATTTAAAACCAGTTGGCCAGTTCAACGTATTATTTTCTGACAACATCACAGACCGTCATCAGGGGAGCATTCACTATGCAAACCAGCTAAAAAAAGAGTTATGGGTTGAGGAGGGGCACAGCCCATTTGACGACCTAGTTAGCATCGGTACTACCTCCTGTACAGGTATGTGTGATCAAGGTCCTGCCCTTCTCGTTAATCAAATACCCATTACTCATCTCAATTCTGAGCGTATAAGAGAGATCGCCCAGCTCATATTGGCCAAAAAACCGTTGCATGAGTGGCCCCAAGATTGGTTTAAGGTCGAAAATAATATCCACCGAAAAGGGCCCCTCCTCAATTCAGAACTAGAACCGGGTTCAAGCCTTCGAATTGCTAAGCTTATGGGGGCAACAACAGCACTTGAACTCCTATCGCAGAGTCAACTCAGAGGCCGAGGAGGCGCTGGTTTTCCTACAGCAACCAAGTGGGAGTCCTGTAGAAACGCCCCTGTACATAAGGGCCAAGGTAGAGTAATCATATGCAATGCAGATGAGGGAGAGCCAGGTACTTTTAAAGATAGAGTACTACTAGACCAAAAAGCTGACTTGTTAATTGAGGGAATGACTCTTGCAGCACAGATAGTCGGAGCAAAATATGGCTTTATATACCTACGAAATGAATACAAATACCTTAAGCCAAAATTAGAGGCGGCATTAGCCCAACGAAGAAGCGCAGGGTTGCTGGGGCTAAAGGCAAACCCAGAACTGGTTCCTGACGGTTTCGATATAGAGATTCGGCTGGGTGCGGGCGCTTACGTGTGCGGAGAGGAAACTGCACTTATCGAGTCCCTAGAAGGCAAACGAGGAACACCAAGAATCCGCCCTCCCTTTCCTGTTACTTTTGGCTACTTGGGACAACCCACAGTGGTAAATAATGTGGAGACTTTTTGTTGTAGCGTCCTCGCAGTTGCCAATGGAGCAGATTCGTTTAAAAGCTTTGGTACCCAGACATCCTCAGGAACCAAACTCATAAGCGTAAGCGGGGATTGCACGCGACCAGGGATTTACGAATTTTCCTTTGGAACCTCAGTATCTGAGATATTAACAGCCTGCGGTGCCCAAAACGCCAACTGCGTCCAAATTGGTGGGCCTTGTGGGATCACTCTTAATACCGAAGAGTTCAACAGGCGAATTGGATTTGAGGACTTACCTACAGCTGGATCTTTCATGGTTTTTGATAAAACGCGCAATGTTTTTGAAATCGCTCGACAATTTACTCATTTCTTTGCACACGAGAGTTGTGGGTTTTGCACCCCTTGTCGAGTCGGGTCCCATATACTCTCAGACAGCATGAATAAATTAGCCAAAGGATATGGATCAAAGATTGATCTCAAAGAAATACAAGAACTAAGTCATCTTCTACAAAAGAGCAGTCACTGTGGACTGGGACAGGCTATTTGTAAGCCAGTTTTAGATACGATTCATAAATTTCCAGGAGATTATCATCCCCTTATAAAACATGATGAATTTAATCCTGCTTTCGATTTAGACTCCTCCCTTAGTCAAGCTCGACAACTTACTCATCGCCAAGATGAGAATGCACATTTAGAGCAATTAAACTCATTCAGCGTTTCACACAACAAATCGGGAGAAACGATTTGAGCAGCAATCATTCGAACGAGTCCAGTACCATCTTGATTGACGGTAAATCTGTCCCGTTTACCAAAGGACAAACCATCTTAGATGCGGCCTTAGCGTCAGACATGTATATACCCCATCTTTGTTTTAATCCCAAATTTAAACCCCACGGTTCTTGTCGTGTGTGCCTCGTTAATGTAAATGGCCACGCAAGTTGTGCATGTACAACGCCTGCAAGCCCTAACGCCAAAGTAGAATCAGATACTACGGAGTTGAACCATGACCGTAGAGTGCTAGTACAAATGCTATTTACAGAGGGAAACCATTTTTGCCCATCTTGCGAGAAAAGCGGAGACTGCTCACTACAAACTACAGCCTATGAACTCGGGATGGTTTCCCCCCATTTTTCGCCAAATTTTCCAATTCGGGAGGTGGATGCATCCCATCCTGAAATGCTGATTGACCATAACCGCTGTATATTTTGTTCGCTATGTGTAAGAGCAAGTCGTGAGATTGATTGCAAGGATATTTTTGGATTATCAGAACGTGGCGCCAAGACCAAACTTACAGTCAACAGCCCAACGGGTCGACTGGGCGACACAGACTTTTCCTCTAATGATTTTGCTGCAAACATTTGCCCCGTGGGCGCCATAATTCATAAAGGAGTTGGATTTGCCAACCCTATAGGTCAAAGAATTCATGATCTTTCTACCCATCAAATCCAAGCATTAGACGGGGAGGATGCCTAAGATGAGCTCCCCGAAAATCAAGCTTGCCACAGCGTCTCTAGGGGGTTGCTTCGGATGTCATATGTCGTTTCTTGACTTAGATGAGAGAATTTTGGAACTCTTTGATCATATTGAGCTCAGACGAAGTCCTCTAACTGACATTAAAAAATTAGATTTTTGTGATGTTGGGTTAATTGAAGGCGGGCTTTGTAATTCTGAGAATGTACATGTACTAAGAGAATTCAGGTCAAAATGTAAAGTATTGATATCCCTTGGTGCTTGTGCGATAAACGGTGGCCTTCCCGCTCAACGAAATCACCTGAAATTAGAAGATATTTTCAACGAGGTCTACCTAACCGATCCTGGAACACCTAACGGACTTATTCCCAATGATCCAGAACTGCCTTTGCCCCTGAACTGCGTCCACCCATTACACGACGTGGTGCATATTGATGTCTATATTCCCGGTTGTCCACCATCTGCTGATACGATTTTGGCTGCTCTACAAAGCGTCCTGAGTGGAAAAAACGGATTCATCCCCAGCAATCTCATACGTTATGACTAATTCAAGCTACAAAATGGACCTCGAAACTGCAGCAAATCCACAAGGACTCAGACGGGTTGCAATCGATACTTTGACCCGAGTAGAGGGGCACGGAAAAGTGACCTTATTGCTTGATGAGGCAGGACAAGTCCAACAAGCCAGATTGCATATAGTCGAATTCAGGGGGTTTGAAAAATTCATCCAAGGTCGACCCTATTGGGAAGTTCCCGTTATGGTCCAAAGACTTTGCGGGATTTGTCCAGTTTCTCACAACCTTGCCGCAAGTAAAGCGATGGATCAGATTGTGGGGGTCGATCAGCTTACACCAACAGCTGAAGGCGTTAGACGCTTAATGCACTACGCTCAGATATTACAATCCCACGCACTACATTTCTTCCATTTAAGCTTACCTGATTTACTTTTTGGATTTGAAAGTGAAGTCGAAAAAAGAAATGTTTTAGGCGTAGCACTAAAGCACCCAGATACAGCAAAGCAAGGCATATTACTTAGGAAATTTGGTCAAGAAATTATTCGTATGACCACTGGCAAAAGAATACACGGCACCGGTAATGTTCCGGGCGGTGTACAAAAGTCACTATCTCCTGAGGATTTAGGCAGTTTACTCAAAGATGTTGACCAAATCATCTCATGGAGTTCAGGGGCAGTTGAACTTGCAAAGAATTTATTCGAAGCCCTACCTGATACCTATAAACGTTTTGGCGAACACATCTGCGGGAATATGTCTATTATTACAAATCGAGGTCCCATCGAAGGTGTATTCGATTTATATGATGGAAATATAAGGGTCACGGATCAACAAGGAAAAATATGGGCTGACGATATAGCTCCCAATAATTATGGCGACTGGATTAGCGAACAAGTTAAGCCATGGAGCTATATGAAGTTTCCTTATTTAAAAAAACTGGGTCCCGATCTTGGCTGGTACCGCGTGGGACCTTTAGCTCGAATCCAAAACTGCCAGCTAATGCCTACTGAACTAGCTGAGAGTCAAAGGCAAGTATTTGTCAACAGCGCACCCAACAAAATACGTCACGAGCCTTTATCATTTCATTGGGCGAGGATGATAGAAATGCTACACGCAGCTGAAGTGATAAAGGAGCTTTTACACAATCCCGCTATAACTTCTAGCAACGACCTCGTCACAAAAGGTGCTAGACGAAATGAGGGCGTAGGAATAATAGAGGCTCCAAGAGGCACGTTAATACATCACTACCAAGTCGGGGATGATGATCTGGTTACGAAGTGCAACTTGATAGTTTCAACCACTCATAACAATCAAGCTATGAATGAGTCAATTCGAAGTGTTGCCAGAACATATTTAAATGGCAAAACCATAACAGAGGGACTACTTAATCATATTGAAGTTGCAATACGTGCTTTTGATCCATGCTTATCGTGTGCAACTCACGCTTTAGGGAAAATGCCCCTAAAAGTGGAACTTGTGGATGCGGAACATCAATTACTAAGCTCTGTAAGCCGTGATTGATGCTCCATTGAGATACCCCAAGTGTGTAGTGTTTGGGATCGGTAATGAAAGCCGAGGTGATGATGCTGCAGGACCAACTCTAATTGAACGATTCAAACTAAAATTAGAGGAAATCGACTTAAAAGATTTCTTTACTTTTATTTCGGATTTTCAATTACAAATCGAACACAGTCTTGATCTTGCTGATCAAGATATAGCCTTATTTATTGATGCCGGCGTACCTCCTGCAGTATTAGATAACGAGCCATTTTCTCTTACGCGAATAATGCCTACAAATAACCGCACCGGTATGTCCCACGCGCTCTCGCCGCAGGAGCTCCTGGGAATTGCACAAGTTTTTTTTGTGAAGAACGAATCTCATACCACCACCACAGCAGCATTGATTAAAAGCTGCAAACTCCCAGAGGCTTATGTACTTTGCGTTCGAGGTTACGAGTTTGAACTCGGATCTCCGCTTAGTAGTGAATGCAAAAAAAACATGGATAGCTCTTTTGAAGCATTGCTCTTATGGCTAAACAACATATTAACAGCTGAGCCTGGAGATTTAAATTGCACGAGGTGAGTTTGGCTCAAAGCGTATTGAGCATTGTGGAGGAAGCTGCTTTACGAGATAAATTTACACAAGTAAGTGAAATCTCTATTTCAATCGGAAAGCTAGCTGGGGTGGAAATTGATTCATTTATTTTTGCATTAGAAAATCTTGGCCAAGGAACGATCTTAAACAATACAAAAATATCGATAACTCAACCAGAAGCATTAGCAAATTGCATGACTTGCGCCCATGAATTCTCAACCAATGAAAGGTGGCAATCATGTCCGAATTGTCAAAGCAATGATATAAAAGTTACAGATGGACTACAGCTAAAAATAGTTGATTTAATTGTCCATGATTGATATCTTTTCAAAAAAGAACCTTTGCAAGCAAGAATTCTTAATAAAAAAACATTGAACAATAACAATTTAGTTCTATTAAAGTCCAATCCTAATAATTTCTCTTAATAATACACATTTACAATCATTAGGTAGCTGTTAACAATTCTTGAAAATTGACGAGTTTGCATCATCTAGGAGACTGAAAATATGAGTTCGTTTTTAAACAAAGAACGGATTATTGCAGGGCCGGGCTTTAACCGATGGCTTGTTCCACCAGCAGCGCTAATGATCCATCTATGCATTGGAATGGCTTACGGCTTCTCTGTTTTTTGGCTCCCACTATCTAAAGCATTAGGGATCAAAGAACCCATCAAATGCGGTCCTGACATAGGATTTTTTGCAGAACTTTTTGTTTCTAATTGTGATTGGAAAGTTTCAACTCTCGGGTGGATGTATACACTCTTCTTTGTACTACTAGGTTCATCTGCTGCACTTTGGGGCGGTTGGCTCGAGCGCGCGGGCCCCAGAAAAGCCGGAGTCATCGCAACTCTGTGCTGGTCTTTAGGAATGATCGTTTCGGGCTTTGGAATCTATATTCATCAATTTTGGATCATGATTCTTGCCTCCGGCGTAATTGGAGGCATCGGCCTAGGTCTTGGCTATATCTCACCAGTATCGACATTAATCAAGTGGTTTCCTGACAGAAGAGGAATGGCAACTGGAATGGCTATCGGAGGCTTTGGCGGGGGAGCCATGATTGGATCTCCCCTAGCAGCAGATCTGATGAAGTATTATGCTACTCCAACGGATGTTGGCGTTGCACCTACTTTCGTGGTTATGGGCTGTATCTATTTTGTATTTATGTTGGCTGGCGCCCTTAGTTACAGAATACCAGAAACAGGATGGACCCCAAAAGGATGGATGCCACCGGACCATAGCGCTAAGAACGCCATGATCACACACCGACATGTCCACGTCGAACAAGTATGGGGTATTCCTCAATTTTGGTTGATTTGGATGGTACTGTGCATGAACGTGAGTGCAGGCATTGGGGTGATCGGAATGGCCTCCCCCATGTTACAAGAAGTATTTGGTGGCACACTCATTGGTATTGACACCAAATTTGTTGACCTAGATAAATCTCAGTTAACAGCGATTGCCTCAATTGCTGCTGGCTTCACAGCTTTGTTGAGTATTTTTAACATCGCTGGCCGATTTTTTTGGGCAAGCCTGTCAGACTTCATGGGCAGAAAGCTTACATATGTTGTTTTCTTTATTCTTGGCGGAGCAATGTACTTTAGTATCCCCGCTAGCGCTAGTTCAGGCAGTTTAATACTGTTTGTATCTGCATGTTGCTTAATTTTAAGTATGTATGGTGGTGGCTTTGCAACCGTTCCAGCATACCTAGCAGATATATTTGGTTCTCAAATGGTTGGAGCTATACACGGCAGACTATTGACGGCTTGGGCCACCGCAGGAATATTGGGACCGGTAGTAGTTAACTATATGCGCGACTATCAAATTAGTCTTGGGATACCCAGGGAACAAGTGTATAACCAAACCATGTACATACTCATGGGAATGCTTGCTATTGGTCTGATTTGTAACTTGCTCGTCAAACCACTAGATCAGAAGTGGTTTATGACTGATCAAGAGTTAGCTGAGGAAAAACGCTTGGCCAATGAAAAAGCAGGTCCCACTGAAAACCTACATTCATCCAGTACGACTGTTACCTCTACTTGGGTAGTATTACTTGCCTGGTTAATAGTCGCCATACCTATGACTTGGGGCGTTTACAGAGCTCTACAAAGTGTTTCCAAATTTATTCATTAGGAAGACGCTACCCAATTAAGCGGAATTGAAAATTCTCCGCTTGATTTACTATAGTAGCACGGCCTGAATACGAAGTAGGTATCCGTGGAAACACTCATGGCTTAAGCCTTTTACTTTATTTGTCGGCAGGGAAAACCACAACGCTTGGGTCCAAAAGTTAATAAAAATGGTTGAATTATGGTTTTATTAACAAAAAAAGCTCTGTTCTGATTCAGAGAAGAGACAAGAGTCATCTAAAAGTGTTACGAACAACGTTTGAAATGATATCATTATCAATTCAAATAAGTATTATGTATTAGAGCTTAGGCACATGAACCGCATCATTGCGTGCAAAGCCTTTGAACTTTAAAAATTCAATCAAAGAATCAAAGCTAAACAGTCGAAAACGGATTTTTAAAATATGCACGAAATTCTAGAATATTACGGCGGATTGCCCAAACTCAAACTAATTGTTCAATCGTTTAGGAAAACCATTTTGTCGACACTTGAGGTAAAACACTTCTTGTTCACACCCAATTTTGACAAACTATATGCAGACCAGGTCAACTACTTACATTAT
>CAIKNE010000074.1 GCA_903828695.1 uncultured Burkholderiales bacterium | reverse complement strand
TGCCAAAGCATTATTAGACGAAGCTGTCACGCTCTTCTTAAACGGGGAAGCAGAAACGGCCAAACTCATGCTCCGAGACTTGGTCAATGCAACCGTTGGTTTTGAAGAGTTAGCGCTCTCCGTTGAAAAGTCCCCAAAGAGTCTTCACAGAATGCTTTCCCATTCGGGAAACCCTACGATGAGTAATTTGGCGGCCATTTTTTCCGCCCTCAAGCACGAGCTCAAGGTTGAAATTCACGCACACTCCGTCAGCATCGCTTAAAACATGGGCAGCCTGAGTATTATGTGCATAGGTTCCTTTTTGGAACCTATGGCGCTACAATGGAACCTAATTAAGGAGAGCTAGCATGTCCGTCAACGTCAAATTGTCTGAAGGCCTAGTCGAGCAGGCCAAGATTTATGCACACATTGAGCATCGCTCGGTGCCCAAACAGATCGAGTACTGGTCTCAGATTGGCAAGATTGCCCAAGAAAATCCAGATTTACCCTTTGCCATGATTCGCGACATCTTGATCGCAGACCAAGAACCGGTCGTTGGCGAATACGTTTTTAACTGATGCGTTTACTTGTTACGGCCTCATTTGCTCGGGCCACAAAAAAACACATCCACCGCAAAAAGTTGAACTGGATGCGGCACTGAAAACCGTCATCTCAGACCCAATGATTGGTGAGGCCAAGATTGGTGATTTATTGGGAGTCCGTGTTTTTAAATTCAAACTCTCTCAACAACACTGTTTGCTGGCCTATCGTATTTTGGATGAGGAAAGCATCAAGCTGTTGACGTTTGGTCCTCATGAGAATTTTTATCGTGATCTGAAACGTATCGATGACTGAGACAAAAACGGCATCACCAAATGGGTAAGCCACGCAGGCTTTTGTTGTACCATATTAAAATATTTTTTGGAGTAGGCTATGAAATTGAACGTAAACGGCGTTGATCGCCAACTCGATGTAGAGCCCGATATGCCCTTACTCTGGGCACTTAGGGATGAGTTAGACGTTAAGGGGCCTAAGTTTGGTTGCGGCATAGCTCAGTGCGGTGCTTGCACGGTGCTCTTAAACGGTGAGCCCGTTCGTGCTTGTTCATATCCGGTGTCTGCAGCTGCAGGACAAAAAGTTGTCACTATCGAGGGGCTTGCAAAAGGGGACCATCTGCACGCTGTGCAACAGGCATGGATCGATCACCAGGTCCCACAGTGCGGGTACTGTCAGGGTGGACAGATTTTGACCGCAGTGGCTCTCTTAAAGAAAAAACATAAGCCAACCGACGAAGATATTGATGCGGCAATGTCCAACATCTGCCGATGCGGAACCTACGCCCGCATCAAAAAAGCAATTCATGCAGTGGCGGCAAAAGGAGTGAAAGCATGACAACAAATATTCCATCCTCATCTAAGCTTGCACGTCGTGACTTTTTAAAAATAAGCTCCGCCACCTCAGCTGTGTTCTCTTTCGGTTTTTACGTGCCCACTAAAGCAACGGCCGCTAACAAAGCCCTTGCTGCGCCAGAGCACCTTAACGCATGGATAGAGATCTACCCCAATGAACAGGTTGTGATTCGTTACGCACGCGTTGAGATGGGACAAGGCAGCAGTACCTCTGCTCCGATGATCGTTGCTGAGGAGCTCGATGTCGATTGGAAACAAGTGCGTATTGAATATGCAACGGCTGAAGATAATCTAAAAACCAAACGCTCGTTCGGGGATATGGCCTCTGTTGGCAGTCGTACGATTAAAAATTCACAGGAATATTTGCGCAACGCCGGGGCAGGTGCTCGCGCTATGCTCGTCACCGCTGCAGCCCAGTCATGGGGCACTAGTGAATCTGAGTGCGTGACCTCTCAGGGCTACGTCATTCATAAACCCTCACAAAAGAAACTCTCCTACGGAAGTTTGTGCGCTCAAGCCGCCAAGCTTGAGGCTCCAAAGACCGTGGTGTTGAAGGATCCCAAAGATTGGAAGATCATTGGTCAGTCCATTAAACGCAGAGAGATTCCAGAAATCGTTGTGGGCAAAATCCGCTACGCTATAGATACTCAGCTACCGGGTATGCTCTACGCTGCAGTTGCTGCCTGTCCCGTTTTTAACGGGACTGTCAAATCCTTTGACGCCTCTCGCATTCAAAATAGACGCGGTATTGTTAAGGTGTTGAACTTAGGGGATTTTGTTGCGGTGGTGGCAGATAGTTGGTGGCGCGCTAAAGAGGCCTTAAAAGAGATCCCCATTGAGTGGGAGACTGGCGAGGGTGCTAAGCTGAGTACAGCATCGATTCAAAACTATCTAAAAGATGGACTCCAGCAACCCCAACTCGCGGTTGCCAGAAAAGACGGTGATGCACTCGCCGTCTTGGATAAGTCTGCGAAGGTCCTTGAAGCAGAGTACTTTACCCCCTACTTGGCTCACGCAACGCTGGAGCCGATTGTATGTACAGTCTGGATCCAGGGCGACTCCATGGATGTGTGGGCATCCAGTCAAAGTCCCGAGGCAACCCTTGCCACCGCAGCAGCCACGGCAGGCATAGATCAATCCCGCGTAAAGGTCCACCCCGTTCAACTCGGTGGTGGCCTTGGACGCAAAGGCGCGCAAGACTACACCAAACAAGCAACTTTGATTGCCAAAGCCTTAGAGGGCAAACCAGTCAAGATGATTTGGACCCGCGAGGAAGATATCCAGCACGACTTGTACAGACCCATGAGTCTCATTAAGCTTCGCGCATCGCTAAAGCCAAACGGAGACTTAGACGCACTGCACATCCGAGTGAGCGCACCTTCTATTTTTACCTCTTTGCTTAAAATGCCCTTAAATAATGGTGTTGATGGGCAAGCAGTTGCAAGTTTGAATGATCATCCCTACGCGGTTGACAATTGCTTGGTTGATTACTCCCAGCGCAATACCAATATTCCTGTTGGATTTTGGAGAAGCGTTGGACACTCGCAAAACCCGTTTGCAAGGGAGTGTTTCATAGATGAATTGGCCCATGAGGTGGGTCAAGATCCTTTGGCATACCGCTTACAAATACTTCCAACAAGCGCAGTGCGCGACCGAGCCATATTGACCAAAATAGCAGAGGTTGCCCAGTGGGAAAAACCATTGCCAAAGGGTATTTTTAGAGGAATTGCTGAAACCGAAGGCTACGGAAGTTGGACTGCCTGTGTGTGTGAGGTATCTGTTAATGAGCGATCAGAGGTCAAAATTCACCGCGTCGTCATCGGTATTGATCCAGGCTACGCAGTGAACCCGGATAACATCCAAGCGCAGCTTCAAGGTAGCGTGGTGCACGGACTTTCTGCCATTTTCTGGGGCGAGATGACGATTAAAGAAGGGCGCATTGAGCAATCTAATTTCCATGACTACCGCATGATGCGTTTGAATGAGATGCCTGTTGTGCAAACCGTTATTGCTCCAACGGGGGGATTTTGGGGAGGCGTTGGCGAGCCAACTCAGGCTCCCTTAGGCCCAGCACTGGTCAATGCTATTTTCGCTGCAACAGGAAAACGTATTCGCTCTTTCCCTCTTAAAAATCATGGCTTTAGCTTGGCTAAGGCTTGATGTCCAAGTTGGATAGGGTCAATAGCCAGCGTCGCAAAGTGCTTGGGCAACTTAAAAGCTCACTGAATACCTCAGTGGGTTTGTTGTTAACTAAATCGTTGGCCAGAGCCCTCCCTTTAGTAGGTGGGGGGCTATCCCTCTTTGGGGAAAAATCCGCTCTCTCACAGGGTATGTACTCTGGAACACTGCGGTCCCTGCCTGAGCTTATTGATCCCCTAGTTAGGGGAGCGCCACTCTCTAAGTCGCGTATTCGAATACAGATGCCCCTTTTGGCAGATAACGGGAACTTGGTGAATTTGGGAATTAAATCGGATTTACCAATGACTCAAGATGACTATGTTGAGAAGATATATCTCCTATCCCAGCGCAATCCGGTGGTGCAAATGGCTCTTTTCCATTTGGGACCATGGTCCGGGGACGCTAGTATCAATACGCGAGTTCGCCTAGCGGGCAGTCAATTTATAGTAGCCCTTGCTCAAACGTCAAAGGGAAAGTTCTATTACGACCAATTTGATGTGATCGTGACGGAATCAGCTTGTGTGGACGGGTCTTAACAAATGAGTCTTGCCAGGCTCCAAGTGTTGGGAGATTTGCGCGTCGGGGGCGTTGTGCGCATTCGTTTATTGATCCAGCACTCTATGGATACGGGCTACCTCCAAAATATGTCCGGTCAAAATATTGCCCGAAACGTTATTAAAACAATAACATGTTACGCAGACCAAATGGAAATATTCAGGGTCGATCCATCATCCGGTATTGCGGCCAACCCCTATTTTGAGTTTTCTTGGCGCGTAGCTCCAACAAAAGTCATCCGAACACTTTGGATTGATGATCTTGGTGTCGAGGGTGAACTATTAACCTCTATTGATACTCAGTTGTAGCACTAGTTAAATTTGGGATTGCAAGCATCCTGGGATGCACTGGACTTTATCCGCGTCGTCATCCGCGTCGTAGCGCGACATATTTGGAATTGATAGGGAAGAGGCGCCCACTAGCGCGAAAACAAAGAGCAAGCCACTCAATGCAACAAGGAAGCAGGCAAAAAAGAAGGTTGATGAAGCTGGTTCAGAAAAATCATCTCCTCAGGTTGGTCCTGGAGCGACCAAAAAAGCTGTGGAAGAAAAAAGTATCGCCAAAAAAATGAATATTTAATAAGTTCATTCCCAATACTAGGTGAGCAAGCGTTAGATCCAAATCCATGTTGAAAACATTAAATGTGGCGGTTGTGAAAAGTCAATCGTAAAAGGACTCAATACTATCAAAGGCCTATCCAATATCTTGATCGACCGCGATCAACAGGTAGTAAGTGTGACGGCTGATGATTCATTGAGAGATGCAATTGTAGAAAAGTTGAAGTCCATGGGATATCCAGAATATCGCAGTATGAGCGGATTTGACGCGGGACTTGCTAATGCAAGGTCTTTTGTCAGTTGTGCGATTGGACGGGTTTCTTAACCTACTTGAAAGAGTTTATGACTAATAAAACTGTAAAGGTCGAATTAAAACAGCTTTCAAAATATCAATTTTCGATTGATTTTGATGAGGGTATCCCTAAGCTTTTGACAGATGAGTCAGCGCCATTAAGCGAGGGTAAAGGGCCATCACCTGTCCAACTATTAGCTGCTGCAGTTGGAAACTGTCTGAGTGATTCGTTATTTTTTGCGTTGATGAAGTTCCATCAGTCACCTGAACCTATTCATACAACTGTACAGGCTGAAGTAGGCCGAAATGCAGATGGACGTATGCGCGTTATCAAGATGGATGCGAAATTACATCTTGGTGTTGAAGCTGGTAAATTAGATCACTTGGATCGCGTGCTAGAACAGTTTGAAGATTTCTGTACTGTTACCCAAAGTGTCGGGCAAGGCATACCTATTCACACCAGAGTGCTTGATTCAAAGGGCGTTATCCTTAAAGACTGAGCTTATTTAATGCGGGTGTCGTCACCAGTCAGTGTGATCTTATTAAGGAATAGACGCACGAAAAATACAGCCATCCCCAACATGAAAACTATCCCTATCAAACTCATCAAGCCATAGTCAGTAAATAAAAGATCATGTAGAAGTTTCATATTTCACCTTGTTTGTTGAACTTCTAATGATCCACTGATTCAAGCTTATAGCATTGATATATATCAAGATATCCAGGATTCAAGTTTGAAGTGCAACACGGCTTAGAGTTTCATGAAACACCTGGTTGGCTGTCTTCAATCCTAACCTCTTTCTATGTCGGTTGTTTAACAATGGTAAAGTCAATCTAAGCCAAGGTCAGCCTCACCCGTGTGATTCAGACTCCACTCATATGCGCTTTGAATTAGAGTAGCCGCTAATCAAGACAAAAGAAGACAAAAAATATGGATCTGGCCTAATCCCGACATGTCCTAGGTCAAGCCTGTCAGCATCCCAATAGGTCTGGATAGTTGGATGACTAGTGGCTATCCCAGTATTACTGAAGTAGTCTGAGTGAAGTTTAAGACTTTGCAACCCATTGGATGTGGTCTTACAATCATCATCGCCCACACATGGCGTTGGATGGTTTTACACCAAAGCAGCACTTAGCCAACGCTGCATAAGTTTTTACTTCTGAATCCATTGCAAAAAGGGATGATTACCAGTACACCTCCGCCAACAACTCATACACTTAATCTATGAATTCCCCAGTTCAACTCCCCAACGGGATGCATTTTCTAGAACGTGGTTGGTTGTCGTCTAATAACTTGGTGCTCACCACACAAGACGAGTCAAGCATGGTCGACAGTGGGTTTTGGAGTCATTCCACTCAAACAATTCAGTTGCTGGGAACTCTCTTAAAGGGCCGCCCCTTAAATACCCTGGTCAACACGCATTTGCATAGTGATCACTGCGGGGGCAACGCCGCTTTGCAAGCGGCTTGGCCTGAGCTGCGCATAGGGGTAGGGAGCAGTCAATTTCAAAGCTTACTCAGTTGGAATACGTCTGAGCTGAGTTACGCTGTGACAGGGCAGCATTGCCCGCGGTTTAAGCCCCATTTCGCATACTCACCCTCAGATACTTTGCTCCTCTCAGGTATGCCTTGGCTTGTTTACGCAGGCGGTGGTCACGACCCGCATTCATTGCTACTGTTTCAAGAAGAGCACAAAATATTGATCACTGCTGATGCTTTGTGGCAAAACGGTTTTGGTGTTGTGTTTCCTGAGTTAGAAGGAGTCAGTGCTTTTCAAGATGTTTTGGAAACACTGGATTTAATTGAGTCTTTGAATCCCAGTGTTTGTTTGCCCGGTCATGGTCCGATGTTTAGTGATCTCGATTCTTCCCTAAAAACAGCGCGCTCAAGGTGTCAGTATTTCATGGCTAATCCACAAAAGCATGCGACCTATGCGGCAAAAGTCTTAATCAAATACCGTTTACTTGAATTACAAGAATGGAGACTGAACGAGGTGATGTCTTGGGCCAGTGCTGTGCCTTATCTCAACCGAATCAAGACTGATTATTTCTCAAATATCCAGTTTGACACAATGATTCAAGAGATGATTCAAGGTCTCGTAGACTCAAACGCTGCCCGGGTTGAGGATCAAAAACTTTATAACATTTAGGTTTCTCAAGGTATGCGTCCGTGCAGCACATATTGAGCACTCTAGAGCGACTCACGTCAGCCAGAATGCTGGCGTAACTGTGCCCCCTCTCTATACTTTTCTCATCAAGACCCAAGAACTCAATCGGCTTTGCGGCCCCTCTAGACTTCACGGTGGGTGCGGGCGTTTCGCGCATACGGGATGAGCGAATCCACCGCGACCATTCGGATCTCGGGTGTCAAGGGGGAAGCTCTCGGGTTGAGGGGTAGCGAGCAGATCAACCAGCGAGGGCTGCTTGTTAGGAGAGTAAAGTATCCAGGCCTGCGCGCATATTGGCACAAATGATGCCGTTATAGGTGGGGGTATTCATCCCATTGGTTACTTCTTAAGAACCTCGAAAATGTTTTCTATACACTGCTTGTTATTTGGATATGTTGAGTTTAAACACCATACACCAACAATGCGGTCAACAAAAAAGCCAGTAAAGATTTAACTTTACTGGCTAGACTTTGAATCGGATCTGGATTAATTGGCTAAAGGATTCGGACGCATTTGCACTTTATAAACTTTAGGATAGTTGTCCACACCGCCCTCGTTGTGAAAACTTGCACGCGTGCCCGTCGTGCTCCACAAGCCCCTGCCTTTCCAGCCCGCTTTAGGATCGTCAATGCGACCGTCCACATTCTTCGTAAAGAAGCCCAAAGGATAAGGCATGCGCAAGTTGACCAACTTATGATTCACCACAGCCAGGAGTGACTCACTGCCGTTGGCAGAGGCGATAGGCACGTTCACACCGAGTCCAAAAGTGTTGAAACGGTCCACCCAGATGTAGTAAGCATGGTTTGCGCTACCAGGCTCATTGAGGTTTTTAAACTGTGGGCCGGGCATGGGGTACAACTTCCATCCCTCTGCGCACTGTTTACCCTCGGCAGCACTTGGACCGTTCAAAGGCCCCTTGCAAAGTCGCCTATCAAAGCTTGCAATTTGTCCGCTCGACAGTGCTGTCCATACGACACCATTGCTATCCAAATCGATACCCCTTGGGCCAAATGTGCCCTCTGGGGGTTGATAAATCTCAGCAAGGGCTGTGTTGCTGGGATCTGATCCTGGGTTGAGGCGGATGATATAGCCAGGCTGATCGACACGTGAGAATCCGCGGTCCATAGATTGACCCCAGATCGAATCATCCACTGGACTAGGCTGTACGCCGTAAAAAGCAGCCATTACCCTCTTATCTTTGCTGGGGTCAAGGGGTTGATTCGCCTCAACATACTCATCACGCTTACCGTTTCCATTGGTATCGATGATGAGCGGTGTCCAGCCCTGGGATTTCACCTCGTCATGTGTTTCAAAATACATTTTGGTATTTAACCAACCCACCACACCGCTTTGCGGTGGACCACTGCTGGTCCAAAGGGTGTTGTTTGCATCGTGTCCGAAATAGACGTGGTGCGTGCTAAAGCAGGTATTGATTAATTCCCACTGCTTGGTGGCTGGATCGTAAACAGAGAGTTGCCTTGCAGAAGTGTTCAGGGGCACGACAAGCGCGGAAGGATGCGTAGAGCCTTTCTTGCAAAAGTCTGGGTTCGCCTCAGGACGGATTCTCGCCGCAAACCAAACCCTTTGACTCTCATCCATGATGAGGTTGTGAATACTGGTGTGTCCGTCCCAGATTTGCTCCATACCCCAGTAGGCCGAATCCCCGTGCGCTAAACTGAGGGAGGAGGGGGTTTTGGGATCCCTGTAGGGATGGGTTATCGTAGAGGCAACGTTGTTGACAGGATCCAGCGTTGGCACTAGGTCGGTACTCTCCTCTGGGGATCCGTAAATGAGTCCATTTGCATTGATACTTGGATTGCGTTTGTCGGTTGAAATCGCATCGTGTTGGTAGTGTTTCGGGGACGCCCAGTCCCAAAGCGAGTAAACAACATTTCTCTCCAACCCTTTGGGCCTCTCAGGTTTGGCAAACGGTAACTCACCCGCCGCTATACGGTCAGTCCAATCCGCAAACATGGACAGCGCTTTCTCAGGACCCATACTACCAAGTACCGTTGCCATATAGGGCTGAGCCTGTCCGGCCTGAGTGCGAACGGCCCAAGCCGTGAGGGAGTTTCCTAAGCTGTGGAATTTCTCAGGCACTTCGCGAATCCCTTGAGAGCCCAGTGCGTGACAGGACTGGCACATGTTTTTGACGGTATCAATCCAAGCGGATTGAGATTTCATGCCCGGCGCCATGTCCATGTGTTTAGGAGAGTCCTTCGCAAAATCCTCTTTTGCGGGGATCTCAAGCAAGGAGTACCAGTACATACCGGGGTAGTACTGCGCAGCAGCTTTGGGGGAGGGCGCAGTCACGGCGCGCAGTTGAAGAGTTTTACCAGGTGTTGTTTGCGTTTTACCCGAGTCAACCAAACCATATCCTCGAACCCAAACTTCGTAATTCGCACTTGGGAGTTGGGGGATGACAAATCGACCCTTGTCATCTGTGACCACGATCTTTGCAAATTTGGTAGGCAAATCCTTGGTCTCTGCGATGACCCAAACGCCGGCCTCGGGGCCGTGGTCTCCCAGCACTTGCCCCCCAATATCTTTTTGGGATATTTTGACCGCGTCGGCCCAAAGAGCAGCTCCTTGGAGGAGCGAAAGTGCAAGGACTGTGCTGCGAACCGAGGTCCATGGGAGGGTGGGGAATCGTGTTTTTTTCATACTGGTTTGAAGGTGGAATAGGGTACTTTAAATAACGCGTAGGGAAATATTTGGAAGGCCATCAATGTGCCCCTCCATGGTGTCGCCAACCACCACTGGGCCGACATTTTCCGGGGTCCCGGAGTAGATGATGTCGCCTGGCATCATCTCAAATGCTGCGGAGAGTTTGCTGATTTGCTCAGCAACGGACCAAATCATCTGAGACAGATTCGCCTCTTGTTTGATCACGCCGTTAACCTTCAGCCAGATAGCGCCTTGGGTGATGTGACCGAACTTCTCGACAGTATGAATGGGTCCAATAGGTGCTGAGTGATCAAAGCTCTTGCCGATTTCCCACGGCTTTTTCTCATTCCCCATCGCGCGCTGTAAATCACGGCGTGTCATGTCAAGCCCAATGGCATACCCGTAGACGTATTCAAGTGCTTTCTCAACGGGAATATCTCGACCGCCTTTAGACAGCGCGGCGACCAATTCAATTTCGTGGTGATAGTTTTTGGTCAGCGTGGGATACGGATGGTTAACCAATTGTCCAGGCGCTACGAATTGGATGGCATCGGTAGGTTTTTGAAAGAAGAAAGGCGGCTCACGCGTTGGATCCGATCCCATCTCACGAGCGTGTGCTTCGTAGTTACGACCGATACAGTAAATGCGTCGAACTGGAAAAACCTGGGTTGAGCCAACAATTGGAATCGTTGTCGTTGGAATTTCAAAAGGCGTTTTTGAAGCACTTTGAGCCCATGAGGGCTGACTGTAACTTGCCAAGGCCGTGGCCCCAACTAACCCTGCCTTTGAGAAAAGGTTTCTTCTTGCGAAATCCATTGCACTGCCCTTTAATTCAAAAAGAAATAATTCTAGTATTTGAGAACGGATTCCACCATGGTATTAACTCCTAGAAAGATGCATCCGCTAATGATGTTTTCGGTAAAGGGATTTTTGTGTAAAGATTAAACTGAGAATACAATTGAAGTTCAAGTTTTTTGGAAACCACAAATACCATGTACGCTTTTCAATACGAGCAAGTCACCTCCGTTGCCCAGGCAACGTCCTTAATCGCCGCGGGTGGCCAGGCCTTAGCGGGTGGGCAAACCATGCTTGCCGCAATGAAGCAGCGTTTGATGGCTCCCGAAAAACTGGTGGATCTGGCCAAAATCAAGGATCTTGTGGGTATCGAAGTCTCCAGCACCTCTGTGCTCATTAAAGCAATGACCACACACCAAGCCGTAGAGTTAAGTGCCGATGTGTTTAAAAAGATTCCCGCGCTATCCCTTCTTGCAGCTGGAATCGCAGACCGACAGGTCAGGGCGCTTGGCACGATAGGGGGTTCAGTCGCAAATAATGATCCCGCTGCGTGCTACCCAAGCGCACTCATGGCGCTAGGTGCAACGGTTCTCACTCAGCAGCGTGAGATTGCAGCGGATGATTTTTTCCTGGGAATGTACGCAACAGCCCTCGAGCCCGGTGAACTCATCACAGGCATTCGATTCCCCATTCCTTTGCGCGCTGGCTACGCCAAATTCAAACAACCTGCTTCGCGCTTTGCCCTAGTGGGTGTCTTTGTAGCCCAAACTGAGAAGGGCGTGCGTGTTGCAGTGACGGGCGCCGGTAACGGCGTTTTTAGGCATGATGGGTTAGAGCAAGCGCTCACACAAAGTTTCACTGCGCAGGCTGTAGACGGTATAAAAATCGATCCCAGTGAACTCAATAGCGATATCCATGCAAGCGCGCTTTACCGCGCAAACCTCATTACAGTTCAGACCAAAGAAGCAGTGCGCTTGGCCCTGACCAACGCGTAAGGCATCCCTTAGGGGTGAGCTATGCTCGCCGTATTAATGAGTCTCGACCAGTAGCGGACCTTTAATTCTCTTATTTAGAGGAGGGAAGGTTCTTGGCAACCATTCGCTCAATGATGTTTGAGATATCACTCAAGGTGGTTCCAATCTGCCTTGGATCCAAGTCTTCCTCAGCAATTCGGATGGAGAATGCATCTTCAGCTGCAAACACAAACTCCATCAAGGACAAAGAATCTAGACCTAGTTCACTCAGGGTTGAGCTTGGAGTGATGTTTTCAACAGACACCTCAAATTTATTCTTGAGAAGATCTATTAAGCTTGAGTAAATTTCTGATGAGGTCATTTAGTAAGTTAGAAGTATATAGAAATAACTTAAATTGTTATCGCTCGCGTTACGGGGCTGTCCAGCGGAGTTGTCCACAAAAGTACTGCCACCTAAAAAGGTTTGATAGTAAGTTTGTTGAAAAACAATATGGATATAAGCAATAGGATCGTAGTAGAACTCAAATCCAGAGCCTGATGTGTTCGGTGAGCCGTTGGCTGAGCAGTAGGTGAGGAGCGAAGTTTGCTGGTTACAGGCGCCTGTAATCACACTTGGATTTTGGTTGTAACTCCAGTACAAATTATCAACGGTTCCTTTAGAAGAAAACTCAAAAACACTGATGCCGTATTTGCGTGCGTAATCGTAGGTAACTTTTGATTTCAGAGTGACTAAATTGCTATTTGGGTTGTCATGACTCTTTCCAACCGAGCGCGAACCCCAGTTCACGTCCTCATAAATAAGGGTGGCCTGGGTTGAGAAGGAGTGTGTGCTGGTAATATGTTGAAACTGCGCATCAAATCCGTAGTCAAAATAGGTGCCTGATGCTGAACCAACAACCAGTGGATCCCGGGCCAGGTGGGAGTTCATACCAAAGGTGCCCAACATGTATGAGTTGTCGTCGCGTGTTTTGTTCCAAGCAAGTCGCCAGTAGGGGTTGTCGCTTGAAGATATGGTGTTCACATTGGGGCCAGACGTCGAGATGGTTCCCCATCCAGGTTGACTGCGGTGGTAATCGGTCAACTCTAAATAGAGCACATCATCAATCATCGTGAACGCGCTCAGCCCAATGACCTGAGAGCTCAAGCCGCCGTCTATTAAACTGGTGGGGCCAAATTGCCCCATGCCCCAGGCACTTTGTAAGGTGGACGTTCTGTAGGGAAAACTAAAGCCGGGAGTTGTCGACCAAAGGTCTTGAACGCCTGGCGCGTTATTGACGCTAAATCCCCAGGCCACACCGTGACCGACCAGAGTTGATGAGTTGGATATTCGAACTTCGCTCGTGTCAAGGAAAGCATCTTGCCCCACCTTAGTACCTGTTTGAACACCGGAGCTTCCATAAATGGGATTGGTATTGGCAAGACTTAACGTCCATTTCAGATAGCCACCCATGTTTTCAAAATATTTACCTGCGGCGTAAAGGCTAACGTCTTCCGCGATGGGTTGATCATTTTTGGCAAGAAAAATATCTGGCGCAATGCTGGAGGATGTGTCTTTGATCTTGGTGACGGAACCCGTGGCTGTGATGGACAGGGGTAAAACATTTTTTCCAGCTGTATAACCCATCAATTTGAATTTACGGCCCTCATGTGTTAACTCACCCACATTTAAATGACACACTGAGCAGGGTTGTTCGGTTTGCCTAGAAAATGTCGGCAAAGCATTTGCGCTAGCCAAACAAAAAGCGCTCAGTGCGAGACAAAAAAGGGTGTGAAATCTAAAATTCAAAAATGCTGTGTTCATGGTCTGCACCGAAACTCCAATCACTCCAAGGCGTAAGTGGCTTTAAGGCTCTAATCTGTGATTGCGTGAACCAAGGGTATGTGGGAAATGCTTGTGGAACTAACAAAAAAGTACTATGCGTAGTATTATCCTCGATTCAGCTGGTGCTTTTCATATGACTTGAAATGGATATCCGAATGCTTAAGTGGGTTGATTTTTTAAAAATTGCGCTAACTGCTATTGCCA
Source organism: uncultured Burkholderiales bacterium (assembly GCA_903828695.1). Lineage (GTDB taxonomy): Bacteria > Pseudomonadota > Gammaproteobacteria > Burkholderiales > Burkholderiaceae_C > Limnohabitans. The sequence goes on along the minus strand of CAIKNE010000074.1, from coordinate 15,571 downwards.
GAGACGTTCGCTCTGGTCAAATCAAAATGTTGGTCATTTCAACCAGTTTGGGCGTTGCTGCACTGTCCTCGGTTGGATTTTTATCCAACCGACTCGAGGCAGGCTTGGAGCGCGATGCGCGTCAAATGCTGGGCGGTGATGCAGTGGTGACAAGTAGTGCTGCAACAGATGAGGAGATTGTCCAAAAAGCCAAGTCCCTTGGACTTCAAAGCGCCCAGACCCTCAGCTTTCCAACGATGGCGCGCGTCGGAGATTTTTCTGTTGCAAAAACCCAGCCCAATGACAGCGCCGAAACCCGTCTCGTATCGTTAAAGGCTGTAGATGCTTCTTACCCACTAAGGGGGGAGCTAAAGATTCTGGGTGAGATTACACCCAACCCAACGGGTCCTTCACCACCCAGCCCATCGGTTGCGACCCAAGAAGTGCCCAAGCGCGGTGAGGTTTGGGTTGAGCCTGGTTTATTGGAGGCACTCGGGGTAGAGCAAGGCGCAATGATTAGGCTAGGACAAGCGCAGTTTCGAGTGGCTAAGGTACTAACCTACGAGCCCGATAAGGGGGTAGGCTTTATGAGTTTTGCGCCTCGAGTTTTAATGAACCGAGCGGACCTGGAGTCCACGCAACTCGTGCAGCCCAGTAGTCGAATCAATTGGAGATTCGCAGTTGCGGGTAATGACTTGCAGATCAAGGCGTTCAGTGCGTGGGTGCAAAAGAGCATCGAAGGCACTGCCAACCGAGGCGTGAGGCTTGAGACTTTGGAGACGGGACGACCTGAGGTCAGACAAACCCTAGACCGAGCCGCTAAATTTCTCAGACTCGTTGCGCTCCTAGCTGTGATACTCAGTGCAGTGGCGGTGGCATTGGCTGCGCGAAATTTCTCACACCAACACGTTCAAGACTGCGCCATGCGCCGTGTGCTTGGGCAAAGTCAACGCTCCATTACCAATTTGTTTGTGGTTGAATTTATGCTCCTTGGGCTCTTTGCGAGTGGGGTGGGTTTATGTTTGGGCTACGGCGTGCACTACATTTTCGTGCTCCTGCTCTCAGGACTAGTCGATACCGTATTGCCTGCGCCGTCTTACGCACCCGTCATTCAAGGCCTAGGAGTTGGAATGTGCAGTTTGCTGGCCTTTGGGTTACCCCCGGTTTTGCAACTCGCAAGCGTACCTGCGTTGCAGGTGATCAGGCAAGAGACGGGAGGACTCAAACGAATGCCGGTTCTGATCTGGTGCTTGGGCTCCTTAGGCCTGGCTGTGTTGATGGCACTGGTGAGTCAAGATTTCTTACTCGCGCTCTACGTTGTGGGCGGCTTCACGTGCGCAATCGCTGTGTTCGCGCTATTCAGCCAAGGCGCCATCTCGCTCCTTAAGCGCTTGGTGGTAGAGCGCGCAACCCCCGTTTGGCTTCGTATCGCAACTCGTCAAATACATGCTAAAAGCGCTTATTCCGTTTTGCAGATCAGTGCTCTTGCCGTTGGGTTGCTTGCGCTTTTCTTACTTTTTCTGCTGCGAACGGATCTTATTCAAAGTTGGCGAAACGCGACCCCAAAGGACGCACCAAACCGGTTTGTGATCAATATACAAAGCGACCAAGCCAGTGACTTTAAGAATGCCTTAAGCGCAGGCGGTGTCACTCAATTGGACTGGTATCCCATGATCAAGGGGCGCCTAGTCGCCATCAATTCCGAGACCGTCACGACCAATAGATACAGCGACGAGCGGGCTCAGCATTTGGTGGATAGAGAGTTCAATCTCTCCTACAGTGATAAGGCGCCTGCGAACAACACCATTGTGGGGGGGCGCTGGGTCCCGGGCGAGACAAATGCACTCAGTATTGAAGAAGGTATCGCTAAAACACTTCATCTAAAGTTAGGCGATATGCTTCGCTTTGATATCTCTGGCATCCCCTACGAGGCCATCATCACCTCTGTGCGCAAAGTGGACTGGAGCTCGATGAGGACCAACTTCTTTGTCATCTTGCCGCAAGGACAGATGCAGGACTTGCCCCAAAGCTACATTGCAGCCTTCAAAGCACCCAACGTGCGCGGGTTTGACAATAAATTGGTGCATCAGTTTCCCAATGTGACTGAGATTGATGTTGGATCTACCTTAAATCAGATTCAAGTTATTTTGGATCAAGTGACCCATGCAGTGGAGTTTTTGTTTGTCTTCACCCTTCTTGCAGGCCTCATTGTTTTGGTTGCCTGCATTCACAGTACGCTTGCATCCCGAACCAAAGAGTACGCGCTGATTCGCGCGATGGGGGGGAGCAATAAATTGTTGATTCAAATCCAGCGGGCTGAATTATGGGGGATGGGCGCATTGGCGGGGTTGCTTGCCAGTTTATGCGCGAGCGCAATAGGGTGGGGTTTGGCTAAATTTGTTTTTGAATTTGAATGGATGGTCTCGCCCTACTTTATCGCCTTTGGAATGGGCTTTGGGGTGGTGATTGCCTGGGCCGCGGGGTGGCTTAGTTTGCGAAGCGTACTCAAGCAGTCTGTTGTGCAAACTCTACGAAGTCATTAGGGTAATTTTTCTCAATCGATGGATGCGCTCCACCGATCGTTCCAGTTGCGGTTTATGGTTTCATCCAAATCTCTGCGGTCGCGCTTGGTCGGGCGCCCGTGCTCGATGCTGGTGGAGGGCTCACGCATATACTTTCTTTGCTCCGCCCAAGTCGACTTAGCTTGGAGGCTCTGCGGCGTCTCTTGGTACAAGAGCTGTGCGGTGCTTGCGGGCCCTCTGTTTTGAGATACCCCCAAAACACTCACAGTTTGAATGAACCCTTCGCGTCGAATGCTTAATGTGTCACCTGCTTTGATATCGCGGGAGGGTTTGACCTCAGCGCCGTTTACTTGTATGCGGCCCTTATTCACTTCATCAGTGGCAAGGGTGCGGGTTTTAAAAAACCTTGCTGCCCAAAGCCACTTATCAACGCGTACCTTTTCTGTCATATATTTATTGAATCAAAATTCTTATAGGTGTGAATGAGCGCACTATCCGCGTCCCTTTAGTAAAACGATCAACGCGCCGGCACCGCCCTGGGTTGGTTTGGCTTGAACGAAAGCCAATATCTCATCTTTTTGAACCAACCACGACTGCACCTTGGCTTTTAAAACAGGCGTCTTTCCCGGTGAACCAAGCCCTTTACCGTGTATGACGCGAATGCAGCGCAGTCCATTTTTGATAGAGTCTTTTAAAAACGCACTCAAGTGCTCTCTGGCCTGTTCTCTGCGAAGTCCGTGTAAGTCAACCTGTGCCTGTACGCTCCAGTCACCTTTTCTGAGTTTTTTGGTGATATCGGTGCCGATCCCCGGTCGACGAAAGCTCAGCGCATCATCCGTATCCAGTAGCGAGGCCACATCAAATTCATCGCTTAAGCTCTCGCGCAGCGCACTTTGATCGTCCTTGATTTGTTGGCTCGCAATCGGAGGACTGGGCTCACTTTGCAGGGACACTCTGGGTTTGGCGGGAATGGGTTTGACCGCGCCCACAGCCCTTTTAAAGAGGTCTTGTTCGGCGAATCTTCTCTGAGCTAATTCAGTCTGCTCTTTTCGTGCTTTCTCCTCTAAGATGGCTCTCTCGCTGAGTGTGCGTTTAAGAGCTTCAAGGTCTTGGAGGGAGCGGGCTTTCATTAAAGAGGAGTTGTATTTACGGGGCTCGAGCGATTAGCTTTCAGCGAAAGCGCGCTCAATCACAAAGTCGCCCGGCGTTGTGGTACTACCCTCTTTGAAGGATAGATCTTCTAGTATTTTCTTCAAGTCTTTGAGCATCTGGGGGCTACCGCAAATCATGATTCTGTCCACGGCTGGGTCAAAGTTGGGTAGGTTGAGATCTTGGAAGATTTTTCCATTTGTAATCAAATCCGTTAACCGGCCCTGATTTTTATAGGGTTCACGCGTGACTGTGGGGTAGTAAAGGAGTTGTTGGCCAATCATTTCACCGAGCAACTCGTGCTTGGGCAACTCCTCGGTGATGTAGTCATGGTAGGCGAGTTCGTTGACTTGTCGAACACCGTGCACAACGATGACTTTTTCAAATCGTTCGTAGGTTGCGGGATCGCGAATAATACTCAGAAAAGGGGCTAGACCGGTACCCGTGCTCATGAGGTAAAGGTTTTTTCCAGGTAATAAATAATCAATCAACAAAGTACCAGTTGGTTTTTTTCCAACAATGAGGGTGTCCCCCACCTGAATATGTTGAAGTTTGGAGGTGAGAGGGCCGTCCTGCACTTTAATGCTCAAGAACTCCAAATGCTCCTCATAGTTGGGGCTAACAATGCTGTAAGCCCTTAGTAAAGGTTTGTTATTCACCATCAAACCAATCATGGTGAAGTGGCCGTTGGAGAACCTAAGAGCTGCGTCTCGGGTCGTTGTAAAGCTGAATAAACGGTCTGTCCAGTGGTGAACCGTTAAAACTTTTTCTTCGTGAAAGGCACTCATTGCAGTATTGAATTTGTTTGGATTAATCTGCTTATTTTAGTGATGAATTGAAGCCGTTACCTATTGCTTACTGATTCATACTTTTTGTCTTCTTTGTTCCACGTTTAACCAACAGTTTTGGCTTATTTTGAAAAGTTTTAAAAGTCAGTAGAGGGACTTTTATATACTTATTTAGTATTAATTTAAGGTATTTTACATCCCCAACCTCTCCCCCTTGATGAGCGAATGCAGTCTAAGATTTGGGCTTTCGCATTGGGTGCGTGTGATAGCATCTTGGTTAACAAAGACTAACTTTGTCAGGATATAACATGTCATTCGGATCTCTCCCTCAAAGCCTAACTCCTCAAAGAGAGTCACTACTGGTGCATGTCTTCAACTCAAACCGAGTCAAAGGGTGGGGCTTAGTTGGCCCGTACAGATTCCTATTCGCTTTTGCGGTGGTTTTATCCAGCCTTCTATCCCCACTCGCTCATAGTGAGCTGGCTTATGAAATTGCAGTTTTCACCGATGACTTGGTTGCCCCCGGTGAACTTGGGACGCAGTTACATCTGAACACCACCCCTCAGGGCCTAAGCGTTCCAAGTTACTCGGGTGAAGTGATGAATGTGCATGGTCAGCGCTTAACCCCTGATTTCTCCTACGGTCTCAGTAGAACTGTTGAGGCGGGGCTCATGCTTCCCATGACACGCACCAACAACGGAACCCTAACAGAGGCGGGGTACATAGCACGCTTAAAGTATTTACCCGTTCAGTCTTTATACGGCGAAGGTGCATTTGCAGGGCTCAATATGGAGTTGGGCCAACTCAAGCCAGAGTTTGAGTTGAACAAGCGCTTTTACGAGCTGCGTTATATAGTCGGTTGGAAGGACGAGGACTGGCTCGTCTCATTGAATCCAATCTTTAAATGGACGCTTCCTAACGGCACTGTCGAGCACTCACCAGAGTACACCATGGCTTTGAAGGGAAGTTACAGGCTCACCGCAACATCTCATTACGGTTTGGAGTACTACAGCGGTAAGGGGCAGATCAATAACCTTACCCCCTACAGGTTTCAAAACAATACGCTGTACTTGGTCTGGGACTACGAGCGCAAACCCTACGAGATCAATTTCGGTGTGGGTAAAGGTTTAAACGGTTCCTCAGATGCTTGGACCGTGAAGAGTATCGTTGCTTGGCCGTTTTAGGGCGAGTAGCGCTCCTGTTAGCGCTCCTGTTAGCGCTCCAGTTAGCGCTCCAGTTAGCGCTCCAGTTGAACGAACAACGCGCAATGGGGTGGAGCAGGTTTATGGCTCTAATGAGCTCTCATGTGGCCGAATGAGCCCTAATGAGCCCTAATGTTTTTGGCGTGCATGACTTCATGCTCTTTTGCAATAGGCACATCATTTTTAACGGCGAGTACCTCCGCCATGATACTGACGGCAATTTCTGCTGGTGTCTTGCTGCCGATATATAAGCCAATCGGTCCTTTGAGTCGCGCGATGTTTTCTGCAGAGACATCAAAGTGCTCTAATAATCTATCCTTTCGAGCTAAATTATTGCGCCTTGAGCCAATTGCACCTACATAAAACGCCTCACTATTGAGTGCCTCTAAGAGTGCCAAATCATCAAGCTTAGGGTCGTGGCTGAGCGCGATGACGCAACTACGTCGATCGGGTTTAAAGTTTTTCACCATATCGTCTGGCATCGCTTTGGACAAAGAAACGCCAGGCACTGACCAAGCTGCGGAGTATTCATCCCTGGGGTCGCAGACAGTGACTGCAAAGCCGTTAAATTTAGCCATGGTTGCGAGGTACTCTGCCATTTGACCTGCGCCAATCAGAAGCATTCTGTATTCAGGACCAAACGTGTTTGTAAGATGTTCCTCATCAACGCTCAGCTCCGCAGGACTCTCACAGGGCAAAAGTCTCACTTCGCCGCTCTTTAAACTGACCCGTCTTTGTATCAAGTGCCCTTGCTCTAAAACATGAATCAAATCTTGGAGCGAGCTGGCCTGTGGATCAAACTCCAGCAGTAACTCCAGCGTTCCCCCGCAGGGAAGACCAAATCGGTGCGCTTCATCCGCTGTGATGCCGTATTTAACACTTATGGGTGGGCCGATGGGGAGCTCATTGGCAAGCGGCTTTGTTAGGCCTGAGAGCTTTGAAGTCGCTGCGCTAGGAGTGATCACTGCGTAAGCCTTGGTGTACCGATCAATTAAATCATCTTCGATGCACCCCCCAGAAACCGACCCTACAACCGCCCCCGTTTCACACAAAGCCATGATCGATCCAACTGGCCTTGGTGACGATCCCCAGGTACGGATGACGGTTGCGAGCAAAGCACGTTGACCGCTACTGCGCCACTTGGCAATAGCCCGCAGTACCATAACATCTATGTTTTCCATTTATTTCAGAGTAAGCCAAAAATAAAGTAACAATAAAGATGCTGCAAAAGTGATGCCGTACAGGGCTTTTCGTGCAAAGGGGTTGGACTCAAGGTAGAGGGACTGTGCGGGGTGTTCTGGGTCAGTTGATACTTGGTTTGAAGCCTGTGTGGACGCCCCAGGACCTAAACTCCCGCTATGATTTAACGCCTCCTCTAGGGATTTATCAAATCGTTTAAAGAAATCGTCAGCCAATGATTTCGCTGCGCCCTCAATCAAGCGTTGACCCAGTTGCGCTATTTTGCCCCCTACTTGTGATTGAACGGTATAGGTCAGTTCGCACCCTCCCTCAGCAATCGGTGTTAATTGAACTCTAGACTCACCCTTGCCAAAACCTGCCATTCCCCCTTGCGCCTCAAAGACCAGGGAATATGAGTCTGGCGCAGAGATGTCCTTTAAGAAAACTTTGCCATTGAACTTGGCCGCGACTGGGCCGATCTTCAGAGCAACCGTTAAAGCGTACTCAGTATCACTCACACGTTCAAAGCGCTCGCAACCGGGAATGGCTTGTTTGAGAATGGCGGGGTCGTTTAGGGCTCTCCAAGCTTGAAGTTGAGATGCACCCAGTTGACGGTGTCCAAGTAATTCCATTGATCGCGCTCCGTAAAATGCTTTTTTAGTTTTAAATCAAGGGATATATTTTCACACACTTGTTGGGCATGTGTTTATGTGCTTTGTTTTTACGTCCCCGGTAAACATACAAAGGGATTTGAACCTATCTTGAACCTATTTCAAAAGTCTACTTAAATGAAGACTTCGCTGCCTTGACAACTGAGTAGCGCATGAGTGTTCTCTCTCGAGCTTTTGCATGGTCCACGATGGGGTGGGGATAATTCTTTCCCAGTTGTAAGCCAGCGCCAAGGAGCTCCATCGGCTCTGCCTGCCAAGGGGTGTGCAGCGTTGGTAATCCCAGTCCTTTGAGCTCGGGCAAATAGCGGTAGATGAAAATACCTTTGGGGTCAAATCTCTCGCTCTGACTAGTGGGGTTAAATATTCTGAAGTAGGGCTGCGCGTCGCATCCACTTGAGCTTGCCCACTGCCAGCCGCCGTTGTTGGAGGAGAGATCAAAGTCGATCAAGTGTTTTGCAAAATACGCCTCGCCCCACCTCCAATCAATTCCAAGGTCCTTCACCAAAAAACTAGCCACCACCATGCGAAGCCGGTTGTGCATGTAGCCCGATGAATTGATTTGTCGCATCGCAGCATCTACGATTGGAAACCCCGTTTGCCCCTCGCACCAAGCGGCAAAGAGCTTCTTGGCCGCTTGGTCATCCTCCCACTGGATATGGTCATACTCGGGTTTAAAAGCCTTGGTGACCACTCTGGGGTGGTGGTGCAAAATTTGGGCGTAAAAATCTCTCCAAATCAGCTCGGACAACCAAACCGCTGCGCCAGCCGATCCCGCCCGAGACCGCTCCAAAGCCGCGCGTGCAAGCGCTCTAATTGAGACAGTCCCAAAACGCAGATGCACTCCAAGGTAGCTAGGCCCTTTGACACTTGGAAAATCTCGGGTCTCGTTGTAGAGATCCATTCGTTTTAGGAAATCTTTGAATAAAAAATCCCCCCCATCTATGCCCGTGTGTACGCCCAATTCTTTGAGATTTGTGATCTCAAATCCAATATCTTCGAGTCCGTGTATCCCCGCGGGGAGGCGTTTGCGTTGGGCAGGCTTTAGGGTTGCAAACTTCCCCTTGAAAGGCTTGATGTCAAAGGACTGAAGGTCCGGTTCGGTTACCTTTTTGAGCCATGCATTCTTGTAGGGTGTAAAAACGCCGTAGGGCTTACCCGTTTGATTCAGCACCTCACTGCGCTCAAAGATGACGTGATCCTTAAAGTCAAAGTAAGACACGCCCTTGGCTGCCAACTTGCCCCTGATGGTCGAGTCACGTTTGAGTGAGGTCGGCTCATCGTCGTGATTGGTAAAGACAGCTTGTACCTCTAAAAGCTCTGCTACAGAGGGTATCTCCTGGACTGCACTCCCGTGCAGGGTGATCAGACGCACTTCGCTGGATTGGGTGAGTTTTTTCAGATGCTCATCCAGGTTGACTAAGGAGGCCTGAATAAATTCAACGCGCCGATCCTGCCTGGGTAGGGGGTTTAAGATGTCTGTATCAAACACAAAAACGCAATAAACCTGGGCGCAGTGCTTGAGGGCTAGAAATAAGGCGTGTTGATCTTGAAGGCGTAAATCGCGTCTAAACCAGACCATGCCGGATTGAAAATTATCTATAGTGTGTTTATGCACAGTTTTGCCTAAAGGTTAGCGCATTGTATGAAATGCTTTAAAGTCGTTGGAAACAATCAAGTAAAATGAGTTCATGACAACACCAACCGATTCAATCAATTTAACCCATCATTTTTTGATTGCAATGCCTGGATTGGCTGATGATTCTTTTTCTCGAAGTGTGGTGTATCTCTGCGAGCACAGTGAGAGGGGAGCCTTGGGTTTGGTTATCAACAAACCCAGTGACATGAGTCTGCGTAGTTTATTTGAAAAAGTCGAGCTTCCCCTGACCAGACCTGATTTAGACTCCTCCATCGTCTTTCAAGGAGGTCCGGTGCATACGGAGCGCGGTTTTGTGCTCCATGAGCCGATGCTCAAGATGACTGAGACCGACGGTGAGACCGTTTACGCATCAACCCTGTGTGTTCCCGGGGGGTTGGAGATGACCACTTCTAAGGATGTTTTAGAGGCATTGGCCACTGGAGCAGGGCCTAAGAGGGTGTTGGTCTCACTCGGTTACTCCGCTTGGGCACAGGGTCAGCTCGAATCTGAATTGGCTGAGAACAGTTGGTTGACCGTTGAGGCGGACGCCAGCGTGATTTTTGACACCCCCTCTGAGCAACGCTACGACAAGGCGCTTTCTTTGTTGGGCTTGCAGGCTTGGATGTTGTCTCCAGACGCGGGGCATGCATGAGTCCAAACCTAGCTATAGCACTAGCACTAGCCTTAGCCTTAGCCTTAGCCCCTTTACCCCTTCCCAGATCCAGTGAGATTCGCACTTGAACGGTTTGTCCATCGGCACTGTGCACCCAACCGAACAGATTTTGTCCTACAACCTCTTTATGGGGCTCGATTACGGGGTAAAGCGGATTGGTATCAGTATTGGCAACAAGTTGCTGCGTGAGGCTAAGCCTTGTCCCAGTGTGAGCGGCTCCGCTGCGCAGCAGTGGACGCAAATCGCCGAGCGTATTCGTCAGTGGGAGCCCGAGGCCCTAGTAGTCGGCGTGCCCTTTCATCCTGACGGTGCAGAGCATGAGAATACGCATAAGGCCAGGCGCTTTATGCGCCAACTAGAGGGGCGCTTTAAACTACCTGTATTCGAGGTGGATGAGCGCTACAGCACGACTGAGGCTATTGGCTCACAATACCCTGGTTTTGCATCTCAGTCAAAAAAACCTGCAAAAGTAGATATCGACTCAGAATCTGCTTGCATCATTTTGAATCAATTTTTTCGGACCCTCAAGCCATGAGTACAGTAAACCAAGGACACATCGAGTTAGATGCGGAGTCTATTTATAAGGAGTTTTGTGCAGGCATAAAACCTTTGATCAAGCCAACTACGGCGATCGTAGGCGTTATCTCCGGTGGCTCTTGGCTTGTTAAAAGATTGGTGCAAGATTTAGAACTTCATTGTCCAGTTGGTTCTATCTCCTCGGGCCTGCACAGGGATGACTTTGCACACCGAGGGCTAAGTGACGGGGGGCAAACAAAACTACCCTTTCAGGTCGAAGGCGCAGATATCTTACTCATTGACGATGTGCTTTATACAGGGCGAACTATTCGGGCAGTTTTGAATGAGCTCTACGATTTTGGGCGTCCAGCGCGGGTACAGCTGGCGGTCTTGGTGGACAGGGGCGGGCGCGAGTTACCGATTCAAAGTGACTTTGCAGCTGTCAGGCTGAGTTTGACCTCGGGTAAAAAGCTCACGCTTGAACAAGATCCCCAAGGGCACTTTAAATTTTCCATGGAGTCCAAGAGTGCAACATAAGCGCAATCCACAACTGAACAAAAACGGCGAGCTGATTCATCTGTTGTCCACTGAGGGGCTGTCCAAACAGCTTTTAACCCATATTTTGGATACAGCAGAGAACTTTGTATCTATAAGTGATCGTGAGGTTAAAAAGGTGCCGCTTCTCAGAGGTAAAAGTGTTTTTAATCTTTTCTTTGAAAACAGCACTCGTACTCGGACCACGTTTGAGATTGCAGCCAAGCGTCTCAGTGCTGATGTCATCAATTTAGACATTGCCAGATCCTCTACAAGTAAGGGCGAGTCACTGTTAGATACGATTGCTAACTTGTCCGCCATGGCTGCGGACATATTTGTGGTGCGTCACAGTGAATCAGGCGCGCCTTACTTGATTGCTCAAAATACAGCTCCTCATGTGCATGTGATTAACGCTGGGGACGGCAGACATGCACACCCTACGCAGGGACTACTTGATATGTACACCATTCGCCGCTACAAGGGGGACTTCTCCAACTTGTGCGTCGCGGTGGTGGGCGATGTGTTGCACTCCAGAGTTGCTCGCTCCGATATTCACGCCCTAACGACTTTAGGGTGCGCTGAGGTGCGAGTGGTTGGACCCAAGACTTTAGTTCCCTCAGATATGGCGCAAATGGGAGTCAGGGTTTTTAATAATTTTGATGAAGGCATTAAAGGATGCGATGTTGTGATCATGCTTAGGCTTCAAAACGAGCGAATGAACGGCGCATTGTTACCCTCATCTCAGGAGTACTTTAAAGGCTTTGGGCTGACGCCGCAAAAGTTGGCTTTGGCAAAACCGGATGCAATTGTGATGCACCCTGGACCTATCAACAGAGGGGTTGAAATTGACTCCGCTGTTGTTGACGGGCCTCAAAGTGTGATACTTCCACAGGTGACCTTTGGAATAGCGGTCAGAATGGCGGTGATGTCTATCGTTGCGGGAAATGAGGCATGAATATCCTAATTAGAAATGGTCGAGTCATCGATCCGGCGTCCTTACTAGACAAAGTCTGCGATGTGTATATTCAAAACAATTGCATATTGGCTATTGGAGCTCATGAGCAAGACTTCAAAGCTGATCAGACCATAGATGCGAGAGGGTTGGTCGTAGCGCCGGGCTTGGTCGATTTAATGGCCAGGCTTAAGGAGCCAGGTTATGAGCACGAAGGGATGCTTGAGTCCGAGCTGAATGCCTGTGTGAGCGGTGGTGTCACTACACTGGTTTGTCCACCCGATACCGATCCCGTTTTAGATGAGCCTGGGCTTGTGGATATGCTTAAGTTTAGAGCCCAAAAAATGAACTTAGCCCATGTCCATCCCTTGGGAGCATTGACGAAAGGTTTGAAAGGTGAGGCGTTAACTGAAATGTTTGAGTTGACGCAGGCCGGATGCATTGGATTTGGTCAAGCTGAGATATCAATTTGCAATACCCAAGTCTTGCAACGAGCCATGCAGTATGCAGCAACTTATGGTTACTGTGTTTGGTTAAGGCCACAAGATTATTACCTGGGGCGCGGCGTTGCCGCAAGTGGTCCTTTGGCGACTCGTTTGGGATTGAGCGGCGTACCGGTGGCTGCAGAGACGATCGCTTTAAACACAATTTTCGCACTCATGAGAAGCACGGGTGCTAAGGTTCACCTGTGTCGACTCTCTAGTGCCGCTGGTGTATCCCTGGTTGCTGCAGCCAAAGCAGAGGGTTTGCCTTTGAGTTGCGATGTCAGTATCAACTCCTTGCACTTGATTGATCAAGATATTGGATATTTTGATTCAAGGGCAAGACTGACTCCTCCCCTTAGGCAGCAAGCTGATAGAACGGCATTGCGCGAGGGTCTTGCAAGCGGGGTGATCGATGCACTGGTCTCCGATCACAATCCCGTAGAAGGGGATTTAAAAGCGCTCCCCTTCGCTCAGGCTGAACCCGGTGCGACGGGGGTTGAGCTCTTGCTCAGCTTGGCTTTAAAGTGGGGGGCCGAGCAACAGTTGGCTTTGGTGGACACGATGAGAGTGGTGACCAGTGGGCCCGCAAAGTTATTGGCACATCAGTCAAGTGAGAGCCTCTCAAACGCAGCTCACTCCAGCCTCAGTGCCCCAAGTCTTGGAGGTGCAGGTGAACTGCGGGTGGGCGGGGTTGCTGACATTTGTATCTTTGATCCACAGACGAGCTGGATGGTTCAGCCCAAAGAACTTTGCAGTCAAGGCAAGTTCACCCCATTTGACTTTGACATGAGTGGCTCGGCCATGATAGGTTGCGTCAAATACACTTTAGTGAATGGACAAGTGGTTTATGCAAAAGATAGCAAGTGAGACTTTTGTTTGAGCAAAATCATCGCCCTGGAAACACTCATTCATGAAATACCTTATCGCTTCCTACCGCTTTGCGGCTTTATTACTCAAGATCGGTAAAGGCTACTTCACTGTCTTATTTCTATTTCCATTTTTGGATCAGCACGGCAGAGCCTTAGAGGTGCAGAAATGGTCCATTAATTTATTGGACTGTTTTGGGATTGTTGTTCAAGTGGAGGGGGCTTTTACTTTTAAAGGCCCCTTGTTGATAGTCTCAAACCATATTTCTTGGTTAGATGTGTTGGTTTTGCACTCGATTGGTTACTGCAGATTTGTTGCAAAATCGGAGATTCGTAAATGGCCCGTGTTTGGGTTTCTTTCAAACAAAACGGGAATGTTTTTTATTGAACGACACAAACCCAGAGACGCGATGAAGGTTGTTGTTCAAATGACGGATGCACTGTTGAGCGGTGAAGTGCTTGCGGTGTTCCCAGAAGGAACAACAGGCGATGGGACGAGCTTGCTCCCCTTTCATACCAACTTGTTACAGCCAGCTGTGAGCGCGAATGCGCCCATTATTCCTATTTGCATTGCATACAAAGACAGGTTCAGCGACGAGCAAAGCCATGCACCTGTTTTTGTGGGGGAGACCACGTTATTGCAGTCTATTTGGGCCACTTTAACCGCAAAGCCTATTTCAGCCCAGGTCAAAGTTGGTGGGCTGAGTTATTGCAGTGCTCGCTCGCGTAAGGAGTGGTCTGAGGAGCTGCACCAATTGATATCTGCCTTAATGGCAAGTCCATCCCCGTTTGTGGCTGATCGTTCTTAAGGGAGACGCTCGGCTTTTGTGGGCAGTTACTAGACACTGATTAGGTTAAAGAGTCAGCCCATATATTTTGCGCCCAACCCAACGCAAAGTCCCCGTCCTCTTTGCTGGGCTGTGCGGACATGCCACCCGCATTGGGGAGAATCTTGAAAGTCTTCTCGACACTATCGTACTGGTGAACGGAGGCTATATAGATCGCTTGGTGGGGATCTACAAAGCTATAACAAGTGTTTGTAAGAAAGGGGTGAGGATTAACCTCAAAAGCACAGAGTTTGGAAATAATTGCAGCAGCGGCGACCTTTGCATGCGCGTTTGCCATGTGAGCGGATTTGGGCATATACGGTCCCGCTTGTATAGCGTCCCCAAGCACATGAATGTGAGGTGCTACGGTTGATTCAAAGCTGAGGAAATCGACCTCACACCAACGCTTGTTGATATTGGCAAGTCCCGTTTGAGCCGCAATCGCTCCAGCGCGCATGGGCGGGAGAACGTTCAGTACTTGAGCACTAAGATCCTCTTGTATTTCAAATTTCAAGGTATTGGTTTTGCCGTCCACCTCAAGAACTTTATGGTCCGCGCGGTACTCCAGATGATCGGGATAATTGTTCATCCAGAATTTTTTAAAGAGCACCCCCTTAGAAGTAACATCTTGATTGGCATCTAGGATGATCACTTTTGATTTTGGCTTGAAGTTTTTAAAGTAATAGGCAATCTGGGAAGCTCGCTCGTAGGGGGCTGGGGGACAGCGGTACGGCAACTCTGGCACCGTGATTGCAAACACCCCGCCGTCTTTCATGCTCTCTAACTGCGCTCTGAGTTTGAGCGTCTCCTCCCCCGCGCTCCAAGCCTGAAGAATACTGCCCTCACTCTTGGCTTGCAAGAGACCCTCTATGCTGGAGTACATCAACTCAACGCCAGGCGAGACAATCAATTCATCGTAGGGAAAGATAAGCCCGGAGCGAGTAAAAACTTTTCGACTAGATGGATCGATGGATGTGACCCAATCTTTAACGACTCGAGTGCCGTGATTCTTTTGCAGTTGCTCATAGCTCTTGGTGATGTAGCTCATTTGTTTTGATCCGCCGATCACCAAATTGGACAGCGGACAGGAGATGAACTGGGCGTCCGGCTCTATGAGGGTTACTTGAATTTGGCGGTTAGACAGAAGGCTTAAGTATTTACTCGCCGTAGCCCCCGCGTACCCCCCTCCAACAACCACAACCCGCGCTTTCGCGAGCGAATGTGTGAAAGATTCAGGCAATCTTGGGGTGGGCGCTGGGTGTAAGGCCCTCTCAGCTTGGCCGTAAGCACCTTGCAAGAGGGGGCTGGTCGCCAATGCAGCGCTTAGGCCTTGTTTGATTAAATATCTTCTTTGCACAATGAATGAGGGGCGTTAATATCTTAAAGTGATCTGACGCCACCCATCCATAAATACGGTTGGAGGCGGTTTCTCGGTTTTAGGCCGTTTCGGACAGTTCTTGCCCGCTTGATTTCTTAATCTTCTCTTTTCGAAGTTTGGGCAAAGTTCCCAAGGCCCACTTCAAAACCACCACCGCTCAGGCTGCGTCCCGGTCGTCTTCATCACCACATTCACGCTCTTGTGAGTTTTGCGC
>CAIKNE010000073.1 GCA_903828695.1 uncultured Burkholderiales bacterium | reverse complement strand
TTACCAACAAAAAAACATGCAAGTATTCAATTAAACCTGTATGTATAGTATTTCAGCGCCCGGCCTCATCGCAAACGTAATACTAACGTACGCTGTAATAAAGGGTTATATTATTTAATCAGAATAAACCCTAACTGAGTTTTGATCCGTGTGATCCGTTGGGCGTTCATAGTATGTGCAGTATGTGCAGTATGTGCAGTATGTGCAGTATGTGCAGTATGTGCAGTATGTGCAGTATGTGCAGTATGTGCAGTATTCCTAGTGAGCTAGTTCGGATGATTAAACTCGTGAGTACTATGAACTGCTACGCTTAAAAGTCCATACGAAGAAAAGGGTTTAACTCGTTCCCTTTAGCGCCCAATGCGCCGCAATCTGGCGCACAGGCATATCACCCGCTCCTATGATTGAATTTAGAATTCGCTCGAGGTTTACGTGACCTAATCTGGGCTCGACCAACTCTCTAAACTTATCAATCAACTCTTGATCAGTCAACGGGTCGTCCGGATCCCCGTGGCGCGTCATTTGGTGCTGAACCAATATCTGCCCGTCGCTGAGCTCAATTTCAACCCGAGCGGACCTCCTTGTTGGGTAATCGTTTGCGCACGCATTGTCCAAATACAACTCAACCTTATCTTCTAGGGCGCGGACGACTGGATCTTTCAAGCTACTCAGTAAAAAGGCGTCCTCTCGAACCCTTCCCAACACAAGTCTTGCTGCGACTGTATAAGAGACACTAAATTTAGCTTCGAATTGTGTTTGAGGGTGCCGGTAAGCACACACCTCAACTGTTTGCCTGTAGCCACCCACCCGAATTCGTTTGATGTCTGAGAGATTAAATTTATGTTGATCCACTAAATTGGCGACTGCGTCAATGGCTGGGAAGGTATGACCACAGCAACCGTGGTTTTTGAACGTGATGCTGGAGATGCTGAAGTGCTCACCCAGCGCCTCAAATATTTCACTCCACCTTGGGTGCTTAGACATCGCAGCCCCAAAGCCCGCGTCGCCTTCTAGTAACCTCGGTGCCCCAGTCATACCCACTTCGGCAGATAAAGCGGCCGAAAGACCCACCTCTGCAGCGTGCCCCGCATGCATAGGCTTTGTCATAGAGTCAGATCTAAATGCCTCTTGTAGACCACTTGCAAATGTACCTGCAATGGCCATGGCTGAGCATGTCTGCTGCACCCCAAGCTTCAAAAGCGCTGCACAAGCCGCTGCGGCTCCAAACACACCCACTGTACCTGTTGTATGGAAATAAACGTAGTGACTGGGTTGGATCACGCGACTAATCCTCGTAGAGACCTCATAACCCAAAATAATCGCTCTTAATAGATCATCTAATGAATAATCACGCGCCTGCGCAAGTGCAAACACGGCTGAGATGGTGGGGCTTGCTGGGTGGTACCCACCGTCGCGGTATATATCATCAAACTCTGCGATGTGGGAAATGGTTCCGTTTAAAAATGCAGCCGCTCGCGGCGCAGCACGAAGGTGAGTACCCGCGACAGAGCATAGCCCTGAGATATGCGAGTCGTGTAAGTCATGCAACTCATCCTTGTAAGCGAGCCTTAAAAGATCTGCTGTATGCGCGTTAGCACCAGCAATCAAAGCGCCCTGCCAATCCAGTAAAGCGCGCCTTGCATGGTGCAGCGTTTCTGAATCAAACTTTGCATCCTTGTTGGCGTAGATGAATTCAGCAAATCTTTCTAAGATAGTCATCGTATTACTCGAAACATCATTACTCAAAATCTCTTAACGAACACTTCATCACTCTGGCTTTGCACCAGACGCTTTGACAATAGGCGCCCACATTGAATAATCATTGCGAACGTACTTCGTGAACTCTGCGGAGCTCATCGGAATAGGATCTACTCCCAAATCATTCAACTTTGATTTAACATCGCTACTCGTTAATATCTCCACGACCGCTTCATTTATTTTCTTGATCAGACTTGGGCTCATCCCACTCGGACCAAAGAGCCCAAACCAGGTACTGGTTGTCAAATCAACGCCCACTTCACTCAGAGTTGGGACACTCGGCAGGGTACTCATGCGTTTTTTAGAACTGACCGCCACCGGTATCAATTGACCCGCTTTGATCAGCGGTATTACAGAGGGTGCTGTTGCAAACATGAAAGATATCCTCCCTGCAACCAAATCCCTTGTAGCCTCTGCCCCCTTGTAAGGTATGTGCGTTGCATCCATATTGGTTTTATGGGTAAACAAATAACCAACCAAATGCGCCGCCGTACCGATCCCTGTAGAGGAATAATTCAAGTTGTTACTATTGGTCTTGGTGTACTGAACAAAATCTTTCCAATTGTTCACTCCCATCGTGCTAGGTACGACCAACACAGACGGTATCTCTCCAAGCATTGCAAGTGGCTGAAGTGAGACTTGTGGATCAACAGCAAGGCTTTTAAACAGCGTCGGATTGATCGATATGGGCCCTATGGAGGAGGCTAGTAAGGTATAGCCATCCGCGCTCGCGTGCCCCACCGTCTCTGTACCCAGGTTTCCTGCAGCACCCGCTTTGTTCTCAATGATCACAGGCACTTTCCACTTGATACTCAGTTGATTACCGACTTCGCGGGCCAAGATATCCGTTGTGCCACCAGCAGTGAAGGAGACGATGATTTTGATCGGTTTTTCGGGATAAGTCGCACTAACCTGAGCAAAAGCCACAAAGGAGAAACAAGACAATAACAGGGCTATTGATAACCTAATGTACACATTATTCTTCATAACTTTCATCCTCTTTGGTTAAAGCGACGCTCAAACACCTCTTCGGCTAATCGGTTTTTGAGGATCTCAATGGATCCCCCCGCGATCATCCACCCCCTCGTGCGACGGACACAGTACTCAACCAGTGTTTCTTGACTGTACCCAGTCGCCCCCATGATCTGTAGCGATTCGTTTGCAACCTCAAAGCCGGTTGTGTTGCATATCAACTTTGCCGCAGTTGTCTCGTAAGCCGACGGCAAACCAGCCTGTGCGTTTACCGCAGCGCGGTAAAGCATGAGTTGGGCTGCATCGAGTTTGACGGCCATTTCTGCGAATTTCCACTGAATACCCTGAAACTCACATATCTGTTTACCAAACTGCTCCCTGGTTGACGCATACTCTTTGGCCTTGTTGAAAGCGTATCGCCCAAGCGCCAGTGAGCGCGAGGAGTTTCCTATGCGCTCAACATTAAAACCACTGATCTGTTTTTTAAATCCACCGGGTCCGAGTAATAGTGCGCTATCTGCAACAAAGCAATCCTCAAAATAAAGCTGCGACCACTCCTCTCCACTCATGAAACTATTGGGTTGTCCAATGGTGAGTCCAGGTGCGTCCCTGTCTACTAAAACAGAGCCGATTCCCTCTAAACCGGGACCAAACCTCACATAGACCAAAAACACACCCGCCTCAGGGCTGTGCGTTGAAAATACTTTTGAGCCATTGATCACATACCCACCGTCCACTTTTTTGGCAGAGGTCACAAGCTCTGTAACGGCTGAGCCCGCACCCGGCTCACTCATCCCAAGCCCCAGTATCTTCTTGCCTGCAAGCAAATCAGGCAGGTATTTTTCTTTTTGCGCCTCGCTCGCATACTCAACAAATGTGCGGATGGCGCCGAAGTTTCCCGCTTGAACAATATCTGCTGATTTGGGGCAGTGAAGCGCAACCTCTTGAATCGCAATGACGGCATCCATCAAAGTGCCACCGCTTCCTCCGTCCTTTTCTGAAAATGCGATACCCAGCAAGCCTTGTGCACTGATTTTTTCAGCAATTTCCCAGGGATACTTAGGACTGTGAGCCCGCTCTAGTGCACCTGGGGACAACTCCTTTTCGGAGAACTTTCTAACTGCATCACCAAATGCAATTTGCTCTTCAGTTAAATTAAAATTCATGCACAACCTTTGCCATTCATCTGATGTGTTTAAAAATATGAGCCCACTGGGTGCGTTTGTAATGGGTAGAAGGATTTAAATTTCAAGAACCATTATTTGAGCACTACGATCCCGTCTGCAGCTTTGACGCCCTTGCCTCGTTCAAATACAAAGATAGGATTGATTTCACACTCCACCAAGCGCTCTCCCATAAAAGCAACCAACCCTGAAAATTCTACGATTGCTTGGACCAAGGCATGCACATCACACTTAACTCGCCCACGGTATCCGTCTAACAACGGCCAAGTCTTCAGCTCTTTCAGCATGTCTAATGCGTCTTGCTCACTCAAAGGCTCTCCAGGCTCTAAGAGACGCATCTGATGATCCTCGAAGAGCTCGGCTGTCACTCCGCCCATGCCCACTAAAATAGCCGTGCCTAAGGGGTCTTTGTGCATACCCAGCATGAGCTCAACACCACCACTGACCATTTCCTGCGCTAAATAGTGCTTGATCGCTACCCCGGATTTCGTTTTAACATCACCTTGCATTTGAGTCATCCGCTTGACCAAGTCGTCACGCGGCACATTCAGTGCGACCCCGCCAACTTCGGTTTTATGAGTGATCTCATTTGACAAAATCTTTAGCACCAACTTTTCCCCCAGCTCTTTCGCCGCGTTTAAGTCCGGATGTGCTGGGTCAAGCACAACTTCTTTCACACTTGCAATGCCAAATACAGAAAATAATTTTTTAGCATCGTGCTCATTTAAGGAACCGTGCTGTGGCAAGAAATCAATATTAGGAGATTTTGAATAACTTGAAATTATTTGAGTACTTGCACTTGAAGTACTCAATTGACTTGCCCGAAGCATACTTGACAATGCAACACTACAGCTTTCTGGCTGAGAAAAGGCGGGCACTCCTAGCGATGTCATCAAGGCACCAGCAATAGGAGCGTGAGGACTCACATACGCGATCACTGGTTTATCACTGGTTTGCATACACTCTCTGACTGCCCCAGCCATTAGATCTGGCATGGCCAAACTAGAAGAGCCAAGGATCAAAATAAGTGCGTCATAGGTTGGGCTATCAAGTAAAGCACTGATGGCTCCACGCAGCAAATCGGGTTGCAAGCCCGCGAGCGTAACATCGATTGGATTTCTATCCAAAACCGCTTGATCTCCAGGTTGCAGTGCGCGAAGGCGTGCCGCTGTCCTCTCATCCGGAGCAGGTGTTTCAAAACCCCACTCACCCAAACTATCAGCGATAAGGGTCCCAGCACCCCCTGTGGAGGTCAAGATGGCAACACGTCTGCCCTGAAGGGTTCGTCCTGAGGATAGTGCTGCAGGGATGTCAAGAAAGTCTGCAAATCGGTTGGCTCGGATAATGCCGACTTGCCTAAAGAGTGCGTCGTACATCTTATCCGCACCCGCCATTGCACCGGTGTGAGAAACTGCAGCTTTGATGCCCGCCTCTGATTTACCGACTTTGTAAACCACAATGGGCTTACCAGCACTTTTTGCTCTGAGGGCGGCGGCGCGGAATTTCTCAGGATGTCGAATACTCTCGATATAGAGAAGGATCACTCGCGTACTTGGGTCATCCACCAAATAGTCCACAAAATCCGCCAACCCCAAATCAGCCTCATTACTGGTCGATACCAACTTACTCAGACCCAGTCCAAACGCGTTGGCGCGCGAGAGTAAGGATCCTAAGATTCCACCGCTTTGGGAGATCACGCTCACACAGCCCTTAGGAAATGTGTCCATCTCCAATGCGCTACTAGGGGACAAGGGGATTTCATCCGTTACATTGACCATCCCGATCGTATTGGGTCCAAGAATTCTCATGGCCCCCGCTGCCAAGACCAATTCCTCCTGCTTTTTAAGACCCTGTGCTCCGTGCTCTGCGAAGCCGCTTGTCAGCACAATCGCAACGGCAGTCCCGCGCTTTGAGAGTTCGCGCACAGCACCGAGCGTCTTGTCTGTGCTCACCATGATGATGGCTACATCAGGCACCTGGGGTAAGGACTCAATATCGGGGTAACACTTCAAGCCCGCGATCTCCTCCACTCTTGGATTGACCGGGTAGATGATTCCTTTGTAATGATGCTTTTGCAAATAAGCGATGGGCCTGCCAGCCGTTTTTTTAGCATCCGTTGACGCACCTATTACAGCGATTATGCGCGGCTTCATTAATTTTTCAATGGCTTCATTCATGATGGATTCTCATTTCTTTGCGGCGGCTGCTTTGTCCAGAAAAGCCATGACAGACTCTCTGTGCTCAGTGCTGGTGTAACAAATACCCTGCGCTTGGCTGCCCTGGGCAAAGACTTGACTGGCTGTCGTTTCAAAGGATTGATTCAAAATTGTCTTAGCCAACGCAAGCGCTGTAGCAGAGCCCTTGCTCAACTCCTGAGCCCAACTCGTCGCCTCACTAAGGAGGGTTTCGTGGCCAACGACTCGGTCCACAATTCCAATATTAGATGCCTCCTCGATACCTACTTTTCTACCCGTAAAAATAAGCTCCTTGGCTTTGACGAGCCCAACACGACGAGGGAGGAAATACATCCCACCACCATCGGGGATGATGCCTCGGTTGATGTAGGACCAGGTGAAGTTCGCTTGCTCAGATGCAATGATGAAATCACATGCCAGAGCAGTATCTGCACCCAGACCCGATGCTGCGCCGTTAACAGCCGCTATCGTTGGCTTGGGCATGGTGTACAGGAGTGTTATTGCGTGGTGAACACGCTGTTGACGGTGCCAGCCGTTAAATGCAATTTCGCCAGTAGGAGCTTTCATCCTTTTTTCCATGCCCGAGATGTCTCCCCCCGCACAAAAACCTTTGCCGTTTCCAGTGAGAATCAGCGCGCGAATAGATTTATCAGCCGCTACAGTTTCTAGCGCATGAATAAATTCAGTGCGCATATCATCACTCATGGCATTGCGTTTATCGGGCCTGTTTAAAGTCAGTGTTGCTACGCCGCTGTCAACTTTAAACTCTATTAATGCAAAGTTCATCTCTTTTCCCCATTTAAAACATTAATCTTCAGTGATATTTGCATCCTTGATGACCGTACGCCAGCGCAGTTCCTCGGCTTTAACGAATTTACTAAACTCCTCGGGTGTACCGGTTTTAATGACCAACCCCTCACTCTCCACTCGGTTTTTGAACGCGGTGGATTTAGCCGCTTTTCGAATCGAATTGTTTAATTTATTGATAACCTCTTGGGGTGTACCCCCCGGTGCAAAGATCCCGTACCAACTACCTGCGGCGTAGCCCTGAACACCACTCTCAGCAATGGTTGGCACTTTTGCCAACAAAGGTGTAGCAGAGCGCACGGAGGTCGTCACAGCAAGTGCGCGCAACTTGCCAGATTCAATTAAATTTCCAACCGCCGAGGCGGTCGCAAACATCATATCAACCTGCCCCCCTAGCACATCAGTCAATGCGGGACCGGCACCTTTGTAGGGGATGTGAATGAGTTTAGATTCCGTACTGGTGCTGAATAATTCTCCGGCTAAGTGCGCTGATGTCCCGCTCCCCTGTGACGCGTAGGAGTATTTACCAGGAGTTGCGCGAACTGCGGCTAACAATTGAGAGAAAGTTTTAAACGGACTATCGACAGACACTACCAATACGTTGGGGGATATTCCGATCAGGCAAACAGCAGCAAAATCCCGATCTTGGTTATAGGGCAACTTTGATTTAAGGCTTGGATTGACGGCGTGGGCAAGCGTTGCAACAACGAGGCTATATCCATCAGGAGGACTTTTGGCGAGCGCGTCAGTTCCAATAATGGTGCTACCGCCTGGCTTATTATCAATAATGACCGATTGGTGGAGGTCCTCCGCCATCGATTGTCCCAGCGTTCTTGCGACCAAATCCGTACCACCCCCTGGAGAAAACGGAACAATTAAACGAATGGGGCGATCGGGGAAATCTGCGTGAGCCAGACACGAAAATGCGAAGGTAAAGCACAGGATCAGGGTGCGAGGACTTTTATAAAAGAATGACACGCTAAGCACTCCACGGTTAAGAGTCGTAATTATGAATAATTCATTATGGTTCAGATTCTCGAATCATTTATGATCTAATTCCACTCTATGGAACCGGAAAACACCTACCCAGACGCAAACAGGTCCCTCATCAGGGGCATTGAGATCCTGCGTTGCTTTAGACAGGGCACGAATTTGTTGGGCAACAGTGAAATAGCTGAGCGCACAGGGCTCGCCCCCTCCACGATCAGTCGATTGACTCAGACGCTTGTGATGACAGGGTTTTTAGAGCATGACCGCAGATCATCCGCTTACCGTTTAGCGCCAACAGTACTGGGGCTGGGTCATGCATTCAAGACAGGCTCGCCGGAGCTGAGAGTCGCTGAGCCCCTGATGCGCAAGACGTCTGAGAAATTAAAGCTAAACGTTGGACTTGCTGTTGCGGACAGAACTGAGATGATTTATTTGGAATCAATTCGGTATAGAAAAAATATAGCCCTCAGAACTGTCGCATCCGGACAAAGGGTCCCTATTGAACAAACATCACTTGGACACGCATGGATTGCCAATCTGGAACCCCACGCGAGGGCAAGACTGCTGAGTGATTTGAAGTTACAAAATGCAAAAAACTGGCACAAGACTGAAAAAGAGATTAACGCTGCGATACGCTCAATTGCCAACAAGGGCTACTGCGTAGCCTCCTGGCTTCCCCAGATAGGGGCTATATCGACTATCGTCCATTTCGCTGACGGACAGTTTGCGGCTCTCAACTTGAGCTCACCCGCGGATACTCATCTGCACTCCGTTATTGAGAGTTATGTGCCAGCACTCTTTGATCTCAAAAATAACATTGAAAATGAATTGTAAGATTCACTAACTGTAAGACTTGAGCAAAGACAAGGGAACTGCGTTTTGCGCTGCCTGAGCTTGCTTCAAGTTTACGGCCTCTAGATCTCGCAGTTTCTCCTCATCCTTTACTCTTCGCACATAGGTCATGGGAGTGGTATTGATATGTTTAAACAACTGCATCAAGTGACTGTGATTGAGGTTACTGTGCTTGGTCAGCTCCTCCCAACCAATTTGTTTGTGAGCATTGGCACGTATCCAAACGCAGATGGAGTCAAGTTTTTCTTGACTCGAAGTTTGATGAGTTAGGACTTGCACAGACGCCTCCAACCTGTTGAAATATCAAAATATTATTTTACAAATGGATTAGCGCTCGTGCATACTCCTATCGTATTATTAGCGGGGAGTATTTACCTGTAATTTCTATGGTGTATGGGTTGCAGTTTTTATAGAGCGGCGCAAGCGCAAGATCGACTTATTCACTCGCCCTAATAATGATCAATCATGAAGAGATAGCCTACACGCACTGGTCTGCTTCTTTTGATTCCACCTATTTCGCAAAGCAAAACGCCCTTGGGTTTATCCTCGCTGGTGAGAACTTAGCGTCCCCTATAAGATGATTAAAGTGGCGGTACCGTGCGCTAGTATTTTGTGATCTTGGGAGTAGACTTTTCCTTCAGCGGTAACGATCTTCTTACCCCTTGTAATGACGTTACCAACGGCGTAAACCCTCTCTAGATCGTGCGCGATTGGTCTTGAGAAATTAGATTTGCACTCAACTGTCGTATACATCTCGCCAACGTTAAGAGTCGTATGCGCTGCGTACCCAGTCACTGTATCAATCAGGGCAAGGGCCCAGCCCCCGTGGACAGTTCCAAGGGGGTTCAAGAACCCTCAATTCCATTAATACCAATGTCTTTTGGTTTTGGTTTTGGTTTTGGTTTTGGTGTTGGTGTTGGTGTTGGTGTTGATGTTGATGCTAGCTTCACCAGAATTAGGTGGGTGACTTCGTCATTGCTGGTTTTAAACTAATCACCAACAGCGCTGCAACCAAACACGCTGCCCCAGCAGCAAAAAGAGCTGGGTTGTAGGTCATCAACAGAGTGCGAGTGAGTCCCGCTCCGTAAGCGGCAGTGGCCGCTCCAAGTTGATGGGCTGCAAATACCCAACCAAAAATCAAACCCGCTCTCTCCTTGCCAAAGGACTGAGCGGCAAGTTTGACTGTAGGGGGCACCGTAGCGATCCAATCCAATCCATAGAACATAGCAAACAAAGATAGGCCATACAGCGTGAATGTAGAGAAGGGCAACCAAAATAATGAAAGCCCTCTCAAACCGTAATACCAAAAGAGAAGCTTACGGTTGTCGAACCTGTCAGATAGATACCCTGATAAGGTCGTTCCAACCAAATCAAACGCGCCCATCATGGCAAGCACTGAAGCTGCAGGAACCGCACTCATCCTGTTATCACCGCACAAGGAGATGAAATGCGTTTGAAGTAATCCGTTGGTGCTTAAGCCACAAATAAAGAAACTACCGGCCAAAATCCAAAACACTTTGTTTCCAGACACTTCAGCTAAAACAGTAAAGGGACCCCAGAAGCTTGTTGGAAGTGACGCAGAAACTGGCGTAGCGTCTTGTGCTGGGTCCTCTGGTTCCCCGTAAGGCCTTAAACCTAGACTTGCGGGTTGATCTTGCATCAGTAAAGTTGCAAGCACGGCAACAACCAAACACGCGCTAACCACTGGAATGACAGCGTAGCGCCATCCTTCGTGTTCGATGATCCACGCAGCGAGTGGAAGAAACAGGAGTTGACCCGTAGCGGTGCTTGCTGCAAAAAGACCTACGATCAATCCGCGGTGAGCCGTAAACCAACGATTCGCAACCATCGCTCCAAGCACAAGAGCCGTAAGACCCGTGCCGCAACCAAGCACAATACCCCATAGGATAAAAAGTTGCCATAACTGCGTCAATTGAGTGGCCAGGGCCATGGAGACAGCAATAAACGTGGCTGAGGTGACGAGGATCTTTCTTAAACCGAAACGAGCGATAAAAATAGCCGCAAATGGACCCAGAACTCCAAACAACGCAAAACGTACGGCAAATACCGATGAGAGCTCATCCGTTGACCAACCAAACTCCTTGCTCAGGGGCTGCAACATAGCACCCGGCAAACCCAGGGCTGCTGAGGTGGTGAGCATTGCCAAAAAAGTTACAGCCGCGATGACCCAAGCGTAGTGGATTCCTCGGCGTTTTAAAGAATAGCTTAATGCTTGTGCAATCATTACGGGTCCTGTAAAAGTGGATATGGGATTATCCGGATTTCACGGCAATTCCGACTAATTAAGTCAGACTCTCTAGGGTTTTCTTAATCGATGCGACTTCTAATTAAAAAACTCAATAAAAGTTCGTCTCTTAAAGACCTGTTGTTTTGTCAATCAGTTTGATGGAGCACGACCTATTTGTAAGCACAAGACTGAAGTTGTTCAAGCGTTACGAATTCCAAAGCTTTTAAGTGTGTGGACTCCAGTAAGACCTGAGGAGCTAAACCCGCTTTGAAGGCCTCCTCCCAGCGAAGTGCGCACAAACACCATTTGTCGCCTGCTTTAAGGCCAGCGAAACGGTACTCAGGTCGAGGCGTCATAAGGTCATTTCCCCGTTGAAGCGAAAACTCCAAGAAGGCCTGCGTCACCTTGGCGCAAATTACGTGACTGCCTCGGTCTTGATCGTCTGTTTGACAACATCCGTCGCGAAAAAATCCAGTTAATGGATCGTAAGAGCAAGGTACCAATGGGGTACCTAAAACATTCAACGCTTCATTTTGCATTTTGTATGACTGTGTTAGCTTGCAGGGTGACTACTTTTTTCTCGACCAGCTCAATTAACCCGTCTGAAGCTTCCTCAATCAAATCGAGCACATTTTCAAAGCCTTGCTCACCTCCGTAATAAGGGTCAGGAATGACAGAGGCGTCAGTGGTGGTCAAAAATTCGGCAAAGCTGCGTATCTTGTGAGCGTAAGGTTTGGGACAGATTTCCTCCAACAACGCCCTATTGTCCCAGTCCATGGCGAGGATTAGATCAAATGCAGAGAAGTCATTTTGCTGAACAGCGCGTGCTCTAAGATTGGATAGGTCATACCCCCGACGACTTGCGTGCAACTGGGCTCGTGAGTCTGGTGGGGAATTTGGATGGTAGTTGTGCGTACCTGCGGAATCGATGATCACATGAGGTGACAGTTTGCT
Source organism: uncultured Burkholderiales bacterium (assembly GCA_903828695.1). GTDB lineage: Bacteria > Pseudomonadota > Gammaproteobacteria > Burkholderiales > Burkholderiaceae_C > Limnohabitans. Next base: position 3,434 of record CAIKNE010000073.1, on the reverse strand, counting down.
TTGAAACACTTTTTGACGGAAAACTCCCTCTGCCGTTGGACTGCGGCAGATATTACCCATACAGACAAATAGTATTTTCAGCATGGGCTGATTAGGCCCATCAGGTAATTCGGAGTTGGACATTAAAAAAGCGGAAAAAATAAGTGAACAAAACAAGCTTTCACAAATTATCTGCTCAACAGCTTGTCTGCTGTTTGGGTATCAAAGTCACTGGCTTCGTGACGCTCATGGAGTTGCTCAGAGAGTTCTCCCCTCATTTGATTCACCATCCGCCCGCGCTTGACTGCGGGCCTTGCGTGAATAGCATCCGCCCAGCGCAGCACATTTGTGTATTCATGCACGCTTAGAAACTCACCCGCACCGTAAAGCCACCCCTTCACCAAGCCCCCGTACCACGGAAAAACGGCTATATCTGCCACCGTGTATTCACTGCCTGATAGATATTCGTTGTCAGCGAGGTGCTTGTCCAGTACATCAAGCTGGCGTTTAACTTCCATGGAAAAACGATCGATTGCATATTCAATTTTCATTGGGGCATATGCATAGAAGTGCCCAAACCCACCTCCTAAATAAGGGGCACTACCCATTTGCCAAAATAGCCAATTCAAGGCTTCGGTGCGTGTTGCGCGGTCTTTGGGGATAAAGGCACTGAATTTTTCGGCAAGATAAAGTAATATGGCTCCGGACTCAAAAACTCTAATGGGCTTTGACTCGCTTGTGTCCAACAACACTGGGATCTTGGAGTTTGGATTGAGCTCAACAAATCCTGAACTGAACTGCGCGCCTTCGCTGATCTTGATAAGCCACGCATCGTATTCGGCCCCCGAGTGCCCAAGTGCTAACAACTCCTCTAACATGATCGTGACTTTTATACCGTTGGGAGTACCCATCGAGTAAAGTTGCAAGGGGTGGCGTCCAAGCGGAAGTTCTTGCTCCACCCTGGAGCCCGCTGTCGGCCGGTTAATGGAGGCGAATTCGCCGCCGTTTGGTTTCTCCCAAACCCATACTTTAGGGGGTTGGTATTTTGAATCATTGCTCATTTAATCACCTTTGTAAACATCATAGTTACTTTTGAAAGCAGTATCACCGAAAACCTCCCCTTCCGAGCGTCAAACCAATAGAAGTACTATTAAAAGTAAGGAAATATTTTTCTAACTCTTGTTCGCAACCGAGCGTTATGAATCAGGACCGCACCCAATATCCCAACCACACAGCCAAGGGCAGTATCTACTAGCCTCGCACGAATCATTAGCCCGGGCTCTTGCCCTCCCATGGAGCCGAGTTCGGCAAGAAAGATAGTAAAAGGGGTAATGAAGATGACAGCTAATCCGTAGTGTCGGACAATAAGGCACTCTATCGTAAAAATAAGTGACATCATCACTAAACACAACTGCACACTCTCAAGGTGAAGGGCCAAAAGCGCCCAAGTCAAAAGTAAACCTAAACAGGTGCCAATGATACGGTGTACTTGTCTCATCCAAGCAGCACGGAATGTAACGCCTTGTATGACAGCCAAACAAGATACGGGCACCCAATAGGGACGATCTAATTCAAGGAATTGAGCGATTGCAATGGAGATACCTACAAAAATACCAATGATCAAAGAGTCGTATATTACAAAGTCAAAAGACATTTTTGGAACGCTAGGAGGCAAGGGAGGTCTGCGACGCAAAATGTGTAGACTGTAAATGAGTCCCAACAACCAAGCCAACATACAACCCATTGCAATTAATCCAACTTGGTGGGGAATCCTCTCAAACTCCAGTGGCGTAAAAGTACCTATAGCAACTGCCATTATGAAGAATAAGCTCCCAGGTGGGCCTAAAGCGTAGTAGCGACAAATCATAGTAACTAGGACAGCCATACCAGACATGGTAATGGCCGTCGATATTGGGTAAAGATGAAAGATCAGACCCATTGCATAACAAAAAATCATCCCAAACGCACAGGCCATGGAGTAAACCATACGGTGCTCGATCTGGGTGTTAGGAATGTATAAAAATATAAGTCCACCCAAGGAGGCAGTTAGGCCGTATTCTAAATGCCCCCAATATATTCCAAGTAATAATGGCATACCCAAAGAGAGTGCAGCAAAAAGTGGCAACTCAAAGGGTCTATCACTAGAGTTTACTTTGACAAAATGTTTCCATTCCTCGTATAGATATTTTTTCACGATTCAAAGTGAATTCTATTCCGCAGCACCGCCAAAGGAGACGATAAGGCCACCGACAATAATAAAAGCACCGCCGATCAATATAGTCATGTTAGGGACCGCCCTAAAGCTGATGTAGCTTACAACCTGCCAAATAATAAAAAGAGTTGCGATATATAGGCCGACTACTCGCTCAAAGGGGAGTGGAGCCAAATTAAGCATCAGTCCGTATCCGAATAGTAAGACAGCTCCAACAGCCAACATGGGTATACGACTTAATCCAACTCGATCATACAAACCCATTCTTACCAAAGCGTCCCCTGCAGTCTCCATTGTGGTTGCCAATATAAGTAGACCAATGACTATTAAATATCTGAACATAAGAATCTTCCAATAATTTAAAAACAGCACTTTATGAGATGCAACCTAGTCACTCACAAAATGTGCAAAAACTGTAAGGACCCTTTTGGCTTCAAACAACTTAGTCCAAAAGAAATAAAGTTGGGGGATGAAGCTCCAGTATGACGAAACATCTAGGCCGAAATGGATTAAATCAATGAGTGACCTAAATCAAATACGTTGATTTACGTCATCACCAAATTGGGCAAAAAACACAATCACCATAAATATTTCACAAATGGATATTGTAGTGCCTATATTTTAAGCAAAAAAGTTATTCCGATTAGTGATAAAGGCCAGTTTATAGGGCAAGTAGCTGTCAAATTACAAAGCCAAAGGTAAACCTAAACCTATCTAACCCAAACTAGATGACAGATATTGACCTCATTATTACAGTTACCCGCCGCCCCCCCCCCGTCAGGGGAAGTTCTTCAGTGCTAACTTCAATTCAGCAAATGTCATCAAATAGTCATTAAATAAGCGGACATTACTTAGGTTAACGCAAGTTTAACCAAACCGTAGCGAATTATGATTCTTTAACAATTTGTTCAAAAGGAACACTATGGAAGGCTTCTTTCAAACTTTAAAAACGCAGCGCTGGGATGATCACCGCTATTACCATCACAGCCGAATCAACCAGTCTTTGCATTTCATCAGTGCAAGCTCGTTTCTCGTTGCGTATTTCTATTTGTTCATCGACCCTGTAGTGTCATCCTTAATCGCTTGGTTAATTGCCATGACAACTCGACAATCTGGGCACTTCTTCTTTGAGCCTAAAGATTACGATAAGGTTAATCAAGCTACAAATGAACACAAAGAATTCATTAAAGTGGGTTATAACCTGCATAGAAAAGTAATCCTAATGGCCATTTGGGCTGCGATT
>CAIKNE010000072.1 GCA_903828695.1 uncultured Burkholderiales bacterium | reverse complement strand
CGCAAGGTTGCTGCTATTGAACAAGCGATGTGAAGTTATTGATCGTAAAAAATATTTATGTGTGTTGATACTTATGTTAACTCCCCCAGTCACTTCGATGACTGGCTGCGAAAGCCCCGCTTAGTCGGGGCTTTCTGCTTTTTCAATAGCATCTTCTGAAAGCTTTTCAGCTAGTTCATTAGTCAATCTTTCGCCACTTTTTAACTTCACGACAGTATGGTCTAAATCAATATCCTCACCTATCGTGTACTTACGCTTGCTGGCTTTATCGGTCATTTTTCCTCATTCACTCATCGACTCAATATGTCTGATGAGTAGATCACGGCCTTTGAAAAGTGGCAAACCAGAAATGTTTTCAGGGGATATTTCAGAGTGCATCTTGCGTACTACCTCAGAAGTGCTGCTACCTGCATTCAAAGTGATCAGAGGCCCAGAATTAGCTTCTCTGGCCTGATTATTGAATGCGAGCGAGGCTGGCGCGATAGGAAAATCCCCAACGGGTATTGATTCAAAGCGCATAAACAGGTGATACTTCTCCCATATCACCACGAAGCGGACATTTCGTCTTTCGAAAGTATCGGAGAGAAGTCAATGAGTGAACAAGAAGTTCTTCTAACACCCTCAGAAGTTGCTGCTCTTTTTCGTGTGGATCCAAAGACTGTTACTCGTTGGGCAAAAGCAGGAAAGCTCACCAGCATTAGAACACTCGGCGGACACCGCCGCTATAAAGAATCTGAAGTAAAAGCACTTCTTAAAACTGTCCCCGGAGCAAATCCTGAGATTGCTTAACTGATCTATGCAGATATTTATCTGGCAGTACTTTGCTTTAGCAGTTGTCTCCTTTGTCATCGTAGGAGCTCTTACCCCTGCAATGCGCAGGTATGCAATCAATAAAGAGATCTATGACGCTCCTAATATGGCCCACAAATCTCACACAGAACCAGTCCCGTATCTGGGCGGCCTGGCAATCATCATTGGCGTACTGGCAGTCTCCTATGCCGCTCTCTTTGTTAAAGAGTTCACAGCAAAGAACTTCTGGTTAGAAACAAGCGCACTTGCTCCTGCTTTAGTACTTGGTCTTATTGGTCTCTGGGATGACATCAGAACTCTCACTCCAACTCCTAGATTTATCCTGCAAACTATTGCTGGAATCTTCACAGCAATACTTCTGATTGTCACAGATACCGTGGGCGCGCCCACGGGGACCATCTGGCTAGATGGTCTCATCACGCTCATATGGATTGTTGGTATCTGTAACTCGATTAACTTCTTCGACAACGTAGATGGCGGAGCCGCCGGCACAGTAGCTATTTCAAGTGCCGCCCTTGCTTATCTTGGCTATAACGGCCATCAATACTTTATTACCGCCCTTGCTGCAGTTATTTCAGGGGCGACTATTGGTTTTCTTCTCTGGAATAAAAGCCCAGCAAGAATCTATATGGGAGATGCCGGGGCTTTGTTCCTTGGAATTCTTATGGCAACACTGACTATTCGCTTTCACCCGCACACAGATGGCAAGTGGACATCCTTTTCCACAAAGATACTTTTACTTGCCGTTCCAATCCTGGACACATCAGTTGCTGTCATCTCACGGCTTCTTCGAAAAATCTCACCATTCCAAGGCGGCAAAGACCATCTCTCTCATCGCTTGGTACGAGCAGGTATGGATAGACCTTTAGCGGTCATCGTCTTATGGGCTATGACAGCCTTCTTTGCATTCTGCGCAGTACTTATTCCACTTGTGGGAAATAAAGCAGGAAGTGTCATTGTCACCGCAGCGCTTGTTCTTTGGGCTGGGTTATTTATTACCTTTATTAAAACTGCTGATACCTAGTATTATTCTTTTTAATCCCATAAAGGTTACCATTTTAAACGCCTCGAGAGCTATTTCTTTAGACATCTTAGATTTCCCATGCACTCTTTCAACAAACGAGATAGGTATTTCTAGATACTTTGCACCATGTGCAACCAGTAAGTGTGCAATTTCAACTTGGAATCCATAGCCTGCTGATGAAATTTTATTCAAATCTATTTGGCGCAAACGCGTAACACCGATTCTGCGAAAGCCGCTAGTTGAGTCATTAACTTTTATTCCTAGAAGAATTTTTGCGTAAATATTTCCAATACGGGATATTAGTACTCTATGAACTGGCCAGTTTACTACTTCCCCCCCAGGAACCCACCGGCTTCCAATCACTAACTCGTAAGAGTGATCTGCGCCTAAAAGCTTTTTTAGGTCTTCTACTTTATGGCTACCATCAGCATCCATTTCAACAACAAACTTATAGTTCAACTCTGATGCAAATAAGAAACCCTGCTTGTACGCAGTGCCAAGTCCCTTTTTTTCATTGTTCGATAATATTGTTACCCAGTTTAATCCAAATTTTCTAACAATTTCGGCGGTGTAATCAGGCGAACCATCATCGATAAGGAGAACTTCAAATAATGTTCCAGATTGGCGTAGGATACTTAGATTTTTAAATAGTACTTCTACGTTGAGCGCCTCATTAAATGTTGGAATGATTAGTAGAAAATCACTTTTCTCTAGCATTTCGGGCACAGACTTAGAGTACTTGTTTAGGGTTGAACACTAAAGTGGCTCGGGACAGGATCGAACTGTCGACCTCACGATTTTCAGTCGCGCGCTCGTACCAACTGAGCTACCGAGCCAATTGCTGATATATCTTGGAGATTAAATACGTCGTCGTAGCGACCCAGACGGGACTTGAACCCGCGACCTCCGCCGTGACAGGGCGGCGCGCTAACCAACTGCGCTACTGGGCCTTACATATGTAATTGTGGTGCTTCTTACTTCACGT
>CAIKNE010000071.1 GCA_903828695.1 uncultured Burkholderiales bacterium | reverse complement strand
TGCGCCTCATCACCGAGACAGGGCGGACCTCAACTTCATCACTCATACGGGCTCCAATAATATTTTGAAACCCGATAGTGCCCGTTTTTTAAATCTCACTCAACATGTGTTGACCGGACGGATACAGCTGTTTGACACGTAGCAACTGATCAAGGTGGCCGCTGGTGTAGTGCGCCGCGCGAGTCTCGCCAATGGGGCGCTCAACTAAGCCCATCTGCATGTAATAACGCACCGTCCTCTTTGTCAGGTCGGTGAGCGTGCATAGCTCGTCAAGGGTGAAAGTTTTGTCGCTCATGGCATTTGCTTGTTTCATTAAATCTAACTATAGCATCTTTACTGTCATAAACAACTGTGTATATAAAATAATTCAACTTGTTGACTAAAAGAGGGGGGCGGACGTGTCAATGCGTTGGAAGGACAAGAACCAACAGGAACCATTTGCGCTATGCCTGTCGTGACCGCGATTGCGGTTCAAAAAAGCACTATGTTTTCTGCCTAAAAACCGCGCTTTTGACCCGATAACGCACTTTTTATCTGACTTATTGTTTTAAAGGGGTGCTGGGCACGTGAGTGCATGACCAGTTCATCCTTGTCTCTTTCGTCATAGCCATTGGTCATGGGCTCTATGGGGGTCACAGGTTTTTGGATGGGGGTCGGTGGCTGGGGGTAGATTCTTTGCTGGGGGTTGGACTTGTTGATCTCTTTATGCAGGTGCTGGGCTAATTGTTGATGCTGCTGGGTCTGCTGTTTTGCGGCCTGGCTGGGAGATAGTTGCTGGGGTTTGGGCTTGGGTAACTGCTTGGGCGCTGGGGCCATGGGTGCGCGTTTGGGTTTGGCTGCTCGACCTTTTGCCTTGGGCTGAGATTTATGCGCAGTTTTGGCTTGGGCTTTTGGTACATGCTTTGCCATGGGCTTGGTGGGTTGCGCAGCTCTACCCTGGCCCACAGATGATGACTGCATTGGTGTCGTGGTAGTTTGAGGCAATTGCTGAGCAAATGCGCCCCACATCTTGTCCGAAACCAATTTCCACAGTGCCAGTTGGTCCTCGGGATTTGCAATTTCCATAAATCTCATCTTTGGTCTCCTTTTCCTACATTTATTTATCCGTTGCCATAAATAAATGCATGCGAATATTCGAACTTCAGAAACCAAAAACACCAGAGCAATTGAGGCTGGATCAACTACGCGTCAACAGCAAACGCGCAAGTGATGCGTTGAAAACTGAACGTGAAAGACAAAAAACACAACGAGCACAGCAGGCCCTGCATAAACTACGTGCTCCCATCAAACCAGTCAAACCCATAAAGACGGTTTAGTCAAAAAAAGTAATCGGGGTAAATGTGCACAAATTTTTATAGATTTACAACAAATATAATAAGGTCATGCCTTCAAACGAAAAAGAATTAAAAAATAAAAAGAGTTGTTCTAATTGCGCTTACGCTATGCCAACTGATAGCGCCACAACTAGCTACAGATGCGGTTACTCTTACTATATGCAACCAGCTGTAACTCGCAAACAAGAACGGATGGACACGTACCCTGAAGTTGCCCACGATGCCAACTGTGGGCATTGGTCTGATCATGTCCAATCCATTCTTGAATAATTAAGCAGTCTTACTGGGCAACTTCAACGTAGTACGCCCACTAGGTGTTGGCTCCTTGCTAAAGCCGGCTTTTACTGCGCCCATCACCGCATCAATACGTTTGTCCAATTCCCCTGAATCAACGGCAGTGCGAATGACTTGCAGCGAGGTGATCACATCGGCAATACTGTCAGTCTCTATGGCGTTTTTGCCCTCGACGATTTCCAGTGTGCGGGCCCCGTAGCGAACCGTGATGCACAGCTTGCCGTTCTCACCAGTCCACCACCAAGCCTTCAACTTCTTAGGAACTTCAACCTTACGGCTCTCCCCTGTCGCTTCATCCTTGATAGTGCGGATCTTGACGGGTGAAAACTCCGCACCAGACTGCTGTGCTTTGGCTAATTGGATTTGCTCATCCAACTTGCTGCTAAGTTTTTGACGGCGTGCAAACTGCGGGCTGTTGCCCTGTTGACGCCTACTAGTGACCAATTTCAATGCGTTTAAACCTGACATAGCTACCTCCTTGTGTGTTGCAGGAATAGCTAATTTATTGTCGAACCATGGCCATGAGCAACCGAAAAGACTGGTAACCCGACAGAATGGAAGGACGACTGTCTTACGATCGTATGCAGAATCTGTCTTACTCTCAATGAAAATAGTTGAATGCCAATAACGATTCTTCAATAATTCTTTGCTTATGCAGCTGCTCCTCGACGCCTTGATCAATAGATATCGTTGCCATCAAACGTGAAATATCGAACTGTACTCATAAAGTCTGTTTTGTCTTCTAGATAAAGCGACGTTGCAGGAAATTGCTTACGAACGTCTGGAGTCAATCCAGCATCCTTTAGCAAACGACTAGCAAAGCCCATCTTCCAGCTAACTACACTGCTACGCATGTCATATTCCCAGCAGTCCCCAAGCATCGCCCTACGCAGCTCTTTGTGAACGTTTTGAACGCTCACCCCTTCATAGTAGATGCGGCCAAAGGGGCTTACCTTGCGACGCTGAGGATAAATGCCACCAGTGACAGGGGCTACTGCCAGAATAGTTTTAGCATGTATCAAGG
>CAIKNE010000070.1 GCA_903828695.1 uncultured Burkholderiales bacterium | reverse complement strand
CCCAGAAAATACTGCGCTTGTGGATCCCCAAAAACTGAACCTCTAAGAAGAAGATTTAATCCCTCCTTTAGTCGCTCTGGTACATCACGCGTTAGATAGATACCGAGCCCGGTCATGCAGTTGACGCTGCCACAGCGAATACCTTTTTGAAACCAATACTCAGCAGCTGCGTTATCAACGCTTTTACCGTGTTCGCCGTAAATAAACATCATTGCAAGCTGAAATGATGCATTGGTTGATCCAAGTTTAGAAGCTCGCTTCATCATGTCCAGGGCATGCTCTGTCTCGTGTTCCTTGGTTGCTCGCCTTAAAAGCTCATAGGCATAAAGATAGACACCAAGAGAATCATGGTCTTTAGCACCTAAAGCCATATGCTCCATGAAGTGCTCTTTGTCGATATCTGCCCAGTAACTGTGTGCAAGAGAGCAACCAAGTTCCGTTGCTCTTTGAAAAAGAGGTCTTGCGGTATCTGGATCAGAGTGCATGACACCTACGGCGTAGCCCATAAAACAGCGTCCGTCCATCAGTTCCATGCCTGCCTTGTACCAGGCTAGACCTTTGTCTGAGTCCACAGGAACTCCGTAACCGAGTCTGTGCCAAATGCCTAGGTGGAGCATTGCGCTTGAGCACCCAGCACTTGCTCGTTCTTCCAGTTTAGCTACAGCATCTGGGAAGAGTGATTTTGCATCCCTATTGGCCCTATGGTTTAGTGCCAAGTTAAAGGCTGCATCATAGTCAACCTCCCGGTCCCTGGCATGACGGATAAACGAGACGAAGTCGTCCGGATTTTGGCTGTCCTTAATAATGGTCCAGACCAATTGGTCGATTGCGTGGTCCCTGGTTGTTTCTGTCATTTTGAGCGTTCCTATCTGAGAAATTTAGACAATTCAATCTTAAATTGCCAAAAGATCACCAGGTGAACCTGTAGGGTTTTAGAGTACGCAGATCTACATAATTGTTCTGTCAACTGAAGCGGAAAGGGGGGGGTTAAATGGAGACCCTACTAGGTTATCAAAACCGGCGTCGTTTCACCACAAAAACCAAGTATTACCAGTACTGGGTCCAAAACGACCTCTTTGATCTGGTTTTAGTTAAAACCTGGGGTAGTTTGACTTCCAAACGGGGTAACCAGCAATCCACCCCCATTCAGTTCTCCGACCTCCCCTCATATTGCGCAAATATTGAGAATACTCGCTATTCGCACGGGTATCTACCCTTCCTTTGCGTTGGGATAGAAAAGACGCGCCAGGCCAGCGGGTATAGCCCAAATGGATAATGTCGGATAATTAATCAATTGAATCGTGAGTTCATGTGCCAAATGACCCAGAATGGGTCACTTGGATTGATTGAAACCAAATCAAGCAAGTCCATCCTTGTCACAAGCAGGACCGGAATTTACAGCAAATACAACCCAGACTTTGCGGTTGGCAAGTGGCCCTACAGAGCATAAAATCGCTAAAACACAGGCTAAATTTGAAAAAAATCATCATCATTGCAGGACCCAATGGCGCAGGCAAAACCACATTTGCCCGTGACTTTTTGCCTGCGGAAGCCCAAACGCTGCGTTTCATCAACGCTGATCTCATCGCTGCCGGGTTGGCTCCGTTCAATCCAGAGACTGCATCCTTCAAGGCAGGCAGGTTGATGCTGGAAGAAATTGATGAATGTGTAAATGCTGGACACAGCTTTGCTTTTGAAACCACGCTGTCGGGCATGGTCTACTTGAAAAAGATCCCCGTGTGGCAAGCCCATGGCTACCAAGTCAAGCTCTGGTTCTTGTCATTGCCCAATGAAGAAATTGCTGTTTCAAGGGTTGCCCGCCGTGTGCTGCAAGGTGGTCACAACATTCCTGAAGACGTTATTCGTCGACGCTTTAAAGCAGGGCTAGTTAACTTCCATGAGCGTTACAGCAGGCAAGTTGACTCATGGGCGTTATATGACAGCTATCACCGCCCACCCAAACTAATTGACTGGAGCAACAAATGAATCCTAAAGATATCCGTAACTCCACTGATCCAGATTTAGCAGGGTCATATGCAGCGATGCTTCGTGCAGCTAAGTCAGCAGAAGATCTAGCAATCAAAACCAACACCAGCATCCTTGTGTCACTCGATGGCAAAGATGTTGAATTAACTGCGGCTGATTTAATCAAGATGCGTGACCAAGAAGGACAGCTGTCACATCACTGATCTGAAATACGTTCAGTTAACTGTCACCCATGCCTCTCGCGCACCATATTCATCGAAACCAAACGTCGAAACTTGCTCGCCCCCTGGACAAGAAAGAAATTTACGATTGGTTTGTAACAAGCGGATATTTTCCAGAGGCCTATGTATCGGCTAGGTTATGACGTGTACCACGCCAAGCTAAGGCTGTTTTTCCGCTCACATGCAATTGTGGAACTTCGAGGGTCAAAAACGCAAGGGTTTTGTTCGTGTCCAGTTTGGCGTTCGGCACTTGATAGATGCCTCGCCCCAAACGCTTCACCCTGCCGGACTGGGCCAGTCGGGCAGCGGCGGGCGCGTGTAATATTAGCTCTCGTCCCAAGAATATATAGAACCTTATTTGGGTGGATAGTCGCGAGCTTGGCTTTCTCTAACTAAATATCCCAGTTCTTCTTACCGTTTAGGACGTAATCCTCCCCAATCACAAAAAAACCGTTGTACTGGGGCAGGTCCTTGGTGATCAGGGGGATGATGTCATGTGCTTTGGCTGTGTAGTAGTTGGGATAGCCACAACTGTCTTTAAGCCTCTGTGCCTTATTGGCAGTTACCAGGTCCTTGATCCATTGATCGCCTCCAAGCCCCGTAACCCAGGATGCGTAGGAGGCAGCAATGGATGCATCCTCGTTCATATTCTTCTCAGTGCTGATGTAGATTTGCCATCCTAGCATCGTTAATTCTCAAGGAGTGTTTCCTTTATGCTTGTGAACCCATGAAAGCTTGCTCCCATGTAAATGAGTAGCCAAACTGCTTTCAGTCCCCGCTCATCGGCGAGGAAGTACATGGCCAATGCGAGGAAACTGAACAACAGAGTCATAGCGCCGTAGGACAAGCCGAGTTGGGGTGTATTAGGTTTAGTTTGCATTTAGATCTCCTTTTTGTATGCTTTTAATCATATTAGACCAAAAGCTCAATCGATGAGCTAGTGAGGAATTTTGACGAACTAGCCCTGCAATTGGGAAAAATTCTTGGAGTTAGATAATGTGAACACCTGTTGCATAACTAGACACTACAGAATGTTTTTATAATTTAGACATTTACACATTAAAAATTACACCCATGATTGAGAATAATCAACATCACATGCCCAAAGGGGGGTGGATTGCCGCTGCTCTGTCTGCCGTAGGCGCTGCCCTCTTTTTCTTATGGCAGCCGATCATGGATTACTTTATTACGGGCACTTATGACGACAACATCGTGATACAGATCGAAGCTGAATCTATGAAGATTGAAACAGAT
>CAIKNE010000069.1 GCA_903828695.1 uncultured Burkholderiales bacterium | reverse complement strand
TCGCAAAGTCCAAGATTGGTCACAACTGCATGCGTGCAGTTTTGTTGAATTCTTATACCCGCCCTACGATACCTGCTCATTTGCAAATATTAATACCGAATCAGAGCGCTTAGCACTTGAACAATATTTACCTACTTAACAAAACCTCATTCCAAGCAAAGCGAATAATTTACTGTCAGATGAGTCCTTGGGCCTTGAGGACTCCTTTGTTGGCCAACTCATCCGCACGCTCATTGCCCGGATCCCCCGCGTGCCCTTTAACCCAGTGCCAGTGGATGGTGTGATCGGTGTTTTGAACCAAATCATCGAGTTTCATCCATAGATCAATATTTTTCACAGGTTGTTTAGAGGCGGTTTTCCAACCCCTGGCCTTCCATCCGTGAATCCACTGAGTGATGCCTTGGCGGACGTACTCACTGTCCATATAAATGGCAACCGTGCAGGGACGTTTAAGCGCGCTCAAAGATTCAATAACTGCGGTCAGCTCCATACGGTTATTGGTGGTTTGCAGCTCCCCTCCGTACAAATCTTTTTCTACTTCACCCAGTCTTAGGTACACGCCCCATCCGCCTGGACCAGGGTTTCCTTTGCAAGCGCCGTCCGTATAAATTACCACTCGTTGATCTGAACTCGATTGATTGTCTGTCATGTGTAGGTTGTTGTGATGATTAAAAAAGTTCAAGACGTGGGCTCTTTTGCTGCGCCAACCGAGCTTGAATGGATACTCGGCACTGCTGCTGCGTTGATGGCGCGTGGTCGCTTCCACATGGGGCTCAACATTTTCATTCCCCTGACCCGCTTGACAGCGACAAGGAAGTAAACCGAGCCCAGAATAGGCCACCATCTGTCACCGGCCTTCTCCATCCAGGCGAACCGATTGAGCCAGGCCTGGGTCTTTAGTGCTGGTCTGTAGCACCCAAAACGTCCCCCCTCCACCTCAAAGCTCAAGAGCTTGAGCCAGTCCCTCAGCCGCCAATATCCTATGAAATCCCCCTTTTGAGGTAAGAAACTGCTTTGCAACCCAAGGCGTCGATAGATGTTGACCCTTTTTTGTTGAACGCCCCACAAACTCATGGGATTTAAGCCGCTGATCACAATTCGCCCCTCTGGGACGAGCACTCTCTCGACCTCCCTTAGCGTGGCGTGCGGGTCAGGACTTGCCTCCAGTGTATGGGGTAGCAAAATGAGATCTAGACACTGATCGGGAAAGGGTAGCGCCCTGCTGTCTAAAACAACTGCGTACTTCTTCACCACGCTTTGATCAGCGTTGTTATCTAGGGCTGGGGGGGCGTTGGCACCCTGAACGCTGGAGAACTGTCCACCGCCCTCACACACCTGTGCAATCCACTTGTGAGGCATTCGGTTGGAGGCCAGCCCCTCTAAACTGGGTAAACCGAGTTGAAGTGCATGAAATCCAAAAATATCGGATACAGTGCGTTCAAATTGCTCTTTTTCCCAGTCCATCAAATACTGTCCCGCAGGAGTCGTTAACCAATCCTGTAGTTCAATACTTTCTATAATCTGGTGATTCATGAAACTCCTACCCTTACCCGCATTTAATGACAACTATCTTTGGATGATAAGCCAAGATGGCCGCGCAATCGTTGTTGATCCCGGTGACCCGGCCCCTGTTCTTAAAGCGCTTGAGCAATACAACCTAAGACTTGAATGCATTTTAGTTACTCACCATCACTTTGACCACATCGGGGGGCTGGAGAGTTTAGTGAAAAAAACGAATGCTGTCGTCTACGCCCCTCGTCATCCCAGCATTCCTAGTCCTTACTCTGTTGTAAATAATGACGACCACATTCAGGTGCTTAACTGGGAGTTTCGCGTGATGGCCGTGCCAGGTCACACGCTAACGCATGTGGCCTATTTCTGCGAGCAAAGTGAGCTCGGTCCCATCCTTTTTTGTGGAGACACGCTCTTTAGCGGGGGATGTGGACGAATGTTTGAGGGCGACCCGGACGGCTTTTGGGCGAGCTTGGAACGCCTCTCGCTTTTACCGCAAGAAACATTGGTTTGCTCAGCACATGAGTACACCCTGTCAAATCTCAAATTCGCCCAAGCAGTAGAGCCCAACAATCAAGCGCTGATCCATTACACGCAGCACTGCCAGTCTTTAAGAGCACAAAATTTACCGACGCTCCCCTCTACGATTGGAACAGAGCGCTCAATCAATCCCTTTTTAAGAGTGAGGGAAGCTGACGTTATTAAAAGTGCTCAGAAAATAAGTCCCAGCGCTCAAACTGAGGGGCAAATATTTGGAGTACTTCGTTCTTGGAAGAATGATTTTTCTTAATTCTCTACAAAAACATCTCAAAAATACCTTTTGCAATTCCTCCCTTTCCGGTGAGACAATAGCGGCTTGCCCAATCAAGGGCTCAAAATTTATGATTTCATCAAACACAGATTTGACTTTAAGGCAAAACGTGCACAAACAACTTGTTGGCAAAAGCGTTTGCTCCTCCAATTTAAAATTTCAAACATTGAAAAATATCATTCATAAAATTGTCATGCTAGCGCTTACCAGCGCGTGTATTTTGCAACTCAGTGGATGCGCTACAGGCATGGACCCTGAAAACACGCCAGCGCAAGGCGCTCAAAATCAGGTCAATTACTCGACTGCGCCTAAGCCTGCTGCCGACAACGCAGCAACTCAACCACCCAAGCCTAAGACTGCACGGATCGCCCCGCCCCCCACGCAACCCATCTCCATTGAGCGTGAGCGTCAAACCTCAGAGCGCCTCTCCCCAATTCGAATTCAGTCCATCAATGCCGACTCTGTGATGGAAGTCAAACTAGCCAATGACTTATGGGAGAGGATTAGGAAGGGCTACGCCATGCCCAACTTAGATACGGATTTGGTGCGAGACCGTGAGCAGTGGTATGCCACCAAAGGCGTTTACCTGACAAACATGACTGAGCGCTCAAGCAAATATCTTTACTATATTGTTGAAGAGTTGGAGATCCGTAAAATGCCCACCGAATTGGCATTACTTCCCTTCATTGAGAGCTCCTTTAACCCACAGGCAGTCTCCTCGGCCAAAGCGTCTGGCATGTGGCAATTTATGCCTAAAACGGGTAAGAACTTTGATCTCAAACAAAATGCGTTTAGGGATGACAGGCGAGACGTTCTTGCCTCCACACGCGCCGCGCTCGATTACCTCCAAAAACTCTATCTCCAATTTGGCGACTGGCACCTTGCACTCGCTGCCTACAACTGGGGCGAGGGCAATGTCAACAAGGCCATTCAACGCAGTAAAAGTGCTGGTCTGAGCGGTGCCTACACAGAACTTAACATGCCGGTTGAGACACGCATGTACGTCCCTAAACTACAAGCCGTCAAAGACATCGTCGCCAACCCATCTCAGTTTGGCATCACACTAGCGGACATACCCAATCACCCGTACTTTCAAACTGTACCTTTGCCCCGAGACATGGATGTTCGTGTCGCCGCTCACCTAGCCGACGTGACGATGGAGGACTTCACCGCTTTGAACCCCTCCGCTCACCGTCCCGTTTTATTGGCAGGCGGTACACCTCAGATCTTATTGCCCTGGGACAACGCAGAGATTTTTCAGCGGAACTACGAAGCATTTGGCGGCAAATTAGCAACGTGGACGGCCTGGGTAGCCCCAACGACCATGAAGGTCTCTGAGGCTGCAAGAAGAAACAAAATGAGTGAGGCTGACTTTAGAAGCATCAACAATATTCCGCCCAAAATGATGATCAAAGCGGGATCTGCACTTTTGATCCCCAGGGGCGACAAAATCAAAACAGACGTTTCTGTGGAGATCGCAGACTCAGGGCAAGTTAGCTTAGCGCCTGAAATTACGCTCAAAAAGTCACAACTTCGCGTCACTAAAAAAGATACCCTAGAGTCCTTTGCTATCAAGCACCGGATCAAGGCAGTTCAACTCGCCGAGTGGAATCAACTCGGAGTGAACGCTGCTTTAAAACCTGGACAAGTATTGGTCATTTACACCGCACAGGGCAATATGGGCAAACGCAGACCTTCGCGGGACAACACACGGGACACACGAGTTGCGCGGGCGACCAACCGGACGCATTGATCCATAGATGGGTAAAAAACGACAATTGCTCTTTGCTTGAAAACTCTATTGAAGTGGCGTAGAGAATTTAAGTCCAAGCATCCAGTTTCTGGGCAAACCTGGTTCAAAGTAACCTGCATTTGCCTGGTTAACGATAACTGATCCTACATAAGATTGGTTAGTAGCATTATTAACTGCTAGATATGCGTCAAACAAAGATTTGCCAAACGCAAACCTCTCATGTAATTTGAGATCAAATACGCCGTATCCTGCAACGTACCCGTTGGTAGAACTGGCTACAGAGTTGGCGTCGTTGGCCCACATTGCAGATCTTGCGGTAAAGTCAACCTCCAACTCGGCACCGGAATTAGGTGGCGCTCCCTTTAGCGAGTAGCCTTTCTCAGACCAACCCAGTGCGGTATATAAAGACTCACGGGGGATTCCTGGTAAAGCATTACCAGCAACGTTTTGAAATACGTTAGCTGCATTTAAATAATTACTGTCATACTGAGCTTTCATATATGTCAAGGAGAATTGCTCTTTGAAATGCCCAACAGATGTATCTCGAACAGACCACTCAAGACCTTCTCTGGTTGTTTGAGTCGCATTTTGGTATACGGATTGTCCACCCGAGGTGTAAGCGGTGATGATGTCATTTGACGTATTTATTAAAAACCAAGCCGTATTCATTTGTGTCGTTGGCGATGTCAGCCATTTCGCACCCAGCTCGTAGTTATGGCTCTCTGCGGCTTTAAGATTTTTATTAAATGTGGATGGCGGTAGTCCGCTCAAAGGACTGGGCAGACTGTAGGCCGCCTCACTCGTTGTAGGGGTCTCAAATCCAAGACCCGTGTTCGCATACAAATTCAGGTTATCTCTTAAGTGCCAAGTGAGTCCAATAACTGGATTGGTATTCGTAAAGCTTGAAACTCCCCCGTTAAGTGGGGAGGAGTAGTTTGTGTTTGTAATCGTGACGCGATCATTTCTAACGCCAGCGGTTAAAGTCCAATCATCGTTTAAGAAGAAGTTTGTTTGAACAAAAAAATCATTATTATTTGCGATGTTTTGCAGATAAGCCGTATTACTGGAGATATTGCCGTAACTTGTTTTGCCCGTTTGTCTGCTCTCCACAGACCTGTCGTAATCAATACCAACCAGCCACTCCCAAGGCATAGACCCGTTGGACTCTCTACCCTTAAGTTGGAAGCCTAGACCGCTGAATTCGCGTTGCAGTGCGATCCAAGAACCTAATTGAGGGGGAGTAGTAGTGCAGGTCGCGCCGGATAGGTTGTTGGGGTCACATGAGGACGCTTGCATTTGGTTCGTGTCCCTTATACCGTCATAGATACGAGCTTGAATGTCGAGTTTGTTCGACAGTTTTTGCTGTATAACTAAACCTATTTGATCTTGTTTAACTGTTTTTTGGGTTTCATCTAATAAGGCGTTCGTACCCGCTTGTTTAGGATTCGCTTTTAATTGTCCCGCTGTTAGACCAATTGGATCTTGGGCGAGTGGCATATTGAATGAATTTAATACCACCTTAAAACGTGTACCGATTTGTGGGTCTACTGTGATAACACTATTAAATTGATTACGCTCGGCAGCACTATTTTGTCTGTACCCGTCAATTTTGAACGTACTATAGTCAGCTACGATCCCCACTTGTGATTGGTCTCCGACTCGCTCACTGGCCTGCCAGTCAGAACGCTTCATACCGTAGGATCCAAAATAAGTTTGAACTTGTCCAGTGGGTGTAGCTCCAGCCTCTTTGGTGTAGGTTTGAATAACACCCCCAGAAGAGTTACCGTAAAGCTGAGCAAGTGGACCTGATAAAACTTCTATGTGGTCAATTGAAGTTAAGCTAACCGTAGATGCTTGTCCTTGTCCATCAGGAATTGTTGCAGGTATGTCGTCCGTGATCAGACGAATACCCCGAAGGCCGAAAGTTGTTCGCGCGCCAAATCCTCTGATTGATATTTGGATGTCCTGTGCATAATTGTTTCTATTGAGTGACACAACTCCAGGCGCAAGATTTAAGGCGTCTGAGAGATTGACTTGATTACCCGTACCTGCAACAGCTAAGGAGTCTACAAAGTACGTCGCAGCAGGCGTGTCAAATTGCTTGGACTCCAACCGCCCAGCACTCACCTCAACCTCAGCCAAACTCACCGCAGGAACTGGATCAACTGAACTAGTTTCAGCATTGATGCTTTGAATATAAAAGAGAGTAGCACCTGCTAAGGCTACTAGTTGGGTGGGTCGGACTAGATGCATTTGAAACTTAAGTAACTGATGGAAATTGATTTTTACGCAAATTATGGTGTTATGTTGTACCATCTTTTTATCAACATTTTTAAATTCATTTCTTGTAGATTCTCATTTTTTTGTAAGTTATTCAACAAAATTTCGTGTTGATGGACATCGTGGATTCAAGTATGAAGTGAAACACGAATGATCATTTTTAAAGATTCGTCAAAGTCCTGCGTTTTTAGTCAATTACTCCCTTCTCACTCAAAAGTACTAGCAAGCTTTAACGTCAGAGAGTTAATTTGTAATGATGTTTTGAGTTTGCCTGTGTGGCTCATGAGAGTCTGCGCAATCTTAGGTGTTTACCCTCAAGCAAGGTGAAAGAGATGTAAAGAAAATGGGATTGATGCCAAAATCCACGGCTGATAAAAAACTTTTATTCAAAGGGAAATTTTTATGCGTTTTAGCCGTTCTGCTCTTGTTATAACTTTAATGAGTTCTGTGCTTGCAG
>CAIKNE010000068.1 GCA_903828695.1 uncultured Burkholderiales bacterium | reverse complement strand
GGCGCTCCTGCACATGCTGGCGGCGGTGGCAAAAAGAAGTAATCAGCGAATCTACACAAGCCAGGATTAATTTCCTGGCTTGTGTATTTAGTAAGAAATATCTGCTTACCGCAATGAGTGTGTGTAAAGATGGCACGATGCTTGAGCGCATATAGATGTGATCGCTGGGATCTTTAAATAAGTCTTAAGGCAGTCGTGAGTACAAGATTAAAGTTAGGATGCTCCCATGGTTTTTGATTCTGCTGAATATTGGCGCAAACGGTATGAATCCGGTGGCAATAGCGGCGCTGGATCTTACGGAGTACTTGCGGAGTTCAAATCAAGAGTGCTCAACCATTTTGTTGCAGTAAATAAAATCGAATCTGCAGTTGAGTATGGAAGTGGGGATGGCAATCAACTAAGTCTTTTAGAGATAAGTAAGTATCTTGGAATTGATCTATCTGCAGAGGTAATCAAAAACCTCCGCCATAAGTTTTCGGATGATTCAACAAAAACTTTTATGGAGTATGACCCCGATTGCTTTGTAGCAGATGATGTGGTGAGAGCTGATATTGCCCTCTCTATGGATGTAATTTTGCACTTGACCGAAGATCGGCGGTATGAAAAGTACATGAGGAATTTAGTTAAAAGTTCTAAAAAATTCATTGGCATTTTTAATACTGCCACCGAGTCACAACTTGATCAAATGGCGCAACATAATCGTTACCGTGACCATCGAGTGTGGATGAACTTATATGCTCCCGAATTTAGTGAGGTAAAGGTAGACCTAACCCCAGTTGACTTAGGTTATCCAGCAACTACAGGGTTTTACTTTTATCAACTACAGGCAAACATCTCTCATTACCTACTCATGAGACATGAGTAGGTAGGGGGGGAGTGCCCACTCATCGGCAAGTTAGTGGTATTTTTAAGAGTGCTAACTAAAGAAATAAAGTCATTCGCCCGGACAATTAATCGCCAGCGAATTATATTTACTACGTGGTTTGAGCACTTTAGGCGAGAGCAACGACTTCACTTCATATCACTCAAGCACAAAGTCTTTTCACTCATAAGGATAAATGGATTGAGTAGGAAGACATTTCTTATTGGTCCTACAAATTCAGCTAATCAAGGAAATGAGTGGTCAAGGGCTTTAGTCCGAGCAGGATTTAAATCTCAATCATTAAGAATCTCCTCTGACCCCCAAGGTGAATTTTTTGTAGCCGATCTTTCTATTGTTCGCAAAGATTGGATCGAGTTACCGGCACGGGAAAAACTTGCCGAAGATATAGCTTCTAATGTTGACATTATTTTGTTTGAATCGTTACGACCGATTCTTCGACTTCGAGGGGGGAAAGATGTAAGGAATTTTATACTTCAAGATTTTGACTTAATGAAAAAAATTGGTAAGAAGTGTGGAGTAATTTTTCATGGATCTGATATTCGGGACGTTGATGCTCACTCTGCTCGTAATTCGTTTTCACCATTTCGGACAGAACGTCTTGAATTGCAAGAATTACGAAAGCGTAGTAACGAAAATAGAGCGCAATTAGATGAAATTCGCCGACGTAAGATTCCAATTTTTGTGTCAACACAAGACTTGTTAATAGATCTCCCAGATGCACAATGGTTACCGGTTGCAATTGATTTCCCAAAATTTTCAGAAATTGCAGATACTTCCCCGCTTTATACATCGCAGAAGTTACGGGTCCTCTATCTACCAAGTCGTTCATGGCTTAAATCAGCAGACTTAATTGATCCAGTTCTTGTGAAACTTGCAGGAGAAGGTCTTATTGATTACATCAATCCGGGACCAGTCCCACATGAGCAGGTTCCCCAACTTCTTTCGCAATGTGATTTAGTTATTGATCAGTTCCTTGGGGTAGTTGGTGTTTTCCCTATTGAGGCACTAACAGCTGGACGATTAGTAATGAGTTATGTTCCCGAGAATTCATCAACCGCCCCAATTATCAATATCACTCCATCGACTATAGAAATTGAATTACGCCGAGTTGCCAAAGAAAGACCAATGCCAAATGGAGGTATTGAGTACGCGCAAAGATGGCATGATGGTCGAGCAAGTGCAGATGTGATTATCAGAAGCTTCAAAATAAGGTCCTAGAAGCACTATAAATACTAGATCAAATCATGCCCGTCTTGATCGCATTTTCTTGCCCCAATGGAAGCGCATTAAAGGATCTGATTCTGCTAACAGTTTGCTAACACGCCAGAAAAACCCTATGGGACTTCGTGCTACATAATGGAACAAAGAGTTAGGAATTGAGCGTAAAACCGAACAGTCGGAGACCACCTGAAACATTAGGAAACAGGTGGTCTACGACTACGGATCAGAAGGTTAGGGGTTCGAATCCCTTCAAGCGCACTTT
>CAIKNE010000067.1 GCA_903828695.1 uncultured Burkholderiales bacterium | reverse complement strand
TTCTGCGTACGCCAAATTGCTGAATTTAGTCACCACCTGTTTAACTCCTACCCTCCTATCCAAGTCGTTTCAAAATAGAGAATGATTGCGCATTAATTGTAAAAAGTGAGTTTTTGCAATCACGCAAACAAGGGTGGGGGGAAATTATATTTGGCTATTGACGATAGTCTGAGGTTTGCAAAATAGCGATATTGACGTTTAATTGTGTGGGTGTAACCCGTCTACTTCTTTAACGAGAAACATAGGTATCTAGACGATTAATGATCAGATAGCGATTAAAGCGTGAGCACTTAACTACAACTTGCAGCCTCAAGCCCCTGACCAGGGAACGGTTCGAATGCCCCATTACTTCAGGGTGGGCCACATTCTTTTTAAAATGCCGTCCTTCAAAATTCTGTGATGCCAAATTGCGAGAAGCGCATGACCACCGGCCAAGATTAATAGTGAATTGGCAAAAAAACCGTGAATATCTACAACATTTTCTCTCAGATCTTCATCCGTTGGATCGAAGGCGGGAATCTTAATTACGTTAAAAATATTATCCCCCCGAACCCACACTGCTGCAATGCCTATGAGAATAGTAAGGCCCATAAGAGCGTACAGCAAATGATGAGTCCCCTGTGTTATTTTGCCCTGCACGCCGTCTGGTTGAGGCAATTTAACGCCACCACGAATCCTCCAGTTCACTCTTATTACAAAGACTAAAGCCAGGATAAGTCCGAGTGTGATGTGGATACTTCTCACGATAACTCTTGGATCGCCCTTTTCAAATGAATCAATGTTTTGACCAACCACCCACAGAGTCAAAATGATGGCTGCACTGATCCAGTGGTAACAAATTGTTTTAGTGTCGTAAATATTGTCTGAGCTCATCTATTACTCCTTTAAATAGGGTCAATGTGTGTCATAACATTGAGTACAGGCATCAGCTCAGTAACCCGATTGGCAGCCATAAAAGCTATATCGTGCCCTACTCTTACAGTGGCGTTAGCATCAACTTCAATATGCACATCTACCAGTATCATGTCGCCCATCTTACGAGTTCTCAGATCATGGCACCCCTGAACACCCGGAGTTGATGTGATGATCTCTAAGATTTGTTGATGCTCTTCCTTTGAAGCTGCTCTGTCCATTAAGTCATTAAGTGAGTCCCAGCTAAACTGCGCACCAGTTTTAGCAACCATCAATCCCACGATTAAAGCGCCCACTGCGTCTAGTATCGGATAGCCAAATAAAGCACCCACAATCCCCACGGACACAACAAGTGAGGAGGCTGCATCGGCCCTTGCATGCCAAGCATTTGCAACCAACATGGAGGAACGTACTCGCTTTGCAATAGATAGCATATATCTAAAAAGTAGTTCCTTGGTAATCAAAGAGCCTAATGCGACATACAAAGCTGTGATGGGGATAGGGCCTGCAAAGACAGGTTCAATAATTCTCTCCCCAGCCTTTAATAGCATTCCGACACCAACAACCAATAAAGATAAGCCTAAAAAAAGAGACGCAGCTGTTTCATATCGCTGATGACCATAATGATGGTCAGCGTCTGCGTCTTTGCCGCTGTGTTGATTTGCCAAGAGCACAACAAAGTCAGACACTAAATCTGCAAGGGAGTGAATACCATCTGCAATCAAGCCCTGTGAGCCAGACCAAATGCCTGCAAAAACCTGGGAAACGGTCAACGCAATGTTTACAGCAATGCTGACCCATGTGCTTTTTTGCGCTGCCTGCTGCTTGCCTGATGAATCAACATCAGAATCTTCTAGTACATCACTCATCGTGCAATCTTAATCCTTAAATATTACAGATTGATACTGGGTTCGCTAAATTGGCAAGGACACTTCGCATTCTTCAAGCTTTACTCCTGGGGCATTTTGATTGCATTTTTTTCTTTAAAGTAGTTGCTTCATAAAGATATTAACCCTCACCTCACAATGGCGTGTTTCTGGCTAGTAGTTGCTATTGAGGGCGAATGTAGATTTCACGGTGTACATTCAACTACGAATTTATGAGATTTGGCCCCAATTCACTGAGGTGCTGACTTTGGTTAGCTTTTAGTGAGAGTTTAGTCAGCTTTTAGCCAGCCTTTGATTACCTAAACATTTCCTTACACTGCCTAAATCCACTGGACCACTAATTTTATGAAGGGTTCTAGCAGGTTTCAAATCCATTGGTGGGATACCAATGGTGCCGGGGGCCGGACTCGAACCGGCACGGTGTTTAGCACCGGCAGATTTTGAATCTGCTGCGTCTACCAATTTCGCCACTCCGGCAATGAAGGGGATCTAAATTATGGCACAGTATAGCCTCTGATTCAATACCCTTGCTACAAAACGCCATAATTAGGCCTAATCTGGGCCCAACTCACTTAAATCGATATGCAATATTCAACCCTTGAGTCCACTATTGGACGCACGCCTATTGTGGCCCTACAAAGGCTTGACCGACAAGAAAACGAATCCAGAGGTAATGTTTTACTTGCAAAATTAGAAGGTAATAACCCTGCAGGCTCAGTCAAAGACCGTGCAGCCATGTCGATGATTACCCGCGCCCAAGAGCGCGGAGAGATCAAGGCGGGTGACACCCTGATAGAGGCAACCTCTGGCAACACGGGCATTGCGCTCGCCATGGCCGCTGCCATCAAAGGGTTCAAGATGATACTTATCATGCCTGAGGACTTGTCGATTGAGCGAGCCCAGACCATGAAAGCCTTTGGTGCAGAACTGATTTTGACGCCAAAGAGTATTGGCATGGAAGGGGCCCGGGATCTTGCGCTTCAAATGCAAAATGAGGGCAAAGGGGTTGTACTTGATCAATTTGCAAACTCCGATAATCCAAGAATACATTTTGAGACTACAGGACCTGAGATTTGGGCTGATACGCACGGGCGGGTGACACACTTTGTAAGTGCCATGGGTACGACCGGAACCATTACCGGGGTCTCCAAGTTTCTGAAATCTAAGAACGCTCAAATTCAAATCATCGGCGCTCAACCAAGCGAAGGATCCAGAATTCCAGGAATTCGCAAATGGGCCCCTGAATATTTACCCAAAATTTATGATCCAACCCATGTGGATACGATTACCCTAGTCAGTCAAGCAGACGCAGAGCACATGTGCAGGCGCCTGGCTAAGGAGGAAGGGATCTTTGCGGGCATCTCTGCAGCGGGTGCTTGCTGGGTTGCACTTGAGTTGGCTAAAACCGTGACCCATTCAACCATCGTGTTTATAGTGTGCGACAGAGGGGATAGATATCTATCAACAGGAGTTTTTCCAGCATGAGTGACTACAAGTACTGCCCGATGTGCGCACATCCCTTGAGCGCAGTCATTCGCCAAGAGGACTCAGGGCCTACAACTCGTTCAGCATGCACACACTGCACCTGGACGCACTGGAACAACCCTACCCCCGTGCTTGCTGCTATCGTAGAGCACAAGGGGAAAATTGTGCTGGCCAGGAACGCCGCATGGGGGCCTAACCGATTTGCACTGATCACGGGGTTCATGGAAGCCGGTGAGTCCCCTCAAGAGGGAATTCAAAGAGAGGTGAAAGAAGAGACGAACTTGGATGTCACAAGCCTTCAGTTGATCGGTGTTTATGACTTTCAGCGGCGCAACCAAGTACTGATCGTCTATCACGCACTCACCAAGGACGAGGGGGAAATTAAACTGTCTCCAGAATTACTGGATTACAGGTTGTTTGAATTTAAAGATTTAATTTGTTGGCCCGCCGGCACAGGCTACGGATTAGCCGATTGGTTAAAGACCCAGTCCATCACTCCTCGCTTCATGGCTTGGGAGGAAATTGAGCGAATCAATGCTGAAAATTCTGCGTTGAGTGCCAGTTAAACAGAACACTTTGATTGGATATAGAAATGAATATTGATGTAGAGCTTGACACGCGCGGCTTAAACTGCCCGCTACCCATCTTAAAAACTAAAAAAGCTCTTTCCACGATGAGCCCGGGTCAAACACTGCGTGTTGTATCCACCGATACCGGGTCGCTTAGAGACTTCGCTGCCTTTTGTAAACAAACAGGCAACGAGCTATTGGAGCAAGAAACCAAGGATGAAGACTTCATTCACATCTTAAGAAGACGCTAAGGCATCTTGCCTCTTGACTTTTATCGCTTTTCAACTCTAACATTCACTTGGGAAGCTTAGCCAATTGGGCTTCCAATTTAGCGAGCGTTTGCTCAAACTCAGCCATTCTCTTTCTCTCTTGCTCAATCACAGCAGGAGGTGCCTTCGCAACAAAGGCTTCGTTTGCGAGTTTTGTATTTCCTTTAGCCAACTCTGTTTGAATTCTCAGTATCTCTTTACCTAACCTTGCTCGCTCAGCGACGACGTCGACTTGGATGTGTAAACACATCCTCACCGCACCTACCACGGCAACGGGTGAAGACTCACTGTTCTTGCTCCACTGAGCCTCATCCTCAAAGAGTTTGATCTCACTCAACTTGGCAAGTGTTTTTAGTGCGGGCACCATCTTCTGCACTTGCTCATTCGCGCCCAGTACAAGCAGGGGCAATTTTGTAGCGGGCGAGACGCCCATCTCACCTCTTAGATTGCGACACGCGTCAACTAAAGCCTTGAGGTCCTGGACGTACTGCTCAGCTACTGTATCAATCCGCTCGGGTTGGCTCACGGGGTAATCAGAAATTGAGACTGATAAGGAAGCGGCTTCTGTATTTTTGGTTCGCCCGGCCACAGGCGCCACCTTTTGCCATAACTCCTCTGTAATAAATGGAATGATCGGATGTGCAAGCCTGAGCAAAGTCTCAAGAGTGCGTATCAAAGTGCGCCTGGTTGCGCGCTGCACAGCTATCTCGCCGCCCATGATTTGAACTTTTGCGATTTCTAAATACCAATCACAAAATTCATTCCAAATAAATTCATAAATTGAATTGGCGACGATGTCCAATCGAAAGTCTTTAAAACCTTGCTCAACCTGCGCCTCCAGGCGTTGAAGGTGAGACACGATCCAGCGGTCAGGTTGACTAAAAGACATGTAGCCGTGTGCTACGCCGCCAACACTGCACTGCTCTTTCGTGTGTTCCATCAAGCCACAATCTTGGCCTTCGCAGTTCATTAAAACAAAACGCGTTGCATTCCACAGTTTGTTGCAAAAGTTTCTATACCCCTCACACCTCTTGCTGTCAAAGTTGATACTGCGTCCTAGGGTCGCCATGGATGCAAAAGTAAACCTAAGGGCATCCGCGCCGTAACTGGGTATGCCGTTAGGGAATTCTTTCTCAGTTTCCTTTTTAACCTGCCCCGCTGTCTCGGGTCTGCGAAGTCCAACAACGCGTTTCTCAAGGAGCGGACCGAGTTCTATCCCGTCAATCAAATCAACAGGATCTAAAACATTTCCCTCGGACTTACTCATTTTCTTGCCACTCGCGTCCAGCACAAGTCCATGGATGTAGACTTTCTTAAACGGAACGTGTCCCGTGAAATGAGTCGTCATCATGATCATGCGAGCGACCCAAAAGAAAATAATGTCATAACCCGTCACCAAAACTGAACTTGGCAGATATAAATCTAAGTCTTCCCCACTTTTGGGCCATCCAAGGGTAGAGAAAGGCACTAACGCGGAGGAGTACCAAGTATCAAGCACATCTGGATCTCTGCGTAGAGTTTTGCCCGGAGCCTGGGCCTGCGCCTCGGCCTGTGTTTTGGCGACATACACGTTGCCCTGTTCGTCGTACCAAGCCGGAATTTGATGGCCCCACCACAGTTGGCGACTGATACACCAGTCCTGAATATTATTCATCCATTGGTTGTAGGTGTTCACCCAGTTCTCGGGGACAAACTGCACATCCCCCGACTCAACCGCTTGAACTGCTTTAGCGGCTATGCTCTTGCCGCTCGCATCTCCTTCTCCAACCTTATTCATCGCAATAAACCACTGATCAGTCAGCATGGGTTCCACAACCTGACCCGTTCTGGCGCATATGGGGAGCATCAGTTTATGAGGCTTAATGTCAACCAGCAAGTCCTTTTCTTTGAGATCTTTGAGGATCACTTTACGTGCTTCAAAGCGGTCTAAACCGCGGTAAGGAGTGGGTCCGTTTTCGTTGATTTTGGCGTCTAACGTAAAAATTGTTAAGAGCTCCAATTGGTGTCTTTGTGCGCAGGCATAGTCGTTAAAGTCATGCGCACCCGTAATTTTCACCACGCCCGATCCAAAGGAAGGGTCTACAAATGAGTCCGCAATGATGGGAATACGTCGATTGCAAAGAGGCAATTCAACCTGGGTTCCTATCAAATGCAGATACCTTGAATCTTCGGGGTGCACTGCAAGGGCGGAATCACCCAAGAGTGTTTCTGGTCGAGTTGTAGCAATAGTGAGTCCACTTTGTAGCGCACCTTCTATCGTCTTAGGTCCATCGGCAAAGGGGTAGCTTATGTAGTACATACTACCCTGGGACTCCCGGCTCTCAACCTCTAAATCACTGACAGCTGAGCTCAGCACTGGGTCCCAGTTAACGAGTCGTTTGCCGCGGTAAATTAATTTTTGTTTGTACAGGGTTACAAATGTATCAACGACCACTTCGGAGAGCTTGGGATCCATCGTGAAATACTCTCTACTCCAGTCCACGCTGTCTCCCATGCGCCGCATTTGAGAGGTGATGGTGTTACCGCTTTGCTCCTTCCACTCCCAGACCTTTTTCGTAAAATTTTGACGCGCAAGCTCAGGAGTTGACCCCATTTGATGACGGCTAATACCTTGCTCTTGTAACTGACGCTCCACCACAATTTGTGTTGCTATACCCGCGTGATCGGTCCCAGGAATCCACGCCGTGTTAAAACCACTCATTCTGTGATACCTGGTCAGTGTATCCATGATGGTTTGGTTGAATGCGTGCCCCATGTGCAAAGTACCCGTCACGTTAGGGGGTGGCAACTGGATAGAAAATGAGGGGGCCTGAGCGTTTGCTTTACCCGTGCCTTTTACCCCGGCAACGGAGTAACCCCTGCGCTCCCATTCAGGACCCCAGTGCGCTTCAATAGCGGTAGGCTCGAAAGATTTGGGAAGACTATTAAGTCCGGGCTGATCAAGAGGTTTGGACTCGGGGGCGGTTTGACTCATACGTAACTACTTTGGAGAAAAAAGGTATGTTGTAAATGGGGAAAAGCGGGGGTTTTGCCAGTTTTGGACTGCACGCGGATAAAGCGGGGGGATGTTCCGGCTCTGATCACGCTTACCAGAAGAGTCTAAAAATTACCAATGGGGGATCCGCAAAGGGGATTGCAAATCTCACGCATAAAGTTTACAGTGGACTTACATTCTTTGAAAAACTTCAAACACAAAGGTTGAATTTTAACGGGCTTGCGCCGTATCATCAGCAAAGTACTTGAAATCTGTGAAATTAAGCTTCCATTTGGTGGCAAAAGACAATTTACCTGAGGATTCAGACACTTTTCTCCTGCGCTCAGCACCTCTCAGGCATCTGTCAACCGTGTCATTGTCTAGCGCGTTGAAGACTTAACTACCCTCAATCTTAAAAGGGCCAATATCATGAAAAAATTTCTCATCCTCACTTTGACAGCTTTGAGCCTTTTGGCAACCAGCGATAGCTTTGCGCACGGCTTTCGGGGCGGGTTCTATGGTGGCCACGGCGGGGGATTCCACGGGGGCTACGGTTACGGCTTTGCCCCTTTCGTTGCGGGCGCATTGATTGGCGGAGCTGTTGTCGGCGCTAGTTACGCAAGCGCCCCCGTTTACTACTCCAACCCAGTCGTCATGGCACCCCAGCCTATTTACGTACAACCCCAACTTGCTATGACTGCTCAGCCAGTGCAGCCCCACGGCTATTACTGCGCAACGTCTCAGAACTACTACCCTAACGTGCAAACCTGCAACGTCCCTTGGCAGCAAGTTAACTGAAACTCTTGTGTTTTGCAAGGATAAGGGTTGAGACAAGCGGCTGTAAGCCGCTTGTCTCATTTAGGTCTTACGCATGCCGTACTCGGGCCTGTCGTTTTGGTCAGGGAGCAACGATTTTGTAGTCTCACCTGCAAGCCTTCTAAGGCGCCATTCCATTTTGCGATCGCTCCATTTCTTGAGCCTTTCATGAGCAGTTTTACTTTCCTGAAACATTTGGCCTTCATCTGCAGTTTGAGCCGTCAACTCAAGCCTTATGCCGTTGGGGTCAAAGAAACAAATGCTTTTGAAAATTTGGTGATCTGTAATACCAAGTACATCAACATTGTGGGCTATTAGTCTTTTTTTTGTATTCTCCAAGTCCTGTTCTGAGTTCACACGAAAAGCAATATGGTTGACCCAAATAGGTGTGTTGGGTGAGGGCTCAGCAGCCTGATCATCACCTAAGTCGAAGAAGGCAATAAAGGAGCCATCTTGCAACCTAAAAAAGAAGTGAGTGTAGGGACAGTACTCCCCTGTACTGGACACATAATCACTTTGAATGATGTGATACAAAGGTAAGCCCAAAATATCTTCATAAAAATGCCTGGTCTCCTCCGCGTCCCTTGACCTGTAGGCGTAATGATGAAGTTGCAGCACTGGTACCGCTGGGGGTAAAACCTGCTGCTCCTGCTTAAACTTTTGTGTATCCACCTTATACATTTTTAATGCCTT
Organism: uncultured Burkholderiales bacterium; assembly: GCA_903828695.1. Taxonomy (GTDB): domain Bacteria; phylum Pseudomonadota; class Gammaproteobacteria; order Burkholderiales; family Burkholderiaceae_C; genus Limnohabitans. The sequence goes on along the minus strand of CAIKNE010000067.1, from coordinate 32,107 downwards.
TTGTTCTTGATGGGTAATAAGCTCACTATAAAGGTTGACCACTTTCAAAAAAATACACACAAACCCAATTCACGAAAACCCCAATCGCCCAGAAAAAATTTTTACGCATGAAAAAACTTGTAACTCTGTCGGTCAGAGTTAATCCAAAAAGTTACAAAATTAAACTCGATGGATCCAACCTGACTTGACTTCACAGATTGGACATCTAGTTTAGTAGTATTTAGGTACTACGAATATGATTTTGTAATATTCATTGATCTGGATTAAATCATTGAAAAATTTTGAGTATATAAAAACAACTAGACCCCAGCAGTGCTAATCAATTCCGTCTTGCAAAGGACACGAACCAAAAAGCACTAACGTTCTATTTGTTCTTTTTGAATTTTTACACGCCTTCATAATTGCATTAAATACCGCATCAGTAAACAAAAATTTCAATACAACTCACAAATCTATCAAAGTAATACTGAGAAGCAACCACGCCCTATACAAAGCCCCAATAACTACCGAATATACGTTCACCAAGTTTTTAATTAAGGCCTCAAGCTAAAGTTTGATAGCTCATCTAAAATAGATATCAACTAAATCCTTAGCTTCAAACGTAATTTCATGATTTTCCTACTCTCGCCGGCAAAAACTCTTGATTACGAAAGTGCCCTGCCCAAGGCTACCCCAAAACCCACCGAGCCTTCGTTCAAAAAGCAATCGGCTGAGCTGATTGGCATTTTAAAAAAACGTTCCCAAAAGGAACTCGCTGAGTTAATGAGTATCAGTGAGCCACTTGCTGAGCTCAATCACAAGCGCTTTCAAGAATGGACAAGCAACTTCACATTGAAAAATTCTCGCCCTGCGGTGCTCGCATTTAACGGCGATGTTTACGAAGGTCTTAATGCATCGTCGCTGAGTGCCAAGGACTTATCCTGGGCTCAGGAGCACATTGCAATCCTAAGTGGGCTTTACGGAGTTTTGAGACCCTTGGACAAAATGCAACCCTACCGCTTAGAGATGGGAACCAGGCTTGCGAACGCAGCGGGCGCAAATTTATATAAATTCTGGGGCTCTTCGGTCTCCAATTATTTAAACGCATGCTTAGAGGATGAAAAAAATCCTTTTGTGATCAACCTCGCATCCCAAGAGTATTTCAAATCAGTTGATCTAAAAACACTTCATGCAAAAGTGATTGAGTGTGTGTTTGAGCAAGAGAAATCCGGACAATTCAAAGTGATTAGCTTTCTTGCCAAACGAGCCAGGGGATTGATGGCAAGATACGCCACTCAGAATCGAGTTACAACGCCAGCAGCACTGCAAACATTCAACCTTGAGGGATACCGATTCGAGTCCTCCTTATCAACCCCTGAAAAAATGGTATTTAGAAAGTACGCCCTTTAAAATGCTCGAGGCTTTTTAAATTTATAAACAACAAATAAGCACTTATCTCTTGCTTCAATTCTCACTTTATTTTCATTTTCACCTCCATGTCCACTGAAACTCCATCTCCGAAAAAACCTCCCCAATCTGACCAAAAACCTTTGGCCAAAATTCTTGGCGAGCTGGGAGAGCTTGGTAAAGCTTCGAGCTACGTCAACACTTACACGCCCTCATTACTTTTTCCAATCGAGCGTGCGCCAAAGAGGTTAGAAATAGGTATCAATGGCACCCCCATCTTTATGGGGGCTGATCTTTGGACTGCGTATGAGCTCAGTTGGCTAAATCCCCGCGGTAAACCTGAGGTGGCTATTGCACGTTTTATCATTCCATGCGAATCAACTCACATCGTAGAGAGTAAGTCTTTCAAGCTTTACTTGAATAGTTTTAATTCCTCTTGTTTTCAGAGCAAAGAACAGGTAAAAAAATGTTTGGAAACGGATCTAACTCAGGCTATTTGGAGTGGTACCTCTGCCAAAGCGCAGGTCAGCGTCCAGATCCACTCCCCGAGTGAGTTTCAACTGCATCAGCCCCGCGAACTAGAGGGCCTTAGTTTAGACAGAATGGATTTGGAATGCAGCATCTATCACCCAGCGCCCGATCTCTTGCACGCCGCCTTTAACGAGCAACCCGTCAAAGAAACCCTTAAAAGCGACCTCCTCAAGAGCAACTGTTTAGTCACAGGCCAGCCCGACTGGGGGAGCGTTCAAATTAGCTACTACGGGCCCCAAATTGATCAACCGGACTTACTCAGGTACTTGGTGAGCTTTAGAGATCACAATGAATTTCATGAGCACTGTGTAGAGCGAATCTTCAACGACATCTGGACTCGGTGCAAACCCGTTGAACTCATTGTCTTTGCTTGCTATACAAGAAGGGGCGGTGTGGATATCAGTCCCTTTAGAACCAGCAAGCCTGGGCCTTTGCCCAAGTACCACCGCACCGCAAGACAATAGCCCGCAGTCCGCTAAAACAGCTCCTGATTCAATCCGCTCTGGTTTAATGGCTCCTGGGGTTCAATTTCCTCGAGCGCGTTGGACTTAACGCCTTGGGTCAAACCATTCGAACCCTCTGATCCATTTGATCCATTTGATCCATTCGTACCATTGGAACGATCCACCCGAACCAATGATCCCATTCTGACGCCCAATAGTCGAATGCGCTTGTTTAAGTCAACTCGCTTGAGCAATTGTCCCGCATACTGGCGAATTAATTTTGCATCGCCTATGGCCATATCTACGGTTTGATCGCGCGTTACAGTCTTAAAGTTATCGTATTTCAGTTTAATGCCAACCGTTTTACCTAAATACCCTTTTCTTTGTAAATCACTTGCAACTTGCACGCACAGTTTGGTGAACACCTCACCCAACCTCTCCTTGTCATGCTTAGCGCTTAAATCCCGCTCAAAGGTTGTCTCCCTACTTAGACTGACGGGCTCACTGAACGTAACCACCCCAGCGTCATCTAGGCCGTGCGCAGCTCGGTTTAACCATCTTCCGTAGTTTTGCCCAAAATGTGCGATCAACAGCTGGGGGTCAAAATTGGCAAGCTCACCAATCAAACTTATGCCAAGAGCCTTTAAACGCTCATCGGTTTTGGGCCCTATGCCGTTTATTTTTCGACAAGGAAGTGGCCATATTTGGGTTTGAATGTCCTTTTCATACAAAATACAAATGCCATTGGGTTTATTGATTTCACTGGCCATTTTTGCAAGTAACTTATTGGGCGCTACACCAATTGAGCAAGTGAGCTGGGTAGCATCAAAAATACACTTTTGTATGAGTCGAGCTAGCACACGTCCGCCCTCTCTTTGCCCCCCCGCAGTTTCTGTGAAATCGATATACACCTCATCAACACCTCTATCCTCCATCACAGGGGCAATCTCCATAATCACTTCTTTAAAAAGTCTGGAGTATTTGCGGTATTCATCAAAATCAACAGGCAAAAGGACAGCATCAGGACAGAGCTGGCTGGCCTTCATGAGTCCCATAGCAGAGCCGATTCCAAATTGACGCGCTGCATAAGTCGCTGTAGTAATGACCCCTCTTCCCACGTAAGTCGAGAGCCTTGGGAATATCTCTAGGGGGATATCTGATGGAGGTGTATTTCTCCAGTCTCGGTTGGGATCTAGCGCCATCAACCGCTCATGGTACATATCCTCGCGACGTCTAGCCCCTCCAATCACAACTGGTAAACCTTTGAGTTGTGGGTAGCGAAGTAACTCAACGGATGCGTAAAACGCATCCATATCTAGATGAGCAATACGTCGGATTGATCCTTGCTTTTCGAGTATGGGTTGCGTCACTGAAGGAACATCTTACAGCAAGCCTAATTAGGAACCCTAAGGTTAAGTGAGTTATTGCGGGAAAGTTCCGGGTAACAATATAGAACTATTGACCTGCTCAATCTTTGTCTTACCGCAAAAGGCCATCGTCAAATCAAGTTCATTGTGAATCAACTCTAATGCTTTTGAAACGCCTTTTTGTCCCATTGCACCTAGTCCGTAAAGGAATGAGCGACCAATGTAGGTGCCTTTTGCACCCAATGCAACAGCTTTCAAAACGTCTTGGCCACTTCGAATACCGCCGTCCATGTGAACCTCAATTTGAGAGCCAACAGCGTCAACGATTCTGGGGAGTGACTCGATACTGGACTCAGCACCGTCTAATTGTCTGCCTCCGTGATTGGAGACAATGAGCGCGTCTGCACCACTATTCACAGCAAGCCTTGCATCCTCGATATCTTGGATGCCTTTTAGTATCAATTTGCCTCCCCATTTCTTCTTTACCCACTCCACATCGTTCCAATTCAACGCAGGATCAAACTGTTTAGCCGTCCAACTTGAGAGGGAACCCATATCGTCAACACCTTTAACGTGACCTACGATATTTCCAAATTCACGGTTTTGAGTGCCCAGCATGCCAAGACACCATCTTGGCTTGGTCATCATGTTGATGATATTTGCGATCGTCAATTTGGGTGGTGCGGAGAGTCCGTTTTTGAGGTCTTTGTGGCGTTGACCCAAAATTTGCAAATCAAGCGTTAGCACTAGAGCAGAGCATTTTGCGGCTTTTGCCCTCTCAATCAAACTCTCAATAAATTCCCTGTCTTTCATCACATACAGTTGAAACCAAAAGGGATGTCCCTGGGTTCCAGCAGACACCGCTTCAATCGAGCAAATACTCATGGTGGACAGTGTAAAGGGGACGCCAAACTCTTTGGCCGCGCGCGCTGCCAAGATCTCACCATCGGCGTGTTGCATCCCTGTCAGTCCAGTGGGTGCGATTGCGACCGGCATCGCTACATCTTGTCCAATCATTTGACTGCGTGTGCTGCGCCCCTGCAAATTAACAGCCACTCGCTGCCTGAACTTAATTTTCTGAAAATCAGATTCATTGGCTTTGTAAGTACTCTCAGTCCAACTCCCAGAGTCAGCGTAATCGTAGAACATTCGGGGAACACGTTTTTGGGCTAGGACACGCAAGTCTTCAATGGTTGTAATGACACTCATTTGATATTCCCTGTTATGGACATTAAAGCGATTTTTTTAATCTTTCAATTTGGAACCGAATTTGCGATGGAGCCGTACCACCAAGTGTAGAGCGCGCGTTCAACGAACCCCGAAGTGTTAGGACTTCAAACACGTCCTCTTGGATAGAGGGATGTATTTCAACGAGCTCATCCAGGGACAAATCACTGAGTCCAACGTTTTTTTGCTGAGCTACGCGTACAATTTTTGCAACTGCCTCATGCGCGTCCCTAAAAGGTAGTCCGCGTCGAACCAAGTAATCAGCCAAATCGGTTGCTGTTGCATACCCCTTTAGAGCTGCGGCCTCCATAGCGTGTGCATTGACTTGGATGCCACCTGATTTGACTCCGCTCTTGCCCTCAACTTGACCGCCAATCATTTCATCAAAAATTCTGAGCGTATCTTTTAGTGTGTCGACCGTATCAAATAAGGGCTCTTTGTCCTCTTGGTTGTCTTTGTTGTAAGCCAAAGGCTGGCCCTTCATGAGCGTGATGAGCCCCATCAAGTGACCGACCACTCGTCCCGTCTTGCCACGCGCCAACTCTGGAACATCAGGATTTTTCTTTTGAGGCATGATGGAGCTGCCCGTTGTGAAACGGTCGGAGAGCTTGATAAAACCATAGTTTTGGCTCATCCAAAGCACCAATTCTTCACTCATGCGGCTGATATGAACCATACACAGCGTAGCAGCTGAGGTGAACTCAATTGCAAAATCACGATCGCTAACCGCATCTAAGCTGTTTTGACAAACACAGGGGTTACCGTCCTGGTCAACCATACCCAGCGTCCTTGCCACCCTCTCGCGGTCAAGGGGATAACTCGTGCCAGCCAGTGCCGCACTGCCAAGGGGTAACCTATTAACGCGTACTCTTATTTCTCGAAAGCGCTCCAGGTCTCTTGCGAACATCTCCACATAAGCCAACACATGATGCGCAAAGGAAATCGGTTGAGCTACCTGTAAATGGGTAAAACCGGGCATGACCACTTCAATGTGCTCCTCAGCTACTTCAACCAATGAGTGTTGAAAGTCAACCAGGAGTTGGCAAATATCATCGATTTCGTCTCTGAGCCAAAGTCTGACGTCCGTTGCAACTTGGTCATTCCTGCTGCGCCCAGTGTGAAGCCTTTTACCAGCGTCCCCCACTAACTGCGTGAGCCTGGCCTCGATGTTCAAATGGACATCCTCCAGATCGAGTTTCCAGTCAAACTGGTTATTGTGAATTTCCTCGCTAATTTGTCTAAGCCCTTTCACAATATCAGCGTGATCTGTCTGGCTTATGATGCCCGAGTGGGCCAACATCTCAGCGTGTGCTAATGAGCCTTCAATATCTGCATGCCATAGGCGTTTATCAAAAAAAACACTTGAGGTGTAGCGCTTGACCAGTTCGCTCATCGGCTCACCAAAGAGGGCAGACCAGGACTGGGACTTTTTATCGAGTTGATTGGATGACATACGAAGCGATTTTAGCCTCATCTAAGGGCTCCTTGAGGGAAGGTTTGCCGCAAGGAGGTGCGAGGGCAGTTTCGATTACACTGAAAAGTGCAGCGCCCCGATCTACTTTTAGTCTAATCTTCATTCATTAGACCCCTACACAATTGGCACTCTCCTCAAAAATCATTTTGACCCGTCCCGCCCATGAATCCCGTCTTTGGATTGAAGGAATTGAGAGCGCCGGCTACTCAGTTGTCAACTGGGCTTTGATTGAAGTGCTTCCTCTTACCCTCCAGGAAAATCAAATCAAGGCTCTAGGGGACTTGAGTGCTTACGTCGCTTTGATCTTTGTGAGTTCCTCAGCTGTAGAGCACTTCTTCAAATCTTTTAATATGAAAGCGGGATTGTCTATATCCGGCTTGACTTTTTGGGCTACGGGTCCGGGTACCGCTCAAAGCCTCAAAATCCATGGCATACCCAGCACCCAAATTGTCTCGCCCTCCCCCACAGCTCCTCAATTTGACTCCCCCCAACTTTGGACGGTAGCCTCTCAACTTGTGGGCGCTGGTGAGAAGGTACTTATGATTCGAGGCGCAGACTCTCACTCATTGGTTGCAAAAGAAAACCAAGATCAGCCCGTCATAGAAAATATTGCCCCAAGCGGTAGCCAGTGGTTAATCTCCAAGCTCACACAAAGTGGAGTACTTGTAGATGAAATTGAAGTCTATCAACGCTGCTCACCCCGTTGGAGCGAGGAACAAAAGGACACGGCACCTAGCATGATTGAGGGGGGTAGTATCTGGGTTTTTAGCAGTTCTTTGTCACTTCACAACTTGGGGCAAATCCTTCCCCATCAAGACTGGTCCAAGGGACGCGCCGTAGCAACCCACAAACGGATTGCGCAAACGGCAATCGAAATGGGATGGGGTGTTGTGCATGAGTCACGCCCCACACTCAGTGATGTCCTAACATCATTAAAATCCATCCATTAAAAAGTCATTATTTTGAACACTCCCTCTCAAGATACATTAGCCTCCAGCCCCAAGCTAGATCGACACGCTCGCCTCAACTGGCAAGTCTTGGGTTTGTACGCCGTGTGCTTTGCTGCGCTTTGCTCAGCCTCCTATTTGTGGTTTAAGCTATCCAGCATCGAAGAGTTATTGGCCAAGCAAAGTGCTCAGTCGAACACTCAGGCTTTAGAGGCCAAAGTAAGCTCTAAGGACGCGCAGGAATTAGCGCGTGAGACTGCGGCTAAATTAGCACTGCTGGATGCAAAAGTCATGGAAGTAGCGCTCCAGCGCACTCAGCTCGAAGATTTAATGCAGTCCCTGTCGCGCACCCGCGATGAAAACTTGGTTGCAGAACTAGAGTCCATGCTGAGACTGGGACAGCAACAAGCTCAGTTAATGGGTAGTGCGCAACCTCTCATCGAGGCACTTAAGACCTGCGAACAACGCATCGCTAAATCATCACAACCCAAACTTGCAGCCATAGACAGGGCTTTACTGAAGGATTTAGACCTAATCAAATCCAAACCGGTTCTTGATACACCTGCACTTCTTCTTAAATTAGATCAATTGGTTCAAAAAGTAGAGGCCCTACCCCTGCTGAACGATCCACAACTAAACTCAAGCTCTACGCCCGTAATAAAGAGTGTTGTTAGGGTAGATGAAGGCCGAACTGGTACCACCCAAACCAGTGGTAACGTCTCTGGCGCCAACACCAACTCACCCACTCCCTCGGCTCTCACGCAGGCCAAGAGTTGGGCTGAATCGATTCGCACCAGCACAGGCGAGAGTTGGTTGGATACATTAACTTCTCACGTTTGGTCACAAATAAAAGGGCTGGTTCGTATTACTCGGATCGATCAACCTGAGGCCAGTTTACTGACCCCCAGTCAAGGATATTTCCTCAAAGAGAACCTTAAATTACGCCTACTTAATTCAAAGCTCGGGCTGCTCGCCCACCAGATCAACTCATTCAAAGCAGATTTAAATCAGAGTCAACGAGACTTGGATAAGTACTTTGCTATGCAGTCCAAACAAGGCCAAGAAGTAGCGGTCCTTTTAAATGAGATTAAAGATCTCAGTGCACAGCCCGAAATACCCCAAATTCAATACACCTGGTCAGCCATCGGTACGACACGCTTAGGCAATTGATATGAAAGCAGCAATTTGGCTCTTAACTCTCTTTGGCGTCGCTGTTGCACTCTCTATTGGAGCTGATCATCCGGGAGGATTGGTATCCGTCTTTATTTCTGGATACAGAATTGATTTCTCCATCAACTTTGCTGTGCTGATTTGGGTTGCTAGTTTTCTAATCGTTTATTTAGCCACGCGTGCTATCTCCTCACTTTACGCCTTACCCCAAATTGCCAAGCGTTGGAGACTCCAGCAACGCGAACGAAGCATGCATGAGAGCCTCCTCAACGCTTTAGAACAACTGATGACGGGTAGATTTTTGCGCTCCCTCAGATCAGCAGCACTAACCATCGATAGCGCCAATACACTTGAGCAATTGACAAGTGAGTCGGTGTCTGCCCCAAAGTATCTTCATCAACTCAAGACCCTAGCCCATTTAATAGGGGCTGAGAGTGCACATGCTTTAAGGGATATCGCGACCCGCGAAACGCATCTACAAGCCATACTGAAAGAAACGAGCGAAGACAGCGAAGCTGCCTACGAGACCAAGGCAGCCAGCTTACTCAGTGCAGCCCGGTGGTCCCTCGCAGAAGCTGATCCGGTTGGAGCACTAGCTTGGCTTAGAGAACTCAGGAGCGGTGTATCCAGGCGTACACTGGCACTCAGATTAAAACTCAAAGCAGACCGTCTTGCAAAGCATCACCTTGCTGCGCTTGAGACTGCAAGACTCTTAAACAAGCACGGTGCATTCTCCGAGAACGCAGCGCAAGGACTGCTCAGAAGCTTATGCACATCTAGCCTGAATGATTGTTACGATCAACACCAACTCCAACAAACTTGGCGGTTACTGGACTCGCACGAACGCTCGATTCCAGATGTTGCCATTCATGCGAGCGAGCGAATGCTATCCCTCTCGGGGAGCTCTCAAACCGCATTGACTTGGCTCACGCCCATTTGGAATTTGATGATCACTCGCCCCGACGCACTATCGGAGTCAGAGCAAGTTCGACTCATTCAAACCCTTGCCTCGCATTTAAAAGTAATTGGCAATGACAAACACTGGTTAACCGTAGTTGACCAAGCACGAGCGATGAACCCAAGAAGTGCGCTTCTTCAGTACTTGAGCGGTATGGCCTGTATGTACAACGGTTTGTGGGGAAAGGCCCAGCAATTGATGCTAGAGGCTGCGCAGCAACTCAATCACTCGGGACTACAAAAAGCAGCTTGGCTGACCTTAGCGGAGTTGGCAGTGCAACGCGGTCAAGAGGCAGAGGCGGTGGTTTACTGGAAGCAGATTGCTCTTAGTGAGACTCATTGACGTTGATTTAACGCTTGATGAATGAGTCAAGTGAGGTAGCAATTTGGTGGCGCATCGTTATCAAAGAGGTTCTACTGACTCTTCAATCGTTTGGGTAGTTCAACATTTAAACGCAAAATTATTCAAGAACTATCCACCTAACCTTAACTGATCCAAAATGATTCCAGGACTGCTTCAAATCTTATTATTTCAGGGGCTCGGGGAAATTATCTCCAAACTCCTACTCCCCTTCCTGCCTGGCCCCGTCATCGGCCTTGTACTTTTGCTACTTTGGCTCATGTACTTGAAGGATATCAACACCTCTCTTGCAAGCGTAGCGGACACCTTTAGTCGCTACCTTGGTCTGCTGTTCGTGCCCGCTGCAGTTGGCATCATCTTATTTATCCCCCAACTCCAACAAAACGCATTAACGATCGTTACAGCTCTTATTACGAGTGTCGTGTTGGCAGCTTTGAGTAGTGCACTGATCCTACGCTGGCTAAGCCCAGACCAAAAAGGTCACGGTAAAAAAACCAGAGAAATCAAGGATCTTCATGACTGAGTCCAAATCTATTATTGAGATTTGGGTTTACCTGTCTGGGAGCCCTTTACTTGCACTCTTTTTGACGCTGGCAGCGTACCAAACAGGATTATGGGTTTATCAAAAGTCAAATCAAAACCCTCTCGCCAACCCTTTGATCATCACGATCGCACTCATCACTACATCCTTACATTTCATAGGTATGTCTTATGAAAAATATTTCCAAGGCGCGCAGTTCATTCACTTCTTACTGGGATCTGCAACGGTTGCATTAGCTATCCCGATTTACCGGGGCATTCACGAATTGCGAGGTCGCTTAATACCCCTGCTACTCGCCCTGTGCACTGGAGGTCTTGTATCCATTTTTACGAGCGTAGGACTTTGCACAATGATGGGAGCAGACAAGGCTATTACGGGTGCTTTTTATGCAAAATCTGTCACAGCGCCAATTGCTATGGGTATTGCAGAGCGCATCGGTAGCTCTCCCACTTTGACAGCAGTTTTTGCAGTTCTAACGGGTATAACCGGATCGGTGCTAGTCCCCTTGATCCTTAATGCAATCCACTTTAAAGCATGGTGGCAAAGAGGATTCATCATTGGAATAGTCTCTCACGGTATTGGCACCTCAAGGGCCTTTAGTATCAACACAGAGGCTGGTACCTACGCAAGTTTGGCTATGGGGCTTCACGGCATTTTAGGCGCGCTTGCGGTTCCGTTTATATATAAATTTCTAAACCTCTAAGACGAGTGCTTTCGTTGTTTGCGTAGAGCTCAAAAATAAAAAGGGAGGACGCTCAAACAAGCGGTCCTCCCCAATCTAACTTCTAACGAAGACGAGTTACAAAATATCTCGGGATTTAGACACCCACATCTAGCTTTGCTAAGTCTTTACGAGTTTCAACCAAAATGAGTGGTCCGTCATCGAACTCCACAATCGGTGGCCTCTGTCTTGGGACGTGCACAGTTTTTGGCTCAGAGGCAATGATCATTTGCACATGAGCAACTCGTTCGGGGTTGCTGTTTACCCACTCCAGGCCTGAGGATTTGGACATCTCGATCAGCTCGCTGACAGGCAAATCAAAAGCTTGAACCTTAGGCATTTCTGCCTTTTGGACACTGGCAACGGAGTGTTGCGGGGCGTGTTCTTGTGACGCTGTGTGGGACTGCAGACCGTGCGCAACTTGATTCAAGTCCTGTTGATCAGGACCCGCTCCTTGCTGGGCAAACCCCTCCTCAGTTGCTGGACGCTCTTGGCGCTCACGACGCTCGCGACCGTAACGGTCTCTTGAACGTCTGTCGCGTCGCTCCTCCACGCGCTCCAAATCAAGACCAGGCGCTTGTGGTTGCTGAGTTGATGGATTAGCTTGATGTGAGTCAGTGCCCTGTTCAATCACAGCTGGGCCATTTTGTTGAACAACACCGTCTACTGCATTTGCAGACTGAACCTCTGTAGAACGATTATTGCGTCTGGGTTCGCGCCCCTCATTACGCTCACGCCTTCTGGGTCGCTCCGATCTCTCGCCCTGGGCACCCGAATCGCTCGCTCTTTCGGCTTGAGATGCATTATTCCTAACTTGATTTGAACTCTCTACACCTTGTAGGGCCAACTCTTGTTGTGCGCCTTCGCGTTGCTCGCGCCCACTGTTTTCTCTAGGCTCACGATTAGGTGCTCCCTGTCCTGCATTGCGCGGTCCGCGTTGCCCGCCTTGGCGAGTTTGCTCAGATCCAACAGCCCTGCCCTCACCGCGCTCTGCTCTTTCGCCTCGCGCTGCACCTTGGCCTCGTTCTGGGCGATCGCCACGCTCACCTCTTTCCGAGCGCTCACCTCTGTCATTTCTACGACCAGAGCCCCTGCGTCCATCCCCGCGCCCAGCACCTTCTCTGGGTGCACGGTTGGAGTCACGTCGAGTTTCTTTGTTTTTATCTGCAGTATCAGATTTTTCAGCTTCAGCGCTAGGCTTAGATTTAAAGAGGTTTTTAAACCAACCCATAAATCCTGCGTCACTAGCAGTTGCGGCTTTGGGTGCTGTTGCGACGACCCTATCGACTTTCGCGGGTTTAGGTTCTGCAATGGGTGCAGGAGCATCAGGCAGTACGCCCTTGATCACCGGAGTTTGACGATTTGTTGGCTCTTGAGCTCGACGGGTCACTGAGGCCGGATCCTCCACTTCCTCGACCATCTTGTAGCTGGTCTCAATATTGTCCAGCCTAGGATCATCATGCTTGAGTCGCTCTAACTTGTAGTTAGGCGTTTCAAGTGATTTATTGGGGATCAACAAAACGTTGATACGTTGTTTAACCTCAATTTTTGCAATTTCCGTTCGCTTCTCATTTAGGAGGTAAGAGGCGACTTCGACAGGCACTTGTGCATAAACGGCTGCCGTGTTGTCCTTCATGGACTCCTCTTGAATGATACGCAAAATCTGCAGCGCAGAACTCTCTGAATCTCTTATGTGACCTGCACCACCGCATCGTGGACAAGGGATAGACGCACCCTCCGATAAAGCAGGGCGCAGTCTTTGACGACTCATCTCGAGGAGGCCAAATTTACTGATGCTGCCAAACTGAACTCTTGCGCGGTCTTGGCGAAGTGCGTCGCGCAAACGGTTCTCAACCTCGCGCCTGTTCTTGGACTCCTCCATATCAATAAAGTCAATAACGATCAGCCCGCCCAAGTCGCGTAACCGCATTTGACGAGCCACCTCATCAGCAGCCTCTAAGTTGGTACGAGTAGCAGTCTCCTCAATATCGCCGCCTTTGATAGAGCGAGCAGAGTTAACGTCAACTGACACCAAGGCTTCAGTGTGATCGATAACAATGGCTCCACCGCTTGGCAAAGTTACCGTTCTTGCATAAGCGGACTCAATTTGATGCTCAATTTGGAAGCGACTAAAGAGCGGTGTGTCATCTCTGTAGCGCTTGACACGCTCAGCGTGCTCAGGCATAACGTGAGACATGAACTGAGCTGCCTGTTCGTACAGGTCATCGGTGTCAATCAAAATGTCACCAATTTCAACATTGAAATAGTCGCGAATTGCGCGGATCACCAAACTTGATTCTTGGTAGATTAAGAAGGCGCCTTTGTTGGACTTACCCGCACCATCAATAGCGTTCCAAAGTTTTAACAAGTAATTAAGATCCCACTGCAACTCTGCAGCGGTGCGACCAATTCCTGCAGTACGAGCGATGATGGACATCCCGCCTGGGTACTGCAACTGATCCATCGCTTCTTTCAACTCAGCACGGTCGTCGCCTTCGATGCGGCGACTGACTCCACCGCCTCTGGGGTTGTTGGGCATTAAAACCACATATCGACCAGCAAGCGAGATGAAAGATGTGAGAGCTGCGCCTTTATTGCCGCGCTCCTCTTTCTCAACTTGAACCAATAATTCTTGACCCTCTTTGATGACGTCCTGTATGCGGGCTTGACTAGGAGCTACCCCGGGGACGAAATACTGTTTAGAGATCTCTTTGAATGAGAGAAAGCCATGACGTTCCTCACCGTAATCCACAAAACAAGCCTCTAGGGAAGGCTCCACACGTGTTACAACAGCTTTGTAAATATTACCTTTACGTTGTTCACGGCCTTCAATTTCGATTTCATAGTCTAATAATTTCTGACCATCTACGATTGCCAAGCGTCTTTCTTCAGCCTGGGTTGCATTAATTAGCATCCGTTTCATGATGCGTTCCTTTATCTCAAACAATACGGACCCCACAGCGGGATCAAAATAGCCCGAGTCAATGAACCCAAAAACTGATGGAAAAAGAAGTAAAGCTTAAACGCAGCACTGCACTGGCCAACCCCAATTAGAGGCGACGGTGAGTATGGTTTTTTTGCTTTTGGATAGGAGCGAGCTTAGCTCGAGTGAAAGGACCCCAAAGGCCTTTTAGACTCTGTATAAAGTTTTTGCGTGCGATGACGCGCTTAGCACTACTAACATGCGAAAACACTTCGCAGTTACTAAATAGTTCTAGCATCATGATCAACAAAAACATTTTTGCGTTACTCGCTTTTTTCCGCTGCACCCTTTACATCGTTTGTAAAGATTGCAACTTCAATAATTCCGTTCAAGTTTCTAAGGGCATCGGCTCTCAATGAGAATTTGCAACATCCCGACAAACTGTTGGTCAGGGTAAACAAATAAATTACTCACAAGGCTTCGACTTCACAGTGACCATTCTCGTGCTCTAATCTCTTATTGAAATCAAGCACTTACAGATCGCTGGTAATGAATATTATAGACCCAGACAAGACGGCAAAACCGCCTAGCGCCAAAACAATCACCGTTGACGAGGAGTCCGCGGGACAAAGATTGGACAACTTTCTCATAAAACACCTCAAAGGGGTGCCCAAAACCCACGTCTACAGAATCATCCGTAGCGGTGAGGTGCGGATCAACAAGGGCCGGGTTGAGGCACAAACCCGACTCAACGCGGGCGACCTTGTCAGGGTCCCCCCAGTCCGCTTAAGCCATGGCAAGGAACTGGGGGAGACCCCTTCCCCAGAGGACACCTCACCACCCAAAGAGTTTCCTATTTTGCTGGAAGATGAATGGATGCTTGCGATCAATAAACCTTCAGGGGTTGCGGTTCACGGAGGAAGTGGCGTTAGTTTTGGCGTTATCGAGCAACTCCGCAGTGCAAGACCCTTGGCCAAATTTTTAGAGTTGGTTCACAGGCTGGACAAAGAAACCTCAGGGATACTACTGATCGCCAAGAAAAGAAGCGCCCTTACCCAACTCCAAGCCCAGTTTAAGGGCCGAGAGACCGGGAAAACTTACCTGGCCTTGGTAAAGGGGCAATGGCCCTCCAACAAGAAGGTGATTGACCTCCCCCTCCTTAAATACACGGTGGGTGCGGGTGACGGGGTAGCAGAAGGGGAACGCAGGGTCAAAGTCTTGGCGCACAACGACCCCACAGGAATGCGCGCCATCACGTTGGTCAAGTTATCCCGTTTGGTCGGGGGCTATAGCCTTTTGGAGGTGACGATCAAAACGGGACGAACCCACCAAATTAGAGTTCACCTTGCAAGCCAGGGGTATCCGATTGTTGGGGATGATAAGTACGGTGATTTCGAACACAATAGGGAACTCAAGAAAATGGGACTCAAGCGCATGTTCTTGCATGCTTGGCGCCTTCGCTTTAATCACCCCAACAGCGAAAAAAGCGTCCTCTTAGAGGCCCCCCTTCCAACAGAACTTCAGGATTTTATTGACCATGTCCAACCCCCGCCCCCAAAGACAATTTGACCTAATTGCTTTTGACTGGGACGGTACGCTCTTTGATTCAACCAAAATCATCGTCAACTGTATCAAAGACGCCGTACGTGATGTGGGCGGAGCAATTCCCTCGGACGAGCAAGCCGCATACGTCATTGGTCTAGCCCTTGGCCCTGCGTTAGCCCACGCAGCCCCTGACGTGCCCCCAGAGAAGTACCCTGAGCTCAGCAAACGTTACAGCCACTACTACGTCACACGAAGAGATGATTTAGTCCTATTTGACGGTGTATTACCGATGTTGAGCGAACTGCGTGCGCAGGCCTTCAAAATTGCAGTTGCCACAGGCAAAAGCCGCAACGGTCTGAACGACGCGCTCGAAACAGCAGAGCTAAAGCATGTCTTTCATTCATCAAGAACAGCGGATGAAACCGCAGGCAAACCCGATCCCAAAATGTTACTGGAGTTGATGGAGGAGTTCAGAGTCCTGCCCTCGCGCACACTCATGATTGGAGACACCTCGCATGATCTTTTGATGGCACAAAGAGCGGGTTGTGCCAGTATCGGCGTGAGTTACGGAGCACATAGGGGTGAGAGTTTGGAACAGTACAAGCCCTTATTCGTAGCTCATTCTGTACACCAACTGCATACGTGGATCAAAGAGAATGGATGAGAAGATGTTTCTGTGCCCATCCAGCGCCCTGCTCAACTCAGGTCTCGCTGTTCCCTTTGACGTTGTTTATGAGGGAATGACTTGCCGAGCCTTTGCGGTTCGCTATGAGGATCAAGTGCATGCTTACCTAAACCGCTGCGCGCACATTCCGATGGAGATGGATTACCAACCCAACCGATTTTTTGATCCCACAGGACAGTGGATCTTGTGCGCAACACATGGTGCAGTTTACGCACCAAGTAGTGGACAATGCGTGGAGGGACCTTGCCGTGGACATTTAATCAAAATCACAATCTCGGAGACCGATAACAAAGTCTACTGGCATACTAATTACAACTTGAAAATGATCGATTTTTAAAATGAACACTCCTCCCAACGAATTCAATTCCCCCAATTCTGCTCCTAACCCGGCGCCTCATCCCTCCTCCAACCCAACATCCCAACCCTCACCTAGCGCTGCACAGGGTGGTCCCACAGCTCAAACCTCTCAAGGCGACCATAACCCTGCGAGTTGGGGTCAAGTGACTCTTGAGAAATGGGCTTTTGCTGCACTTGAGGAACAAAAACAATCACGCCGATGGAAAACTGTTGTCAGAATGAGTTGGCTGGTTGTGTTAATCATTGCGGGCTTGATTACGCTTTACAAAAATACGGGGCCAACCACTACCAACGGTGTGCACACCAGTGTCGTGGAGATCAAAGGGGAAATATCTGCCGACTCAGATGCAAGTGCAGAGTGGATCAACCAAGCCCTCAAGGATGCATTTGAAGATGAAAACTCAAAAGCGGTTGTTTTACTGATCAACTCTCCCGGGGGAAGTCCAGTCCAGGCGGGCATGATTAATGATGAAATTAGACGCTTGAAAGCGAAGCACAAAATACCAGTCTATGCAGTTGTTGAGGAGAGTTGCGCCTCCGCGGCTTACTACATTGCCGTTGCAGCGGACGACATCTACGTTGACAAAGCAAGCATCGTCGGGAGCATCGGCGTTTTAATGGATGGATTTGGTTTTACTGGAATTATGGACAAAGTAGGCGTGGAGCGAAGACTCCTAACTGCGGGTGAGAACAAAGGATTTATGGATCCCTTTAGTCCACTCTCCAAAACGCACCGAGCATTTGCACAAAATATGCTCGACCAAATCCACAAACAATTCATTGAAGTCGTCAAAGAGGGCCGAGGCGATCGCTTAAAGGATTCCCCAGATCTTTTCAGTGGTTTATTTTGGACCGGCAAGGAAGCTGTGGATATGGGACTCGCTGACGGATTGGGAAGCATAGACTATGTCGCAAGGGAAATCGTCAAAGCTGAAGATTTGGTTGACTATACAAAAAGAGATAACGTTGCTGAAAGACTTGCTAAACGCTTTGGGGCGGCGATGGGCGCTGGTGCAGTAAAAGCTTTGAAAAGCTGGCCCGAAGTTCACTAAACCCTCAAGTCATTGAACTGGAGCGCAGATCAATATCATCATGATTAAGTACCGATTGCAAAAACAACAGGTACATTTTGGGGTAGCTCAAAAAACTGCGTTCTCCAATCTGCCACGCTTTGACATTTGTTTTGACCACTCTCTAGCGTCAATCCAACACTCACACCCACCCTCGTATTGGGTTGAAGCGTGCTGAGCATGCCCTTAAAGAGCGCGTTATTTCTATAAGGTGTCTCGATTAAAAGTTGAGTCTGCTGCGTTCTCAAAACGATACCTTCCAACTCTTTGAGGCGTTTTTGCAAAGCAGCGCTTTCATGAGGAACATAGCCCACAAAAGCAAAACTTTGTCCGTTAAGCCCCATAGCTGACAAGGCCATCAACAGCGAAGAGGGTCCAACCAAAGGCACCACGTTAATGTTCAGCGCGTGAGCGGCACGAACGACGGAGGAACCCGGATCAGCCACGGCAGGCATTCCTGCCTCACTCGCTAAACCCATAGAATTGCCCAGTAGCGCAGGTTTTAACAAATCTTCAACACTACTTCTTTGTTGGCTACGGGTCTCGCCCAAATGATCGCCTTTTTTATGAACAGCGTGAGGTAACTCCTGGATTTGTACCTGCTGGATAGCCAATTTCAGAGGATAAACCTCCCCCACTCTTTTAAGATATGCACGAAGTGTTTTGGCGTTCTCACAAATCCAATACTCTAGACCACTTGCCACTTCTAGGGTACGTGCGGGCAATGCAACGGTGATGGGTGCTTGAGTGGAACAACCAAAGTCCAGCGGTGCGGGTACCAAAAAGAGGGTGCCCCGTTGGCCACTTAGGTCGTGTCTGATTTGATTAGGCTGGATGGTCATGAGCAATGATTAAAAGAATTTCAAACCTGCCTGCCTAAGCATGCGAGAGGTTGCAATGAGTGGCAGCCCCACCAAGGCGGTCGGGTCGTTACTCTCAATAAGGTCTAAGAGCGTAATTCCCAGCCCCTCACTCTTGGCGCTGCCCGCACAGTCGTAGGGGGTTTCTGCGCGCAGGTAGCTTTCAATTTCAACGTCCCCTAACTCGCGAAACTTAACTCTAATACGAACCAGCTCGTGGGTTTGAAGATTATTATTGAGACAAATGACTGCCACAGCTGTTTCGAAAAACACCTCATGACCGGACAATCTTTGGAGTTGATGGAATGCTTTTTCATGCGTCCCAGGTTTACCCAAGCATTCTCCTCTCAAATTTACAACTTGATCGGACCCAATGACAACCGCCTCGGGGCTGTTCTTAGCTACCGCGTGAGCTTTGGCGAGTGCCAACCGAGAGGCTAGGTCTTGCGGGGTCTCCTTGGGCATCGGGGTCTCATCCACGTGCGGGGCAACTACTTCAAACGGTATGCGAAGGCGCTGTAACAACTCACGCCGATAAACCGAAGTTGAAGCTAAGATGAGGGGAGGACTTAAATTCAGCATAATATTTGAAATTGGGTTTCTTCTCCCCCGATTCTCTTACACTCGGAGTGATGAAAAATAATTTACATCTAAATCAACTAGATATATTGACCTTTGCAAAGAGTGCCACCTCCATTTCAGGCGATGATGCTTTGGACTTGTTCCCCCGCCTTAAGGGGGAGGATCTTCGTGAATCACCCAATGAAATCGTTCATTGGAGCTTGAGGGGCGAGGAAATCAAGTCCGAAGACGGTGAAAATCAAATCTGGCTCCACCTACAGGCCAAAACACAACTAACGCTTACGTGCCAACGTTGTCTGGCCCCTGCTAACTTTGATTTAGGGGTGTCAAGGAGCTTCCGCTTTGTAGCAGACGAACAAGTTGCACTCGCACAAGACGACGAAAATGAAGAGGATTTACTTGTTATTGATAGAAAATTTAATTCTTTAGAACTCATTGAGGATGAACTTATTATGAGTATGCCTATTGTGCCAAGGCACCCAAGTTGCCATAACGCTTACCTTGCAAGTCTTGCAGAAGAAAACGCTCAGAGCACAGAATTCGAGCGCCCCAACCCATTTGCAGTGCTTGAACAGTTGAAAAAACCCACAAATCACTGAATAGACCGACAGAATTAGCCGAAATCAAAGGAGTGCGCTATAATAGAGGGCTATTGTCAAATCAAGGTCTTCCTTGATACTGACTGTCCTAGATACGAAAACCCAAGAATTCCGAGGAGCCTGACATGGCCGTCCAACAAAATAAAAAATCTCCTTCCAAGCGTGGAATGCACCGTTCACATAATGCGTTGAATGTGCCTGGATTAGCTTTAGAGCCAACCAGTGGCGAAGTTCATTTGCGTCACCACATTAGCCCAAATGGCTTTTACCGTGGTCGCAAGGTATTAAAAACCAAATCAGAAGCTTAACGCTTCACATTCGCACAAGCCCGTCGCTTAGTTATATGGCGCGGGCTTTTGCATTAGTGCTCACCTGTTTTAGTAAACCAACTCCTCTGCGCGCCGTCAAAACATGATTACCTTGTCCGTTGACTGCATGGGTGGAGATCACGGCTTATCAGTCACACTACCTGCTTGCCGTCATTTCTTAGAGCAACACCCTGACGCGCAACTTATCTGCGTTGTCTTAAAAGACAGTGTCATTGATTTCTCTCACCCTAGACTCCAAATTACTGAGTCACCTGAGATGGTAGAAATGGACGACTCGATCGAAGTAGCGCTTCGACGTAAAAAAAAATCTTCCATGCGGATTTGCATCGAACAAGTCAGAGACTCTCACGCACAAGTAGCCGTTTCAGCAGGAAACACGGGAGCCTTAATGGCCATTGCTCGGTATGTTCTGAAAACCTTAGACGGAATCGAGCGTCCCGCAATTGCAGGTCAAATGCCTAACGCTAAGGGCGGTGGAACGACAATGTTGGATTTAGGCGCTAACGTAGACTGCACAGCAGAACACCTCCTGCAATTTGCCGTTATGGGATCAGCCCTTGTAAGCGTTCTCCAGGGTATAGAAGAGCCCACCGTTGGCCTACTCAATATTGGCGAAGAAGCCATAAAAGGCGGCGAAATGATCAAAAGAACCGGTGAATTGATGCGATCTGCAGCCATCTCCGGCGATCTCAATTTCTACGGAAATGTCGAAGGTAACGATATTTTTAAGGGAACCACAGATATAGTGGTTTGTGATGGGTTTGTTGGCAATGTCGCTTTAAAAGCAATTGAAGGGCTCGCTGCCATGGTATCAACCATGTTAAAAGAAGGCTTCTCAAGGAACATCTTCACTAAACTTTCGGGATTAATAGCTCTTCCGGCGTTATCTGCATTTAAAAAGCGTGTTGACCATAGAAGACACAATGGAGCGGCATTACTTGGTCTGCGAGGACTGGTATTTAAAAGTCATGGCTCAGCTGACGTGCTTGCTTTTGAAAATGCCTTAAACCGAGCGTATGATGCTGTCCATAACAACTTGCTGGAAAAGGTTCGTTTACGAATCGCTCACGCAGCGCCTTTTTTGGCCTCAAGCCAACTTGGCAAAGATTTGAGCAACAGCACTATAGATGAATGACAAGATACTCACGAATCATTGGCACCGGTAGTTACTTACCCACGCGCAAAGTCACCAACGCACAAATTGTTGACCAACTCGCCAAATTAGGCATTGAGAGCTCTGAGCCTTGGATCATAGAGAGGACTGGCATTGGTGCCCGCCACTTTGTGGATGATGGCATATTCAGTAGCGACCTTGCATTTGAAGCCAGTAAGCAAGCACTAAGTGCTGCAGGCATTGGAGCTGAAGGGATAGACCTCATCATCGTCGCAACATCCACTCCCGACATGGTTTTCCCATCAACGGCGTGCATTTTGCAGAACAAACTCCAGGGTATCAATGAAGCTTCTCGCGCCATTGCGGGGGCGCCAGCCTTTGACATCCAAGCGGTTTGTAGTGGCTTTATCTACGCATTGAGTGTTGCTGACGCAATGATCTGCGCTGGGCGGGCCGAGAGAGCTTTGGTAGTCGGCGCAGAAGTTTTCTCGAGACTATTAGACTTCAAGGACCGAACTACGAGCGTATTATTCGGCGACGGCGCAGGAGCGGTAGTCCTAGAGGCCTCTGATTCACCCGGTATTTTGTCAACAGACATCCACTCGGACGGCAAACATACCGATATATTGTGTGTACCCGGGCATGTGAGCGGTGGACAAATTATGGGGGAGCCTCTGCTCAAAATGAACGGACAAGCTGTTTTCAAACTTGCAGTTAGCCTCTTAGAGCAAACTGCTATGACGAGTCTGAAAAAAGCTGGCTTGGAGCCCAAGGACATTGATTGGTTAGTTCCCCACCAAGCCAACATTAGGATCATACAAAGCACGGCCAAGAAAATGGGCTTACCCATGGAACGTGTCATTCTCACCGTGCAAGACCACGGCAACACCTCTGCTGCCTCAATCCCATTGGCACTCGACCACGGCGTACGAACGGGTCAAATCAAAAAGGGGCAGAACTTATTGCTCGAAGGAGTTGGTGGTGGATTTACCTGGGGTTCAGCGGTTTTGAAGTTTTAATCATCAAACGAATTCATGAAAAATATTGCATTTTTATTCCCCGGACAAGGCTCACAGTCTGTAGGCATGCTCGATGCCTGGGGAGCGCACCCAAGCGTCCTCGAAACCCTCGGGGAAGCATCAGATGCGCTTTCAGAAGATTTGGGTAAGCTCATCGCCTCTGGCACAAAAGAGGAGCTCTCACTCACAACTAACACACAACCAGTGATGCTCGCTGCGGGCGTTGCAGCTTACCGTGTCTGGAAGTCTGAGGGCGGAGCTGATCCAAGCGTCATGGCTGGCCACTCACTGGGCGAATACTCGGCTTTGGTTTGCGCAGGCGTACTCAGCCTCAAAGAGGCTGCGCCGTTGGTGCGATTTAGAGCCCAGTCCATGCAAGACGCAGTCCCAGTAGGTGTGGGCGCGATGGCGGCAATCCTAGGCCTGGCGTCTGATAAGGTCATAGAAGGTTGCGCACAGGTTGAGCGCGAGAACACCAGCGAGTGTGTGCAAGCAGTTAACTTCAACGACCCATTGCAAACGGTCATTGCAGGCTCAGCAGCAGGGGTTAACAAGGCCTGCGAGGTCCTAAAATCAATGGGGGCTAAGAGAGCTTTAATTCTTCCCGTCTCG
Organism: uncultured Burkholderiales bacterium; assembly: GCA_903828695.1. Lineage (GTDB taxonomy): Bacteria > Pseudomonadota > Gammaproteobacteria > Burkholderiales > Burkholderiaceae_C > Limnohabitans. The sequence goes on along the minus strand of CAIKNE010000067.1, from coordinate 9,287 downwards.
GCGCCTTTTCACTCCACACTGATGAAGCCCGCAGCGGACAAGTTAAAAGAAAAATTAGAGCAAGCTACTTTTAACGCCCCCAAGATTCAAGTCATTAACAATGTTGACGTTTTGATTCAATCCGATCCGGTGTCCATCAAAGAGTCCTTATACAGACAAGCATTTAGTCCAGTGCGATGGGTTGAGACCATTCGCGTGATGAAGGGTATGGGCGTTGAGTGCACCCTAGAGTGCGGCCCCGGAAAGGTCCTGAGTGGCCTCTCCCCTCGCATTGATAACTCACTGAAAAGCGCTCCTCTGTATGACCCAACTACGTTGGCACAGGTCAAAGAATTAATCGCTGCAAACTGAATTTAAAACTCATTGAACAATTACCTATGTCAGTCAATCAAATGAAGGGGCAAATCGCCCTCGTCACCGGTGCTACACGAGGCATTGGACAAGCCATTGCTCACGCGCTTGCAGAACAAGGCGCGCTCGTCATCGGAACTGCCACCTCAGAGGCAGGGGCGCAAAAGATAAGGGATCAATTGAGTGCTTTCCCTGGTTGCACGGGTGTTGTCTTAAACGTAACCGACACCCCCGCAGCCAATCACTTGGTCGACAAAATTTCATCCGAGCGAGGTGGCTTACATATTTTGGTCAACAACGCCGGCATTACCAAAGACATGTTGGCCATGCGACTCAAAGATGAGGACTGGGACGCGGTGATCGATACAAACCTTAAAGCGGTTTTTACCCTCTCTAAGGCCGTGATTCGCCCAATGATGAAGCAACGTTTTGGAAGAATCATCAACATCACAAGCGTAGTCGGCGCCAGTGGGAACCCGGGTCAGTCCAACTACGCCGCGTCTAAGGCCGGAGTTGCGGGCATGACCCGAGCACTTGCAAGGGAGCTTGGATCCAGAAATATCACCGTCAATTGTGTTGCGCCCGGCTTTATTGATACGGATATGACCGCTGCGTTGTCAGAAGAGCAGCAAAAAGCATTAATTTCCCAGATCCCACTGAGCAGATTGGGACAATCTACGGATGTTGCCAATTTAGTGCAATTTTTGGCAAGCCCCTTGGCCTCTTATATCACTGGACAGGAGATTCATGTCAACGGTGGCATGTTAATGGTCTAAATTTAAGTTTTTTACAATTTTCCGAAATCCATTCTCTACTCGGCTAAAATTGTCATCTTCTACACAACCCTCTGAGGGAATTAAATGAGCGATATCGAAGCACGTGTCAAAAAAATAATTGCTGAGCAACTTGGCGTTGAAGAGGCCCAAGTGACCCAGGAAAAGGCTTTTGTTGCCGATCTGGGAGCAGACTCACTTGACACGGTTGAACTAGTCATGGCGTTGGAAGATGAGTTTGGAATTGAGATTCCTGACGAAGACGCTGAAAAGATCACTACTGTTAAGAACGCAGTAGATTACGCACTAGCGCATAAAAAAGCTTAAATTAATTAAGCTTTCAATACTGAAAGTAGTTACTGAATGAGCCGTCGCCGCGTAGTTGTGACGGGCCTTGGTTGCGTTTGCCCCGTAGGTAATACGGTAGACGAATCTTGGTCCAATATTATTGCTGGTCAATCTGGCATTGACAAGATAACTCACTTTGATGCAAGTGGGTTTGCCTGTCACTTTGCTGGGGAGGTCAAAGGACTCGACTTGGATGCTTATATAGGCTCCAAGGAAGCCCGCACGATGGACTCTTTCATCCACTTTGGTATTGTTGCTGCAGTTCAAGCTGTTCAAGATAGCGGTCTACCGGTAGGAGACGCTCTCAACGAATTAACAGCCGAGAGGATCGGCTGTTTAATTGGCTCTGGAATCGGTGGACTACCACTCATTGAGAACATGCACGCAGAATTGGTCAGTAGAGGACCTCGTCGTATCTCTCCTTTCTTTGTGCCGGCCTCTATCGTGAACATGATCTCAGGTCATGTGTCCATGAGGTTTGGATTCAAGGGTCCCAATCTAGCAATTGCCACAGCCTGCACAACGGGTCTGCACAGCATTGGTCAAGCAGGTCGTTTAATCGAATACGGCGACGCGGATGTGATGGTGGCGGGCGGAGCTGAAGCTACCATTTCTCCCTTGGGACTAGGTGGTTTCGCTGCGATGAGAGCACTCTCAACACGCAACGACGATCCAGCCGCTGCATCCAGACCTTGGGACAAAGACCGAGATGGGTTTGTGCTCGGCGAAGGTGCAGGTGTTGTAGTCCTTGAAGAATATGAATTTGCCAAAGCACGCGGGGCAAAGATTTACGCTGAACTCGTTGGTTTTGGCATGAGTGCTGATGCTGGACACATGACTGCTCCCAATATGGATGGTCCTCGCAGAGCGATGGTTCACGCCATGAAAAATGCGAATATCAACCCAGATCAAATAGATTACTTGAACGCTCACGGCACTTCGACTCCGTTGGGCGATGCAAATGAAACCAATGCTATACAAGCAGCACTTGGTGACCATGCCAAGCACACACTCATCAGCTCCACCAAATCCATGACGGGTCATTTACTGGGTGGTGCAGGCGGAATTGAAAGTGTCTTCACTGTGCTTGCTCTTCACAATCAGATTGCACCACCAACGATCAATCTAGATAACCAAGACCCTGATTGCCCGCTCGATTACTGTGCCAATAAAGCGCGTGAGATCAATATGACTTATGCTCTCAAAAACAATTTTGGTTTTGGTGGCACCAACGGCAGTTTAATTTTTAAACGCGTCTGAAAATAATTCTTTACAGGACATTTAAGGTCCTAAGCTCCTAAGCCCCTTGTAGCGCAATTTGATTGAATGGGTTTACGGCGTCGGCGTCTGCCTACTTCACCCGAGTTGTCTTGTAAGCGCTACCATCGCCATCCCTGTACCTAGCCAAATGAGTTGTGCAAATGTTTGTTTTGCACTCAACCTTTTTTGCAATTGAGGAATCAAATCCGCTAGAGCTACATAGATATAACTACTGCTAGCTAAGGCAAGTAAATAAGGCAACGCCAGTTCGCGACCTTTTAAGAGAAAGAGTCCGACCACTCCCCCTAAAACAGTTACTGCGCCTGCGATACTGAGTTTGATCACAGCGCTTCTAGGGTTCGAAGAGCTAGAGCTGAGTACGACCAAATCACCCATGTGATGAGGGACCTCGTGAGTCCAAACAGCAAAACTTGCAACCAACCCCACATGAAAATCTGCCATGAACGCTGCGGCAACTAAAACGCCGTCACCAAAGCAGTGTAAGCTGTCCCCAAAGAGCACAGCCCACCCACCACTGATTGGCGGTGTATGAATTGCAGTCTCACCGTAATCAGTGGAATTTGCGTGTGAGTGTGAGTGTGCGTTTGAGGAATCTATCAAATACGAATGTCCATGCGAATGCGCATGATCTGGCTCCTGTTCATGATGATGCTCATGCCCATGATGCCAAAGCTCAGCTTTATCGAGCAGGAAGAAAAATAAAATCCCTACCAACAAAGTTACGAAAAGAGACCTAGGACTTTGCGAAGTCTCAAAGGCCTCCGGCAAGAGATGCAAAAAAGCGGTGGCCAACAACGCTCCCGCAGCGAGACTGAGCAAATGCTGGGTGTACTTGGCCATCACTGCTTGAACAAAAAGCCACGCCACCCAAACACTCCCTACCCCCGAGAACACAGTCCCAATAAGTACAGAGAGTATCAATGCAGTAGATCCGGGTGAGTTCATGAATGAAGCCCATTTTGCTCAAACCAACCCAATGCGGATCGCCAACCATCCTCTGCAGCTTCCCTGTTGTAACTAGCCCTGTAATCTGCATGAAAAGCGTGTGCTGCACCTGGATAAACTTTGATCCGCGACCTAGTGGCTGGCGTCACGCCTTGCTCGCCCGCGTTTTGCAAAGCTTTGGACATTTCATTCACCGAGGCTTGACTGATTGAGGTATCAAGCGCGCCGTATAACCCGAGTACTGGAGCTTTTAACTGCATCACACCGTCTATAGGATGCAAGGGTTGCAACGCATTACGATCCCCATTTAGTCTTCCGTACCATGCAACACCCGCCCTCACCAGCGGGCTGTGCTCGGCGTATAACCAAGCAACCCTACCCCCCCAACAAAATCCATTGATACCGAGTCGCTTGGTGTCAGCCCCTTGCTGCGAGGCCCAGTCCACGCAAACATCTAAATCACGCATGACCTGTGCATCCGGCACCTTCAGCACTACCTCTTTCATGAGACTTTGCATATCAGAGTAGGACTGGGGGTCGCCTTGTCGAATGAAGAGTTCAGGGGCAATCGCAAAATAACCTGCTTTTGCAAAACGACGCGTGATGTCAGCAATATATTCATGCACACCAAAAATCTCAGAGATCACAAGAACTACAGGTAGTCCTTTGACAATAGCGCCCGAGGTGTCAACAGGTGCACTTCGGTAAACAGGTACGGAGTAGCCATCTACGTTGACCATCACTTCACCACACTTGAGTCCTTCAAAGGACGTTTTGATAGCGGTTTGTGCAATACAGTTACCGCCCAAGAGGGTATATCCAACTAGGCCTAGGGCTTGTCTGCGCGTAAAGTCTTTGAGCTTAGGTATAGATGCAGGTGCGATTGAAGAATCCGAATCATTAGACATATTGGGAAAATATTAACCGTAATTGATAGACAAAAAAACTGCAGATGAATCTGAACAAATCTGTTTGGTAAGAAACATTGAATTCTTCAATGGGCCTGATCCCAATTTAGGCCGACACCCAACTCCGCCAACAACGGCACCTTGAGCGCTGCCACACTTGCCATTAAATGAGGAATAGCCTCCCTTAACCAATCGATCTCATCATCTGGCACCTCAAAGACCAATTCATCGTGAACTTGCATGATCATTTTGGTTCGCTTGGATAGGCGGTCTAGTTCATTTTGTACGCTCACCATACTCATCTTAATCAAATCAGCAGCCGTGCCCTGCATCGGCGCATTGATCGCAGCTCGTTCAGCGCCAGACCTCCTTGGGCCATTAGGGGAGTTGATCTCAGGGAGGTACAAGCGCCGGCCGAAAACAGTTTGCACATAGCCCTTTTGTTTAGCCATTGCGCGTGTCTCCTCCATATAGCGTTTAACACCTGCGAATTTCTGGAAATACCGGTCTATGTAATTTTTTGCAGCTGTGTTATCGATTCCAAGCGCCTTTGCCAGTCCAAAGGCACTCATGCCGTAAATAAGACCAAAGTTAATAACCTTTGCATACCTGCGTTGCTCTGAGCTCACCTCCTCTGTGGACAAGGAGAAAATCTCTGCCGCCGTCGCCTTATGCACATCCAATCCCTCGTGAAAAGCCTTCAATAAAGCCTCATCATCGCTTAGATGAGCCATGATTCGAAGTTCTATCTGACTGTAGTCAGCGCTTGCGATTAAGCTGCCAGGCGGTGCAATAAAGGCCTCACGGACTCGTCTGCCCTCGGGCGTGCGCACAGGAATGTTTTGCAAATTAGGATCGTTGCTCGAGAGTCGCCCCGTCACAGCGACAGCCTGGGCGTAGTGCGTATGCACTCGCCCCGTACTAGGCTGAGCCATTTGAGCCAGCTTGTCAGTGTAGGTACTCTTTAACTTGGAGATTCCGCGGTGCTCGAGTATTTTGGCAGGTAAAGGGTAATCCTCAGCCAACTTTTCAAGCACCTCCTCATCCGTGCTCGGGGCTCCCTTGGGCGTTTTTTTGATGACGGGGAGTCCCAATTTTTCAAAAAATATTTCGGCAATTTGTTTAGGTGAGCTCAGATTAAAGGGTTGCTCAGCCAACTGATATGCCTCCCTCTCTAACTCACCAATTCGCTCACCCAATTGTTGACTTTGTTTGGAGAGCGTTAAAGCATCAATTAAAACTCCGTTGCGCTCAATTCTAAATAAAGCTTCACTACTTTGTATTTCTAATTGATAGATAAAGTTGAGTTGCTCATTGGTCTGTATTTTGGGCCAAAGTGCCAGATGAACATCCAGTGTTTGATCCGTATCCTCGCATGCATAATTTGAGGCCTGCGCGATATCGACTTGATTAAATTTAATCTCATGCGCACCCTTACCGCATAGGGACTCGTAAGTAACTCCTGTGCGCCCTAAATGCCTCTCAGCAAGGCTGGACAACCCATGTGGTTTGTGCACCTCCAACACATAGCTTTGCAGCATCGTGTCATGCACAAAGCCGCGGACATTGATGCCGTGATTGGCAAACACATGCCTGTCGTATTTAATGTGCTGCCCAATCTTTTGCGCGCTTGGATCCTCTAACCAACCTTTTAGTTTCTCCAGCACCTCCTCCAAAGGCAATTGATCTGAAACCCCGGGGTAGTCATGTGTGAGCGGGATGTAAGCGGACTCACCCACCCGCACACTAAAGCTAATGCCAACAATTTTGGCCTGCATCTCTACCAAAGAAGTTGTCTCTGTATCCAAGGCCGTCCAGTGCGCGCTTTTTAGTTTCTCTAGCCAACGATCGAATTGGTCCCACTGCGTAATCGTTTCATACTCTGTGGGTCCGTTCAGTGCGCTCTTAGGAGCTGAGGAGTGCTCGGAGTCTGAGGCTTGATCACTCCAAAGATCATCGTCCCCTACTTTTGAGGGAGCACCAGACTCGGAGTTGGAGTTGGCGTTGGCGTTGGATCCAGTCGATTCAATGCTTTTAACGAGCCCTTTGAATCCGTATTTTTTATAAAAACTTAACAACCCAAGCTCATCGGGATCACCCATTTTGATCACATCAAAAGCGGGTAAGCCACTGATGTGCGAAGTTAAATCACAATCTGTACGAATGGTTAACAACTCCCGCCCAACTGGCAACCAATCTAAGGCTTTTCTCAAATTCTCACCTACAACCCCTTTGATGCTGGGAGCTGCTTTGATAACATTTTCTAAATTCCCGTACTCCGTCAGCCATTTAACTGCCGTCTTGGGTCCAACCTTTTCCACGCCAGGAACGTTATCAACCGTATCGCCAACAAGCGTTTGATAGTCAAGCATTAAGGAGGGCGGAACACCAAATTCCTGGGTCACCCCGGCTATGTCCCTTTTCTTGCCACTCATCGTATCCATCACCCATATATTCTCGTTCACCAGTTGGCTGAGATCCTTATCGCCACTTGAGATAATGGCTTCGATTCCCTGTTGATCTGCTCGGTGAGCGAGGGTTCCAATCACATCATCCGCCTCTACCCCTGGCACGGCTAAGACGTGCCAACCCATTAACTTGACCACTGTGTGAATGGGCTCGATCTGAGCTCGCAGGTCAGGTGGCATTGGGGATCGATTGGCCTTGTAATCTGGATATATTTCATCCCTAAAGGTCGGCCCAGGCGCATCAAAGACGCATACTGCGTATTGAGCGCGCACCTCTTTTTTAAGGCTAGTCATCATATTGATCATCCCCCTGATCGCACCAGTTGCAGGGCTTGTGGGGTCGGATGGATCAGCCCTCAAATCGGGCATTGCATGAAAGGCACGGTACAAGTAACTTGATCCGTCAACCAGTAAAAGGGTCTGTTTTTCGCTCATAAAGTGTATTGTGCCCGCTAAATGCGCCCCCCTTCCCGTTGTGTGTCAGTAAGTTAGCAAGTGTTTTTGACAATTTCCAACGCCTTTAAAGGCTAACAAGCTCTAAAGGACGCCTACAATGAGAGACAGCAACACAACCCGTACGGGTTGGAGACCTTTCCTGCACCTTTTTGCTCCTCACTAATGGCCGTTTACACTCAAGTTTCAGAGTCACAGACACACCCCCTGCTAGAGACCCTAGATTTAGGAGAACTGCAAGAGCTCATTGCCATTAAAGGAGGCATAGAAAACACCAACTATTTTCTTAATACAACTAAGGGACAGTTTGTGCTGACCTTGTTTGAGCGCCTGAATAAGGAGCAACTCCCGTTTTATTTGCAATTAATGAAACATTTGGCGCAGCGAGGAATAGCCGTACCCGAGCCACTCACAAGTATGAGCGGGGATATTATTTTTGAGCTGAACGATAAGCCAACCGCCGTAGTTACAAGGTTGGCGGGAAAAAGTGAGTTGCACCCCAACGCTAAACACTGCGAGATGGTTGGCGCAATGCTTGCCCGCATGCACCTGGCTGGTAAAGATTTTCCCCTCGAGCAACCCAATCTGCGCGGACTCTCATGGTGGAACGAGACTGTTCCACAAGTCCTTCCTCATTTAAGCCAAAGTCAAAGCGATTTGCTTATCAGTGAGTTGGCATTTCAAAATCACCTCGCAACCCTATCCCTCTACACCGCCTTGCCCAAAGGGCCTGTGCATGCGGACCTTTTTCGGGACAACGTGATGTTTGACGCGGGAGAGCTGAGCGGGTTTTTTGATTTTTATTTTGCAGGCGTAGACTCTTGGATTTTTGATTTGTCCGTATGTTTAAATGATTGGTGCATCCACCTGGACACAGGAGCGTGGAACACAGAGCTACTTCATGGTTTTTTGAATGCTTATCAAGACATTAGACCCCTTGAGCGCAGCGAACGCCAACTCCTGAATGCTGCGCTTCGAGCTGCTGCCTTTAGATTTTGGTTATCCCGTCTTTGGGACTTTCATCTCCCCCGCAAAGCCTCACTATTGCAACCCCACGACCCCACTCACTTTGAGCGTATTTTGAATGAGCGGGTCAACGCTCCCCTTAAACTAATTTAATTCCTCCCCCCCTTTATGAAATTAAACGTTGTCCCCGCCCTTACCGGTGTTATTTGGGTTCGCCTGGGCATCAAAACTTTTTGGAGACAGCCCGTCGCCCTCAGTGGACTTTTCTTTATGTTCATGGCCCTGCTGTCTTTGTTATCGGTCATCCCCTATGTCGGCAACTTTCTAGCACTCACGCTCTTACCTGCCGCTACTTTGGGTTTGATGGCCGCTGCGCGGGAAGCAAACCTGGACCGTTTTCCGATGCCCTCGGTGTTGATCAGCGGATTAACTGAGAACCCTGATAGACGAAAATCGATGCTTATTTTGGGGCTACTTTACGCACTTGGTTTTTATGCAATTCTTGGAATTTCTTCCTTTTACGACGGCGGAAATTTTGCGAATCTATATTTAAACGGGGGTACCTTCTCCCCAGAGACACTCAACTCGAGTGGGTTTCAAAATGCAATGTGGGTCGCTACTGCTCTATATCTTCCTTTGTCTACACTTTTCTGGCACGCTCCGGCGTTGATACATTGGCACGGCGAGCCTGCTCTTAAAAGCTTATTTTTTAGCTTTGTAGCGTGTTGGTCAAATTGGCGCGCATTCTTGATGTACGGTTTGACCTGGGCCGCTATTTTTGTAAGCGTTGCGGC
>CAIKNE010000066.1 GCA_903828695.1 uncultured Burkholderiales bacterium | reverse complement strand
TCCCATGGCATCAAAGGCGTCAGGGAACTGCCTGGAGACCAATATCCGGTTCTCCAGCAAATACCCCAGTCCTGAGGGAGCCTGCGTTCGCTGTGCAACCAGCCACCACTGGCCATCGGGTCCGTGAGCCAGATCAAAAGCTGCGATATGAAGGTGTCGTCCTCCTGAGGGCATTACCTGGTGCAAAGGTCTCAAATACCCGGTGTGACCCTGTACCAGCGCTGCTGGCATTAAAGCCTCCTTTAAGAGCCTTTGCTCGCCGTACACATCGACCATCATTTGTTCAAGCAAGCGTACACGTTGCAATACGCCTCGCTCTATTTTTGCCCAGTCATGGGTACTGATGATGAGCGGGAACACATCCACGGACCAAGGCCTGATGGGAGAGTTACGGTCTGCGTAGACGTTGTAGGTCACCCCGTTCTCCCTGATTTGTCTGGATAACTCGCTGTTTCTGCGACTCAGATCCGAGAGCCCATGAGGGCCTAAGTATTCTAAAAAGTTGAGCCAATCCGAACTCAAATTCTCTGGCGCTAAATGGGTGGGGGCACTCCCTTTTTTAGCCTCTTCGCTCTGACTCTCAGGCGAAGCGTATTGGCGAAGCTCATCCAAATGCCCAACCGCTGAAGGGTTGAGCAATGGTCGGATACCCTCGATCATCTCGGGGGTAAGGGTAAGGGGTTTGGGGGCTGTATTAGTCAAAGTGTCGCAATTGTCTCACCGACGCAGGTCAAGGGTAAAAGGGAACTCCCTAGAACCTGCTAGCTCGAAATTGGACTTTGCAGCCTGGATGGTTCCCGGTGTTGCATTGTGGGTCGTAAACCTTGAAAGCCGCCTACTCTCAGCCGTGTAGGCATTAACTGGAAAAGCCTCGTAGTTCCTACCTCCTGGATGGGCCACATGGTACGCACAGCCGCCCATCGAGCGCTGCATCCAAGTATCCACAATATCAAACACAAGAGGGGCGTGCGATCCGATGCTTGGATGCAGTGCTGAAGGGGGTGACCAGGCTTTGTAGCGAACACCCGCAACATAAGTCCCAACAGTGCCCGTTGGCTGCAAAGGTAGGGCGTGACCATTAACGGTGACCGCGTAGCGACTTGGGTTAAACCCAGTGACCAGGACCTCAATGCGCTCTAGGGAGGAGTCCACATAACGCACAGTACCCCCCGATGAGCCCTCCTCGCCCATGACATGCCAGGGCTCTAACGCGCTTCTCAGGTGCATTTGAACACCGTGTAAATCTCTTTGACCGATCAAAGGGAACCTGAACTCGAAGTGGGGATCAAACCATTGACTCTCAAATTTAAATCCTGACAAATTCATCTCTTCAATAACGTCTGCAAAGTCCATGCGCACAAAGCTTGGCAACAAGAACCGATCGTGCAGCTCGGTACCCCAACGGGTTAATGGGGCGTTGAAAGGTTTATCCCAAAAACGTGCAATCAAAGCCCTTAGCAAAAGCTGTTGAACAACGCTCATACGAGCGTGAGGGGGCATCTCAAAAGCACGCAACTCCAGCAAGCCAAGTCGACCCGTAGACGAGTCAGGTGAATACATTTTGTCAATACAAAACTCAGAGCGATGGGTATTGCCCGTTGCATCGATCAAAATATTTCTAAGCGTTCTGTCTAACAACCAAGGCGGCATTTTGTCGCCGTGAACTTCCCGGTTTCGGTAAATCTCTTTGATCGCAATCTCAAGCTCATACAACTGATCGTTTCTTGCCTCATCTAATCTTGGCGCCTGACTAGAGGGACCAATGAACATGCCGCTAAACAAATAACTCAGGCTTGGGTGGTTGTGCCAGTAAACCAAGAGCGAAGCGAGCAACTCGGGGCGTCTTAAGAAGGGGCTATCCGCGGGTGTTGCCCCGCCCAGTACAAAGTGGTTACCACCACCCGTTCCAGTGTGCCGCCCGTCGAGCATGAATTTTTCTGCACTCAGTCTCGTCTCAAACGCAGCGTTGTATAAAAACTCGGTGTGAGCAACCAAGTCTTTCCAGTTATGCGCTGGATGAATATTGACCTCGATAACTCCGGGGTCAGGCGTCACCTGGAGCAACTTGAGCCTTGGATCTCTGGGCGGGGGATAGCCCTCTATCACCACGGGCAAGTCTAAGTCCAGAGCGGTTTGTTCGACCGCTTTTAGTAAGTTTAAATAATCCTCTAGCAAACTGACAGGAGGCATAAAAACATACAAAACACGTTGCGCGGGTTTATTACTTTTCTTATCCTTCTCGAGTTGCTCTTTAACAGCCTTGGGCCCATTAGAGCGCTGGGGATCGCGAACCTCAACGCAAAGTGCCGAACGAACCACCCAAGATGCAGATTCAAAGCGTTCGGGGATTTGTGTCGTATCAACGGGTGTTGAAGTCACACTCGCGCTGGTTTTTTGTGAATGAGCAGCGGATAAGTTTGCCTTTTGCAGCTTAAGTGGTGAGGAGGATGCGAGCGTATTCCTGGGCGCAAATGGATCTTGCTCAATCATGTAGGGGTACTCGGACTCCTTGACCCACGGCAATGAATCTAGAGGGAGTCGGTACCCCATGGGTGAGTCTCCGGGAATGAGGTACAAGCGCTCATCCCTTGTGTACCAAGGGCCCGTGATCCATTCAGTGCTTGCTCCGCTCGCACGGTTAACAAGTGAGGCGTCATCGACTTGCACCGGTAGCACATAACCCACCACATGGTCTAGCTTTTGATCAAAAACACGCCTGATCCGCTCGCGCTCCATCTCATCATCAAGCCGCGTATCAAAGGGGTCCACATTGACGGGGAGTCTGCGCTCACGCCATAAATAGTAAAAAGTATCCTCATAGCTGGGCTGAACAAAATCAGAGGTAATACCAAGATGATGGGTTAACCGCTTTATAAATCGTTCAGCATCCTCTGAGGTCCGGTGCTGGGGAACGCGCTCATCGGCCAACAAATGGGGGTGACTCCAAAGAGTTTGACCATCAGTGCGCCAGTAAATACTGAGCGCCCAGCGCGGGAGTTGCTCACCCGGGTACCACTTGCCTTGCCCTAAGTGCAAGAAACCACCGTCTCCGTACTCCGCTCTTAACTTGTGAAGTAATTCGGTTGCAAATTGTCTTTTGGTTGGACCCAACGCATCTGTATTCCACTCGGCTGCATCGCGGTCGTTGATGCAAACAAAGGTGGGTTCGCCGCCCATAGTGAGGCGCACATCATGACGAACGAGATGCTCATCGACTTTTTCTCCCAACTTATAAATTCGGTCCCACTGCTCCTCTGTATAAGGCTTTGTGACACGCGGGGATTCATAGATACGGGTCACACTCATTTCGTGAGTGAACTCAACCTCAGCATCATCGACCATACCCGAAATAGGCGCAGCGCTTGAGGGCATTGGAGTACAGGCCAAGGGAATATGTCCCTCACCCGCAAGCAGTCCAGAAGTTGGGTCCAGACCAATCCAGCCAGCGCCGGGCAAAAATACCTCACACCATGCGTGCAAATCGGTGAAATCAACCTGGGTTCCGCTCGGCCCATCAATCGCTTTCACATCAGGGGTGAGTTGAATCAAATAACCCGATACAAACCGCGCTGCCAGACCGCAGTGGCGAAGCACATTGACCAGTAACCAGGCTGAGTCTCGACATGAGCCAGAACCCAAACCTAAGGTTTCCTCAGGCGTTTGAACTCCCGGCTCCATACGGATGAGGTAGCGTATATCTTGACTTAACTTTTGATTAACTTGAACCAAAAAATCTGATGTGTTGCAAGTTGAGCGATCAACGCGAGCGAGGTAATTTTTTAAGTGCGGTGTTAACGTTCCTTTGACCCTATACGGTGCCAACTCTTTTTTCAACTCAGGGGAGTACTTAAAGGGATACTGCTCTGCACTGGGCTCCAAAAAGAAATCAAATGGGTTGTAAACAGACATCTCCACGATCAGGTCTATGGTGACACTGAAGTGGCGAGTTGGTTTAGGGAATACGAGGCGAGCTAAATAATTGCTAAACGGATCTTGCTGCCAATTCAAGAAATGTCCCTGCGGTTCGACTTTAATGGAGTAGGACAGTACGTTGCTTTTACAGTGAGGTGCAGGTCGCAGGCGAACAACTTGGGGACCAAGCTCAACCAATCGGTCGTAGTGATAACTGGTAACGTGGTGGAGTGCGGCGTGTATAGACATAAATGAGGGTCAAGCAAATCTTAAGCCAAAAGTACTTTTTGGCTATTTCCTTTGATTCTAAGCGCCTATCCACTAAAGTTATAGTGCATTGGTGCCGAAACAAAGAGTCAAGCAACCCAAGAATGAGATGAGACACCTTAATCTATCCACCCTCTTAACCTCCCTCACCATCCTTTTCAAGGTGGTGATCGGAGTTGGTGCATCTTTAGTCTTAACCAGCGCCCAAGCAGATTGGACTGAGTTGGACAAAAATGAGGATGCGGCCTATTTTTGGGATAAAGACTCTGTTAAAGCAATCCACGTGACCCGCTACGCTTGGACCTTGACGGATCTTCCAAAATCGACCAAAGGCCCAACAGGAGACGATTACCAGTCCTTGCTGACGCGTTGGAGAGTTCACTGCAAGACAGATATGTTCATCAAAATCTCTGAGAGTTATTACGATAAACCGCAAGGCAAAGGCAAGGAAGTTGCCTCATTTGACGACCCGGAGTGGAGAATAGGTGAACGCCCGATTCGCCCAGGCACTTATGTGGCAATCCTCAAGAAAGAACTTTGTAGCAATCCAGGCTCTTGAGATATATTGGCCAAAGCATTTTTTACCCCACCACCCAATGGATGACCCTGACCCTGACCCTGCCCCTACCCTCTCAACCCAATCAAAGCACCTTACAGGTGCTTTTTAAATGATGTTGCACCATTAAGGTGTATTTATTACAAATAAGTCATCCATGCACCCTACTTTGGGCTAATATGGATCTGAGATGAATTTTTCAGATCATTTTGAATACAGAAATTGGGAATTACGGTAATTTAGACTCTTCATTGAATTCAATTCTTCTTTTTTTTTACTCAAAATCATCATTTGAAATCATCAACATATAGAGCTTAGTCGTCTATTTCGAAGTTTTGTTAACTTTTCACCCATCATCCCCCGGTAATGGCGCAGAAGTTGCTAACTTGACTCAAGGAGTTTTGTGCATGCAGCCTTTTGATGAAATGTATTCTCGCTTGCCTTATGAGGACAAAGCGCTACGGCCCCAGTATGGCCCCTATAAGCAATGGTTGGATGCTCAAACCATGTCTCAGATGCAATCGCATCAAGAGGAGGCGGAAGTTATTTTTCGCAGAGTCGGAATTACTTTCGCCGTTTACGGGGACAAAGATGAAGGCGGTGCAGGCACAGAGAGGCTCATACCTTTTGATTTATTACCCCGCATCATTACCCATAATGAATGGACCAACATGCAAAAGGGTTTGGTTCAAAGGGTTACAGCATTAAACCGTTTCATTCATGATGTTTATCACGATCAAGAGATCTTAAAAGCTGGGATTGTGCCCACTGAGCAGGTCACCCAAAACCCACAATTCAGAGCTGAGATGGTGGGTATTGATGTTCCCCATCAAGTTTATTCTCAAATCAGTGGCATCGACATTATTAGAGCCGCAAACGAGAAGGGTGAGGGGGAGTACTACGTTTTAGAGGATAACCTGCGCGTGCCCTCTGGTGTAAGTTACATGCTGGAAGACAGAAAGATGATGATGCGTCTTTTTCCAGAACTTTTCAGCACCTACCAAGTAGCGCCTGTTGCCCACTATCCGGACTTGTTACTTGAAACGCTGAGAACGTGCAGCCCTGGGACGACTGACGAGCCAACTGTGGTAGTTTTGACGCCAGGCATGTACAACAGTGCTTATTTTGAACACGCCTTCTTGGCCCAGCAAATGGGGATTGAGCTCGTTGAAGGTCAAGATTTATTTGTAAAAGACCGCTTTGTCTACATGAGAACCACTCAAGGACCCAAGCGAGTCGATGTCATTTACAGACGTGTCGATGATGATTTTTTGGATCCCCTGGCCTTTCGTGCTGACTCAAGCCTGGGTTGCGCAGGCTTGATCGATGTTTACAGAGCAGGCAACGTGACTATTTGTAATGCAGTGGGTACAGGTATTGCGGACGATAAGTCCATATACCCCTACGTTCCGAAAATGATTGAGTTTTATTTGGGTGAGAAACCCATCTTAAAAAATGTACCCACAAACATTTGCAGAAACCCTGAGGATCTCAAATACACGTTGGCAAATTTAAAAGATTTGGTTGTCAAGGAAGTCCACGGGGCAGGAGGTTACGGGATGTTGGTTGGGCCCGCCGCCAGCAAAGCGGAGATTGAAGAGTTTAGACAGGCACTTATCAAGAACCCCAGCGGATATATTTCTCAACCGACGCTGAGTTTATCGAGTTGCCCAACCTTTGTTAAAGAGGGCATCGCTCCTCGCCACATCGATTTGAGGCCTTTTGTGTTGAGTGGTAAAACGGTCCAAATGGTACCCGGGGGATTGACCCGTGTCGCCTTAAAGGAGGGATCTCTTGTGGTCAACTCCTCTCAAGGTGGTGGTACCAAAGACACTTGGATACTGGAGGTCTAAACATCATGCTATCTAGAACAGCAGATCATTTATATTGGATGTCCAGATACACCGAGCGCGCTGAGAACACGGCTCGTATGCTAGACGTGAACTACAACACAGCGTTGATGCCGCAATCACAAGAGGCGGCAGTTCTGGGTTGGCAGGGACTTTTGTCCATCAGCGAACTTCTGCCCTCCTACAAGGCTAAATACGGAGAAATCGTTGCTAAAGATGTGATGGAGTTTATGCTCAGCGATGAGAGCAACCCCTCCTCTATTATTTCTTGTCTGCGATCGGCTCGGGAGAACGCTCGCGCGGTGCGCGGGAGTCTAACGACTGAGGTCTGGGAGACTCAAAACCAAACTTGGCTTGAAATTCAAAAGATGATCAAAAAAGTTGAATTCAAGCGCGATCCAGGAAAACTCTTTGAATGGGTTAAATTTCGCTCTCACTTATTCAGAGGCGTTACAGTCGGCACGATGCTGATGGATGAGGCATTGCACTTTATGCGGTTGGGCACTTTTTTAGAAAGAGCCGACAACACGGCAAGACTGGTGGATGTGAAGTTTCACGCCCTGCACAATGAATTTTTTGGCGGCAACAGTATCGATCAAGAATACGACTTCTACCACTGGAGTTCAATACTCAGAAGTGTCTCTGGCTTTGAGATCTACAGAAAAGTCTACAGAGACATTATCCGACCTGAGCGAGTTGCAGAGCTTTTAATTCTGCGCCCCGATATGCCAAGGTCTTTGCATGCGAGCTTGAATGAAGTTGTCAGCAACCTCTCTATGGTTGCCAATGAACACTCCGCAGGCACGCAAAGACGGGCCGGCAAACTGCTGTCTGAATTGCAGTACGGATCCATTAACGAAATACTGGCTAATGGACTGCATGCATTTTTGACTCAGTTCTTAGACCGAGTCAATGAGATTGGTTTTAACATCAGCAAAGACTTCCTAGTTCCCTCGCAATAAGGTGGGTTTGTGTGGGTGCGGCGCACCCATTAGATCGGGATCAGTGAATACGTTGTGCTGTAAATGCTAAACTGATGGCCTAATGATTCAAATTGCCCAGCGATGAGACTATTTGCCCTAATATTATTGGCACTCTTTAGCGCCCCCTTATGGGCTGCACCTGATCTAAATTCAAGCATAGATAAAGATGTGGCCGAGGTGTGCCATCAATTTGAATCGCAAAAAGCTTATGAGGAAAACGGTAAATCCGTCATGATCACCTGCGAGCTCACCAAGCAGCAGTACCTCTCGATCATCAATTATTTGAAGAACACGAATAAACCCGTCTTCTCCAACTTTGATGATATGTTAAAGAGAATTGGTGAAAAAGATTTCTCTACTGTTTTTAGAAAAAAAGATACCCAAGACTGCGAACCTTTGAGGGATAAATCAGCCCTGCAAAAGACCCCCAACGCAACCCAAGCACTCAGCTGCGTGATGGGGGATATGAATCTGACGTTCTTCCTCAACGACAAGGATCAGATTCTCAAGACCAAGTGCCAGGTGGGAGTGGGCGGGAGAATTTACCAAAATGTATACGACCAATATTTTGGTAAATTCAAACACACCTCGGCAACGCTTAATTACAACCTCATGGTTGCCCAACTGTTTGCAAAAGCATCGAGGTGGGTTGACGGGGCCTACGTCAAAACAGAGTTCACCGATAATAACTTTGTAATTACGTTTTTAAATCCAAGCTTTAACGAAGCGAAATAGCTGATTTTTAATTCACCACCGTGAATTTGGCATTGGGCGTAACCTCCCCCACACGCTTGGTAATGTGCTCCAGTGCTTCCTCAATTTGATCAATGAGCAGCAAGCACAACTCGCCCGGCTTCAGTCGGTCCATCGCAGAGTCAATGGCTACAAATTCACCGCGAATTTCCTCTATGTAGCTTGTTCTTCGCGCACCCTGAAGTCCTTGGCGTAACAGATCAATAACCTCTCCGTCTTGTCGGCCCCTTTGGCACGCGTCTTGATAAAGCACAACCTCATCAAACGCTTCACCAATAATACGCGTTTGCTCCATGATGTCTTCATCCCTTCTGTCCCCAGCGCCGCTGATGACAACGCTACGACGGGTAGCGGGCAAATTAGTCACTGCCTGTACCAAAGCCTTAATGGCATCTGGGTTATGACCATAATCGGCTATGACAGTTGCACCTTTGTAATCAAATACATTGAACCGACCGGGTACTGCAACTGCGTCACTGATAAATGTACTGAGGCCTTTGACGATGGTCTCCCATGAGAGCCCCGTTGCCCAGGCGGCGGCAACTGAGGCCATCGCGTTTTCAATTTGAAAGCCGATCGCACCGCCCCGAGTCAGGGGGACCTCGGATAGAGGGATCCTGACCTGCATTTTGCCTTGCATCGCAACCATCTGATCGTCCTCAACAAAGAGCACCCGCTTGCCCTGCGCTCGGTGCGTTGCAATCACGGGGTGGTGAGGGTCTAGTGCAAAAAATGTGACCTGCCCAGGACAGTTCTTCGCCATTGCAGCCACCATCGGATCGGCAGCATTTAAGACGGCCATACCGCTTGTTGCAACGTTTTGAACAATCACCCGCTTTAGAACCGCCAAGTCCTCAACCGTTGTAATGTAATTGAGTCCCAAATGGTCACCCATACCAATATTGGTGACCACAGCAACGCTGCAACGATCAAAAGCGAGCCCCTCCCTGAGCATTCCTCCGCGGGCAGTCTCTAAGACCGCAGCGTCAACGTCGGGGTGCATCAGCACATTTCTAGCGCTCCTTGGGCCACTACAGTCCCCGGAGTCCATTTGTCGCTCATTCACATAGACGCCGTCCGTATTGGTCATCCCAACCCGCAAGCCGTTTGTGCGCAGCAAATGCGAGGTCAGTCGCACGGTGGTGGTTTTACCGTTTGTACCCGTCACTGCAATTACGGGGATGCGGCCGTCCTCACCGGACGGGAACATGTTGTTGATGACTGCTTCACCCACATCACGCCCCTTTCCAAATGAGGGTGAGAGGTGCATCCGAAGTCCAGGCGCGGCGTTGACCTCAACGATGCCGCCGCGTTGATCCTCAAGAGGCTGGAGAACGGTTTCACACACAATGTCTACGCCGCAAATATCCAGGCCCACTGTTTGAGCTGCAGCTATCGCACGCGCGGCGACCTCGGGATGCACATCATCTGTCACATCGGTTGCGGTACCGCCCGTGGATAAATTAGCGTTGTTGCGCAGGCTCACCCTGGAGCCCTTAGGAGGCACGCTGTTGGAGTCAAAGCCCTGCTCTTTAAGGCGAGCCTTGGCAATATCATCAAATTTAATTTTAGTCAGCGAGGTCGCGTGTCCATCGCCACGCTTAGGGTCTGCGTTGACTTTTTCAACCAACTCCAAAATAGTACTCTTACCGTCACCCACCACCATGGGCGGCTCACGTCTAGCAGCTGCGATTAAGCGGTCGCCGACCACGAGCAACCTGTAATCGCTGCCAGGGAGGTAGCTCTCGATCAAAATCTCATCCGAGAACTGTGAGGCGTTGGCAAAGCCGTGTTTGACCTCTTCTTCAGTTTTTAAATTAACAGCAACACCTTTGCCTTGATTGCTGTCTCTGGGCTTGATTACGACAGGTAATCCGATCTCGTTGGCTGCAGTCCATGCGTCCTGAGCGTCGGTGACTGGACGTCCACTTGGGACGGGAACCCCTGCAGCGTGGAGTAGCTTTTTGGTCAGCTCTTTGTCCTGTGCAATGGACTCGGCAATGGCGCTGGTGGTATCCATCTCAGCGGCTTGAATTTTTCGCTGACGACTGCCCCATCCAAACTGCACAAGACTGCCCTCGGTGAGTCTTCTAAAAGGGATTCCCCTTGCAAGCGCTGCATCAACGATAGATCCCGTTGAGGGACCTAAACGCAGATCCTCATCCAGCTCCCTTAAATCGTTGAGTGCTGAATCAAGATCAAAGTCAGAATTTTTGAGCGCTGCATTACATAAATCAATCGCTAAATTAATGGCCTTTTTACCCACTTCTTCGACGGAGTACTCAACAGTGACTTGGTAAAAACCTATCTCTGGGGTTTTGGTGGTCCGACTGAATGTGACGGGACAACCGGCCTGGATTTGAAGATGCAGCGTGGCAGACTCCAGGGCGTGAGCGATCGTTATCTTCTCTTGTTGATCCGTACCTCTGAGCGCCCCCACACCGGGGAACAGGTGGCGCAAACGGGCCTCAACCTCGGGCTCAAGGGATAGATCGAACTCTGTCTCAGCTTCGCACCTGACCAGCGCCTCAACGGCCGTGTTCCTGGTCCAAAGGTTGGGCCCTCGCAGAGCCCTTATTCTTGAGATTTCCATATCAGGAATCCATCCTTGTTTTTTTAACTGACTTTGTTTGTGCGCCAGAGGGTGAAGAGGTTACTTCTTGTTGACCAAAATTTTTAAGTCCAGCACGAATCAAAAGGGGTTGAATATCCAACGCCCAAGCTGCAGCAACAGAGGCCAGCAGCGTAGAAGTCGTTAGACCCTCCTCCTTAATAAGTCTTGCAATGGGCTTGAACTCCAACGGGAAGAGCGTAGTCTCTTGATCACCACGCGCCAAAACAACGTGCGCGTCCTTGCAGTAAACGCCGCGTCGACCGTTTGCAATGTGCGCTTTGAGTGTTGCGTTTTCGCTGGACTCAGCGTAGTAAAGCACCTCGCCGTCACACAACTCCGAGAGCCCAACTATGTCTGCGTCATCTGCATTGATCACGCCAACACCTTCTTTGAGCACCAAATCGATTTGTGTTCTCACAACGCCCAGCAGTTGCTCTTTTGTCTTGATATCGTGCTGCTCTAAACCCTGCTCAACAGGTAGGTTGGTTAGCACCCCAACTTGACAACGGTCGTAGGGCAGTCCTTCGTTGAGAATTTGGGACACTGTAGTCTCAAACACCGCAGCATCTAAGGCCCTGTTGATGAGGATGCGCTCGGAGAGCGCAAAGTGCCTCGCATCCTCAGACTGGACGCGTCTTTGGTTCATGAAAAGACCCGCGCTACAGGCCAAGCCCGTGCGACGCCCAGACAGATGAAGCAACCATGTGACGAGCTCGGAGAGAATACGCGTTTGATGGCTTCCCAAGATACCCACAATCGGAATCCGTCCGGAATCACTGTACTCAAAGAGATGGTCGACGATTGCCCGTCCCACAGGCCTTGGCCTGCCCACAGCGGGCTTGATGTGCATCAGCAAACCAGGACCTGCATTGACCTCTACGATAGCCCCGCCTTGCGCGGCGAGGGGTTTGGAAATATCTTCCACCACCAAATCTATTCCTGCAATGTCCAAGCCGATAACGCGCGCAGCAAGGGTTGCAATTTGTTCAATATCAGGATGAATCAGATCGGTTACATCGTTGCTCATATTGCCGTTACGCTGAACAATAGCTACGCGGTCCTTGGCCAAAACGCTCTTGCCTTCAAGGCCTTGCCTTTGGAGCTCGAGGACTGCGTGTTGATGCTCTGACAAGCGGATCGTATCAAGCGGAAACCCTTCCTCCTCGCCTCGTCTTGGATCACTGTTGATTTGAGACTCAATCAACTCGAGCACGGTACTCTTACCGTCCCCTTTAATGGTTGCTGTCTCCCCTCTCGCAACGGCTACAACTTTGTTACCCACCACCAAAACTCTGTGCTCTTCGCCTTTGATAAAGCGCTCGACGATCACATCACTGCCCTCGCCCTGCGCGACGATGAAGGCGGCCTTAATTTCCTCAGCCGTGTTCAGATCCAGCGCCACTCCCCGCCCGTGGTTACCGTCACTGGGTTTGATCACAACGGGCAAACCCATCGACTGCGCAACCTCCCAAGCCTCCTCGGGAGAGTCCACAATTTGCCCCTGCGGAATAGGTACCCCGCATTGACTGAGCAGTTGCTTGGTCAGATCCTTGTCGCTTGAGATACTCTCTGCAATGGCGCTTGTGCGGTCTGTCTCGGCAGTCCAAATTCTGCGCTGACGGGCGCCGTAGCCCAACTGAACCAAATTGCCATCGGTGAGTCGGATAGAGGGAATTTTTCTATCACTCGCAGCGTCCACGATGCAAGCAGTCGAGGGGCCCAGACAAAGATCATCAACCATGGCTTTTAGCTTAGAAACAGTAGCATTGGTGTCATAGGGTTGATCGTTAATGGCAGCCATCACGAGGTCTTTGGCTGCACTTAGACTCTCCCGCCCCACTTGCTCTTGACGAGTACGGATGACGAGTTTGTAGACGCCCGACTGACTGGTCTCACGCGCTTTACCAAATCCAACGGGCATCCCCGCCAGCGTTTGAAGCTCAATGGCCACATGCTCCATGATGTGGGCAGGCCAGGTCCCGGTTTTAAGGCGCTCGACAAAACCGCCTCGCTCACCTATGCCGCAGCGGTGCTCGATCAAGCCGGGTAGCCACTGCTGCAAGCGCTCAGCAAAGCCTGCAATCTTGTCTGAGGGGAACTGCTCCAACTCTCCAATATCCACCCAAGCCTCTATAACGGGACGATAAGTCCAGAAGTTGGGTCCGCGCAGATAGCGCATCTGCAAAAATTCAATATCTTTGAATGCCATTGGATGTTTGTTTATTAAAGAGATGGAGGGGAAAATGCCGTTATAGTTTGTAAGTCCTGTGAACTACTGTACTGCATGGATACAATCAAAGCTATGCGAGAGAGATGCTGCAATTTTTTTCAAAAAACAGTGATCAGATATTTGAGGCAACGGGGTTAACTCATTTCGCGCATGAAATCTTAACCCTTCTAGCTGTTTAGTCTTAATAAAAGTACGAATGATTCCTCATCCTTTAGGTTATAGCCCTGCTTCTTTGCCTGCGAGCTGGAGTTCAATTGTTTCAGCAAAGATCCTACCTACAGAGAACGTTCTAGGTTGGATGCAGGTTGACCTAGATGCGCAGTTATGTTTCAACCCTGGAATTCTAATCTGTACTGAGGGTCGCCTTTTAAGCGTTGAAAAGGATGCCAAGGGCGAGCTTCAGACCCAAATATGGGACTTTAAGCCCGGATTGAAGGTGAATTACTTCGATTATGCTGGGGTCGGAAACTTAGAGCTATTGGATTCAGATTCCAAATTAGTGGCTTGGCGTTTCACACTCAAATACCAACAAGATGCCTCTCACATCACAGAGTTGGTGAATTTACTTTGTCAAAGTCTGGCACTTGACCCCAAAGCTTCCCCCGGTCAAGATAGCGAGGGCGAGCGCTTATCACAAGAGAATCGCTGCCCCCAGTGCAAAGCGTTGTTAGACGCCAGCGGGCAATGCCGAAGTTGCCAAAGGGAGGCGCCAGCACCCGCTGTGTCTTGGAGTTTATTTAGGCTGTGGCGATTTGCCAAGCCTTATCAATGGCAACTCCTAAGTGGATTTTTGCTGACACTGGCCGCAACAGCCGCAACCCTAGTCCCCCCCTACCTCACCATGCCCCTCATGGATGATGTGTTGATCCCGTTTCAAAACGGGCAGCAAATCGATATCGATAAAGTGTCTCTGTATTTAATGGGGCTTTTTGGCTCCGCTTTACTAGCCTGGGGACTGGGATGGGCCAAGACTTACATCCTCGCTTTGGTGTCCGAGCGCATCGGAGCAGATTTGAGGACCAGTGCTTATGAGCATCTTTTAAAGTTGTCCCTTGAGTACTTTGGAGGCCGAAGAACTGGGGACTTGATGAGCAGGATTGGCAGTGAAACGGACAGGCTATGCGTCTTTTTATCGCTGCACCTGCTGGATTTTGCAACTGATGTATTGATGATCGTAATGACCGCCTTCATCTTGGTGGCGATTGACCCTTGGCTTGCCGTCGCCACACTCGTACCACTCCCCTTTATTGCTTGGCTCATTCACATTGTTCGCGACCGACTGAGAACCGGGTTTGAGAAGATAGACCGAGTTTGGTCCGAGTTGACCAACGTCTTAGCGGACACCATACCCGGCATACGGGTTGTCAAAGCGTTTGCACAAGAGGAGCGTGAGACCGCTCGCTTCAGGGAGGCCAACAGGCACAACCTGAACATGAACGACCGCATCAACTTTTTATGGTCCCTCTTCTCGCCAACCGTCACGATGATGACCGAGGTGGGCTTGCTCGTTGTATGGGCCTTTGGTATTTGGCAGGTGGCCCACCACGATATTACAGTTGGTGTGCTGACCGCATTTCTAGCCTACATTGGACGCTTTTACAACCGGCTTGACTCCATGAGTAGGATTGTCTCTAACACTCAAAAAGCCGCAGCCGGGGCCAAGCGTATTTTTGAAATTCTGGACCACGTATCAAGCGTCCCTGAACCCAAGCACCCCAAACATTTGGGTGCGGTAAGGGGTGAGATACAAATTAATCAAGCCGGATTTAGGTACGGCAACAGAGCCGTGATCAAAGACCTTACGCTGAACATTCAACCGGGCGAGATGATTGGGTTGGTTGGCCAAAGCGGCTCAGGTAAATCGACCATGGTGAACTTGATTTGCCGCTTTTACGACCTCTCTGAGGGGGCTATACAGCTTGACGGGGTTGACATTCGAGACCTCACTTTGGCTGAGTACAGGTCCCACATTGGCTTGGTTCTACAGGAGCCCTTTTTGTTCTTTGGCACGATCGCAGAGAACATTGCCTACGGACGACCTGCAGCGAGCAGGCAAGAGATCGTGAACGCAGCGCGTGCTGCCAATGCACATGAATTTATCTTACGTCTCCCGCAAGGCTACGACTCGCTGGTTGGAGAGCGCGGCCAAGGCCTGTCTGGGGGCGAGAGGCAACGTATCTCTATCGCCAGAGCGCTTTTGATCAATCCCAAAATTTTGATCATGGATGAGGCAACCTCATCAGTGGATACGGAGACTGAACAAGAAATTCAAAAAGCTTTGGATAATTTGGTCAAAGGGCGCACCACAATCGCCATCGCTCACAGACTCTCAACCCTGCACAAAGCAGATCGATTGGTGGTGATGGAGGCGGGACAAATTGTGGAGATGGGTAAGCACGATGAGCTTCTCCAAAGAAAGGGCGCCTACTGGAGGCTTTACGAAGCACAGGCACGCCAAGCTGAGCAAGACCGCACTGCCTTTGGCTCACAGGGGCGCGAAGCCCACGTTGGAGATGAACAATGAACCCCGAAATCATCAACAGTTACACGCACCAAATCCATCCCTCCCCGTCCTTCACCTTGCACAAAAACAGCATGGGGAAATGGGTATTGAAGTTGGAGGATCACTTAGATCCGTCCAATCACCAAGAATACGTGGAAGTGGTGGTGGTTCGCGCCTTTCCAATTGAGTCTCCAAGTGCCGGCATCTCCATACTCAGCTGTGACGCTCGGGAGTTGGTTTGGATTGAGACGCTTGACTCAGTGAGCCCGCCCCAAAGAGCCAGCTTAGAGGACGCGCTCAGAGAGCGTGAGTTCATGCCTGAGATCTTAAAGCTTGACAAAGTATCGGGCTTCACGACCCCTTGCATATGGCATATCCAGACCTCCCGCGGTCCAACCGAGTTAGAGCTCAAGGGGGAGGAGGACATTAGAAGACTATCGGCTAAAACACTGATTGTGAGCGATAGATACGGGGTGCAGTTTCTCATCAAAGACTTGCCCCAACTAGACCGGCACAGCCGAAAATTACTTGACCGTTTTTTCTAATGGGTATCCGTGTAGACATTGGTAATAGGGTGCGCAAAGTAGTTGAGCAAGCGCGGGTTAGATCGGCATAGGCATCTCTGACTTGCGGCACCACAGCCCGATTCCAAGCATCGTATGCCCTCATCGCCTCTTGAGGTGAACTTGCATTCTCGTAGATGCCGTAGAAGTCTTCTTTGAGCCTGTACGCAACCCCCAAATCAGGATAGTTTTGCGTCCAACCATCCAGCAACAGGCACTCGCGGTCATTCAAGCCACTCTCGCGCTTCAATAGCACGAAGCGGTCATGCATGAGCCCACGGCGCTGTATAGGTGTTAGCTGCTCACGCAAGCCCTTTCTAACGCTCTAAAGGGCCTCGTTGGCCATCCTGACGACGTGGAACTTGTCGATCACAATCTTGGCGTTGGGCATCACAGCTTGAACAGCGTCACGATAAGGTGCCCAGCCAAGTTGGACAGGTAATTGATCACCGTGTCTTTGTTGCGGCTCACCAGCATGTCCACGATGGTGTTGTTTTGGATGTTACTGATGACGCATCGAGGGCGTATCAGATGGATTTCATCGATACCCATGCACTTGGGGGACTCAAACTGGCGCCGACAGTCAACAACGAAATGCATTTTATGGATAGCAAAGCAGGCAATGCAAAAGTGACTCAATCAACAACCGAATACGGATACCCCTAATTAGAAGAGCGCAGCATATGACAGTCCTTTTTTAGGACGGCTAAGCTCAAACAAAAAGGGTAGATCATTTTTTGAACCACCTACCCTTTGCGCTATTCAGGCTATTTAAAAAATCCCTTTAATTTGTCCGCCCAACCGTCTTCGTTGGGTGAGTGCTTGGCACCGCCCTTTTTGAGCGACTCATCCAACTCGCGCATGAGTTTCCTTTGGTGCTCGGTCAATTTAACGGGTGTCTCAATATTAATATGGCAATACAGGTCGCCCGGGAAACTGGAGCGAACGCCCTTGATGCCCTTACCCCTTAATCTAAACTGTTTGCCCGATTGAGTGCCCTCCGGAATATCGATCGTGGCCTCACCCTCTAAAGTGGGTACAGTTATCTCACCGCCCAGTGAGGCGGTCGTAAAGCTGATCGGTATGGCGCAGTGCAAGTCATCTGCGTCACGCTCAAAGATGTCATGCTTTTTGAGCCTGATTTCAATAAATAAATCCCCAGTTGGGCCACCGTTGGTACCAGGCTCCCCGTTACCGGAACTTCTGATGCGCATGCCGTCATCGATGCCGGATGGAATTTTGACTTCAAGCGTCTTTTGCGTTTTTGTCTTGCCTTGTCCATGACAAGTTGTGCATATCTCGGGGATGATGCGCCCCGATCCCCTGCAGTGAGGACAGGTTTGTTGCACGCTGAAAAATCCTTGTCGCATCTGCACAGATCCGCTGCCTTGACAAGTTGTACACGTTTTAACGGATGTACCAGGCTTTGCACCCGTGCCTTTGCAAGGCTCACAGGCGTTCCAGCTCGGTATCTTGATTTGAGTCTCCTTGCCCTTTGCAGCCTCCTCCAAGGTGATCTCCATGGCGTAGCTGAGATCGTTGCCCCTGTAGACTTGACGCCCACCTTGTTGACGGCGGGCCTGGCCAAAGATGTCACCAAAAATATC
This sequence comes from uncultured Burkholderiales bacterium, assembly GCA_903828695.1. Lineage (GTDB taxonomy): Bacteria > Pseudomonadota > Gammaproteobacteria > Burkholderiales > Burkholderiaceae_C > Limnohabitans. The sequence continues at coordinate 12,620 of CAIKNE010000066.1, read as the reverse complement.
ACCAAATGCGTCTGCGAAACCACCGCCGCCAAATCCGCCAGCACCGGGCCCCCCGCGCATGTTTGGATCCACTCCTGCGTGACCGTACTGATCGTAGGCTGCTCGTTTGTCCGCGTCGGAGAGCATTTCATAAGCCTCTTTGGCTTCCTTGAATTTAGCCTCTGCATCCTTGGACTTCTCACCCTGATTGCGGTCAGGGTGGTGCTTCATCGCTAACTTGCGATAAGCCTTTTTGATGTCTTCGTCACTGGCGTTTTTTGCAACACCGAGGATCTCATAAAAATCGCGTTTAGCCATGATGGTTTTGTAATTGTTCGAGTACAAGCGCCGCGAAGTGTCTTTTATAAAGACGCAGCGCGGCGCGGTGAATTGTTTGATCCAAGAATTGCAAATGTAGGACCAAAAATTTTAGAGGTTTTGGTTAGCCTTTTTTGACTTCCTTGACTTCTGCGTCAACGACGTTGTCGTCGTTGGGTTTAGAGGATGCACCAGCGTGAGCGTGCTCTTCGTGTCCAGCTGCTGCGCCACCAGCGGCCTGAGCGGCCTGCATATCTGCGTAGACCTTCTCTCCGAGCTTTTGACTTGCAGTCATTAAAGCCTCGGTTTTAGCATCTATCTCGGCCTTGTCTTCGCCTTTGAGCGCCTCTTCAAGTGACTTAAGCGCGGCCTCGATGGCTTCCTTTTCGCTTGCCTCTATTTTATCCCCGTGCTCACCCAAACTCTTCTTAACGCTGTGCAGCGCAGAATCGGCCTGATTGCGAGACTGGATGATCTCTAACTTTTTCTTATCCTCTGCAGCATTGATCTCGGCGTCCTTGACCATTTGCTGAATCTCTTCCTCAGACAAACCCGAGTTGGCTTTGATGGTGATCTTGTTCTCTTTACCAGTGCCCTTATCTTTTGCACTGACATGCAAAATACCGTTGGCATCGATGTCAAACGCAACTTCAATTTGCGGTGTGCCGCGAGGAGCTGGCGGGATGCCTTCTAAGTTAAATTCACCTAAGGACTTATTCGCGTTCGCCATCTCACGCTCACCTTGATAGACCTTGATGGTCACAGCCGGTTGGTTGTCATCTGCTGTAGAAAAAGATTGTGCAAATTTCGTTGGAATCGTGGTGTTCTTTGTAATCATCTTGGTCATTACACCGCCTAAGGTTTCAATACCCAAAGACAGTGGTGTAACGTCAAGCAACAACACATTTGTTCTATCACCAGAGAGTACTTGACCTTGAATGGCTGCGCCAACGGCGACTGCCTCATCAGGGTTGACGTCTTTGCGGGGTTCTTGACCAAAAAACTCTTTAACCTTTTCCTGAACCTTTGGCATGCGAGTCATACCGCCCACCAAAATCACATCATGTATGTCGCCTACGCTCACGCCAGCATCCTTAATTGCCGTACGGCAAGGTGCAATAGTGCGCTCGATCAACTCCTCAACGATGGACTCCAGTTTGGAGCGAGTAATCTTCACGCTCAAGTGTTTGGGACCGGACGCATCTGCGGTGATGTAGGGCAAGTTGACATCGGTTGATGTAGCCGAGGAGAGTTCAATTTTCGCTTTCTCAGCAGCCTCTTTCAAGCGCTGAAGGGCGAGCACGTCTTTGGAGAGATCTACGCCCTGCTCTTTCTTGAACTCAGCAATGATGAAATCAATGATGCGTTGGTCAAAATCCTCACCACCAAGGAACGTGTCGCCATTGGTTGAGAGAACTTCAAATTGTTTTTCTCCGTCAACATCGGCAATCTCAATGATGGAGACGTCAAATGTGCCCCCGCCCAAGTCATACACAGCGATCTTGCGATCACCCTTCTCGTTCTTATCCAAGCCAAACGCAAGAGCCGCAGCCGTTGGTTCGTTGATGATGCGCTTGACATCTAAGCCTGCGATGCGACCAGCATCTTTGGTTGCTTGGCGCTGCGCGTCGTTAAAGTAAGCAGGCACTGTGATGACGGCCTCGGTTACTGCCTCGCCCAAATAATCCTCAGCTGTTTTCTTCATTTTACGAAGAACTTCTGCACTAATTTGTGGAGGAGCCAACTTGTCCCCTCTCACCTCAACCCAAGCATCGCCGTTATCGGCTTTGCTGATTTTGTAGGGCATCAGGTTGATGTCTTTTTGAACCTCTTTCTCCTCAAACTTGCGTCCGATTAAACGCTTGACAGCGTAAAGGGTGTTGCGGGGATTCGTGACGGCCTGGCGCTTTGCAGAAGCACCTACCAAAATCTCACCATCCTCCATGTAGGCGATGATGGAGGGCGTTGTTCGTGCGCCTTCAGCGTTTTCGATCACCTTGGTTGTATTGCCCTCCATGACAGCAACACATGAATTTGTGGTTCCTAAATCAATACCAATCATTTTTCCCATTTTTCTTCTCCGTAGACGTCGCTTGCGTTTAGTTAGCGACTAATTGTTAAAACTGTTAAATCTAATCTGTGGATAACTTTGTAAATTTCAAGCTAAACCATGAATTAATTTCATACTTAGCCCCTTACTTAGGGGCAGATACCGTAATCAAGGCGGGCCTAATAACCCTGTCCATGATCAAATATCCTTTTTGCAAAACCGACACGACAGTGTTGGGCTCTTGATCAGCGGGAACCACACTGATACCTTGGTGGTGATGGGGGTCAAACTTTGCACCAGCCTCTGGGTTGATCTCAAGAACTTTATTGCGCTCTAATGCACTTTTGAGCTGACGAAGAGTGGCCTCTGAGCCCTCTCTGATTTGCTCTATCGTGGCCTCTTTGATAGCAAGTCCTGCCTCTAGGCTATCCGCGACTGGCAACAAACTCTCTGCAAAACTTTCGATCGCAAATTTACGAGCCTTTGACACTTCCTCGTCCGCTCTACGCCTGGCATTTTGTACATCAGCCTGTGCGCGCAAGAACTGGTCGTTCAATTCAGAAACCTTGGCCTGCAAAATGGCAACCTCGGCCAACGCTTTTGACAGGGGATCCAAATTCTCATGGCTTGGGGCCTGACTCTGCGCCCCTTGATCTGCATGTCCGTCGCCCTGCGGCGTGCCCGCACCGTGCTGGGATTGGCCGTTGTGAGCAGATTCGCCACCCGCTGAGCTGTGGTGGTCGTGGGACGATTCACCGTTGTTATTTTGTTCTGACATATTCACTCTTCAGTTAAATTAATTCTCAACTGACCAAGTGCGGGCAAAACTTAATAATTCAAGGGCTTTTACCTAAATAATTCTTAAAATTTGCTCCAAAAATGAGTTGAAGTAAATATTAATGGATACTATTTAATTTATTCTGCAATTTATATAGCTCTAAAGAATTAATTTTATAGCATTGTGTTTAATCCCCAATCCTGGCCTCGTACTAACCTAGGCATCACATCGGGCACGCAATGGGCATGCAATGTGCAGGCAATGGGAGCAAAAATGGACTCTAACAGGCTTATGGGTGATTGTGAGCCAATGAGGAGCCAACCTAGCCCCGAGCACCCTAGATCCATTGCCCAGAGCGCGGCTTGACGTATGGATGAAGTGTGCGCAGACTACTTAGCCCGTTCTTCTTGGACGCTCCTATTGCAGGCCACCTCTAATTGAGGCCGGATGCCCCGGCAGAGGAATCACAATGTTGGTGTTGACTATTGGGTCCCCGTCCACCCTCAAAACCGAGAGGTCTTGGTCGATAAAATTGACAAGATAAACTCACGCCTTAGCCACTTTGAACTTTAGCGAGTTGTCCATCCCCAAACTCTCAAACCAACTGGGTTGGTTGGCTTGGGTCGACACTCGTCATGCGCAGAGTATGAGGCGCTATCCATTCTCCCCTTCCACAAAACTCTTTCAAACCGCACATGACTGTCTATAAAAAGCTAGAAGAACTGGGCATCACATTGCCCCCGGTTGCAACGCCTGCTGCCGCATACGTCCCATTTGTCGTCAGTGACTCACACATATACCTCAGTGGCCACATTGCAAAGAAAGAAGGCAAAGTTTGGGTTGGTCAACTGGGACTGACCATGCAAACGCCTGAAGGCGCGGATGCTGCCGTAGCTGTTGCCATAGATCTCCTGGGCACGCTGCATGCGGCCTGTCAGTCTGTGGGTAAAGATCTCAACCATATTACTCAAATCGTAAAAGTTATGAGTCTTGTGAACTCGACCCCCACTTTTACCGAGCATCACTTGGTCACCAACGGCTGTAGTGAGTTGATCGGGAAAGTATTTGGCGCGTCAGGAGCTCACGCTCGTAGCGCTTTTGGGGTGGCTCAGCTACCCATGGGGGCTTGTGTAGAAATTGAGCTCATCGCGCGTATCCACCAGGATTAAAGTTCGATTGCCCATCCCCTTGAACCCTGGGTAAGCAACCTCATATACTCACTGCTGTGTTCTCACCTGACACAGGAACCTCAACTTCACGGATCATGAGCCATGTGGATCAGGACCAAAGAGCCGGAGTAACGGTTGAATTTCTTGTCTGAGCGTGAATTTAATTTAAGGAGATTTCATGCAGTACTCATTTCATGCGCGCCCCAACCTGGGTCAGCGCGCCCGAGCCAGTTTTACGAAGCTATTGATTGGCTCCGCATTGGTGGTAGCCTCTTGGGCTCAAGCTCAGGCACTCCCGTCCCCAAAGGATATTGAGAATGCCGTAGAGGCGGGTCGCTACACCCAGGCCGAGGCGATGCTCAAAGAGGTCTTGCATGAGAAGCCCTCTAGCGCCAAAGCACACTACGAGCTGGGACAAGTCCTTGCCAAAGAGGATCATTTAAATGAGAGCCGTCAAGAGTTGCTTGAAGCACAAAGGCTAGACCCAAGCTTGAAATTTGCCAAAAGCCCTGAGAAATTCAATGACATTTTAGAAAAGGTAAGTGCCGCTGAAAACGCTGCACATGCCGCGCCCGCTCACAACGCCAATGCGAGCCCCAATGCACAGCCTGGTATGCGAACACAGGAGCCAGCTTCATTTCCTTGGGGCTACGTGGTGTTAGCGATTGGGGTCATGTTTTTGCTAGGACTGATTATTCGCAGGAATGCACCCCCACCCGTTGTTTACGCACCCGCGCCCTCACCCTACGGACCGATGGGTCCTGGAGGTGCTCCAGCCCCTGCTGGCTACGGACCTGGATATGGTCCCGGATATGGACCTGGTCCAGGCTACGGCCCATCAGGCTCCGGCATCGGTGGCGCTGTAGTGGGCGGTTTAGCTGGTGTTGCAGCCGGCTACGCGCTCTCAAAGGCCATGGAGGGCGGCGAGCATCACAGCGACAACTCAGCAGGCCTGCAAAATAACGGCGGCTATGTCCCGTTTGATCAACCCCAAGCCCCTGATATCGGCTCATTTGACTCGGGCTCTGGATCTGGTTGGGATGACAGCTCATCGGGCGGCGGATCAGACGACAGTAGCTGGTAACCTTGCGGATAAGTATCGTTCGATTAAAAAAAGGCGCCGACTTAAATCTCGGCGCCTTTTTCATTCTAATAGCGTATCCAACTTAAGTCCCTCAAACCTAAGGTAGATTGCCCGAGTTTCATCGCTTGGTGTTAACAAGAAACCACCCAGCAAGTTGCTCAGCCGGGCTTGCTGGGGGAGAGTTAGGAGAACGTAACGAGGTATTTGTCCCTGGACCTCCTCGTTCAGCAAACCAATCCAATCCATCGCGACCAATTGCTCCACCACATCCTCTAACTCAAGGGGGTCTACTTGCAACTGTTGGGCCATGGCGTAAAGGTTAAGACCCTTTGAATTGTTTTGCTGGACGCGGTAAAGAAGTTGCAAGCACTCAACTGCAAGTTGAAATCGCCACCCTGGCCCCCCCCCTGAGCGCACGCGCTCTTGCAACAGTGCTGGAAGGCAAGAAACCCACACCGCACCAACAAGAACAATGACCCAAAGCGTATAGATCCACACCAACAAAATGGGCACAGTTGCAAACGCACCGTAGACCACTGAAAAAGTAGACATCTTGCCCAGATACAAAGTCAGTAACTTACGCGCCCCTTCAAGCGCAACAGCTGCAGTGACCCCGCCCAGCAAAGCGTGCTTGGACTCAACCTGGGTATTGGGTGTGAAGCGGTAAAGTGCGCTGATACAACCCACCAACAATATGAATTCAGTGAGACTTAATACGGGGCTCCAAAGCGTCGTGAACAGGGGCATCGTATCCCCGGTATAGCTAAAGACCATGGACATCAAAAAAAGTCCAAGTGCTATCACCAACGGGCCTAAAGTCATAGCCGTCCAGTAAAGCACCATCCTCTTGATCCAAGAGCGGTGAGTGCGCACTCTCCAAATTGCGTTGAGGGTGTGATCAATGGTCAACACCAACGCAAGCGCCGAGAACACAAGCGCGGCAAAGCCTGCCACGCCCAAACGACTGGCTTTGGAGGAAAACTGGGTGAGGTACCCCAGCACCTGGCGGGAGATGCTCTCGGGCATCAAACTCTCGACCAACCAACGCTGTATCCCGGCTTGGAACTGCCCGAAAATGGGGAATATCGTAAAGGCCGCTAAAACGACCGTGAACAAGGGAACCAAGGCTATGGAGGTGGTGAAGGTCAAACTGCCCGCTGTCTGAGCCAATCGGTCTTCCCGAAAGCGCTCAAAGACGATTAACGCACACCGCTTCCACGGGAACTCCAGTAAGTTTTCAACAAGCGCTTTAAGATAGGAGACAATCATGGCGTGGAGGTGAACTGATACGCTCGGGGTGAGAATCCGAAAAAGATGATGACTTTAAGAACCTAGATTATCTTGCAGAAATTTCTGCAACAAGAGTTCTAAAGTGTTAACTTCCCAACAAAGCAGCTCCCATTTACAAATCATTTCGAAAATCCTGGAACCATTTGGCTCCCTTTGGCCCTACCACTGAGCAAAAGAATATCTTGTCTAATCACCCTAACCTTAACCCTAACCTTAACCTTAACCCTACAACTGTTACTGACGCTTTGATCCCCAATACATCATCACACATGAACGAAGCCTCCCGCACGGATGGATCAGTGCCTGAGTCAGTACCCCCTTTAAGCATTAGACTGACACAACGCGTCTCTATTGCAGCCCTAGTGGCCTTGATAGTGCTAAGCGTTTTGTGGGAACTTTGGTTAGCACCGCTGCGTCCAGGGGGCTCTTGGCTATGCCTGAAAGCGCTGCCCCTTTGTATTCCACTCACGGGACTCTTAAAAAACCGCCTCTACACATACCGTTGGTTAAGCCTTTGGATTTGGTTTTACTTCATAGAAGGTGTGGTCCGGACTTGGGGGGATGCATATCCCAGTAAACTCTACGCTGGTTTGGAAGTTTTAATTTGTATCATCTTGTTTGGGGCCTGTGCAATGCATGTGCGCTATAGATTTCAAAACGCAAACCAAAGCGAAAAAGAAACATCACAACAGTCATCCCAGAAAACATCATGAGCGCAAAGTGCTTAGCGCTTTGTGAACCCAAGTCGTCCTTTATCCAACAGCTCAGACAGCCTTGCAACTATGAACGAATTTTTAAATAAATTAACAAGCATCGTTGGCCCCACTCATGTACAAACAAGCGGGGATCTCTCTAAATACGAGCAAGACTGGAGAAAAAGGGCCAAGGGCAAAGCCCTTGCTGTAGTGAGTCCTGGCAATACTGAGGAGGTATCTTTGATCGTCAAAGCCTGCTTGACTCAGAACGTGAGTATCGTGCCCCAAGGTGGCAACACAAGCATGGTGGTTGGATCTATCCCGAACGAGACGGGTACGCAAATCTTACTGAGCTTGCAGCGCATGAATAAGGTGCGAACACTGGACGCTTTGAACCTGACGATGACGGTTGAATCGGGGTGTGTGCTTCAACAAGTCCAACAAGCTGCCGAGCAAGCGGGCTACTTATTTCCCTTAAGTCTTGGCTCTCAGGGCAGTTGCACAATTGGTGGAAACTTATCCACCAACGCAGGCGGCACGCAAGTCGTCAGGTACGGCAACGCACGTGAGCTGTGCCTGGGCCTCGAGGTGGTTAGTGCAACAGGGGAGATCTGGCACGGCTTATCGGGACTTCGCAAAGACAACACGGGCTATGACCTTAAAAATCTGTACATCGGGAGTGAGGGAACGCTTGGGATCATTACAGCAGCGACCTTAAAACTCTATCCCATGCCCGCCGCAAAACTCACTGCCTGGGCGGGCGTACAAAGCATTGAACAAGCCGTCGAACTGCTAGGGCTTGCCCACCGCACATTAGGTCCAGCGCTGAGCGGATTTGAGGTGATGGGGCAATTTGCGCTGAGTTTGGTGGACAAGCACTTTCCTCAGATGAATGTTCCTCTTTGGAAGGAAAATCCGTACTGTATTTTGTTAGAAGCCTCAGACAACGAGTCTGAGTCTCATGCAAGGGCGCAGTTTGAGGGGTTGATGGAAAAAGCAATAGAGGCAGAAATCATCACAGACGCCGTCATCGCAGAAAGCCTTTCCCAAGCCAAAGCGCTTTGGTTAATTAGAGAAAATATCACCATGGCTCAAGCCACTGAGGGCTTGAACATCAAGCACGACATCTCCATCCCCGTCTCGAAAATCGCGCCCTTTGTTCTGCACACAGACGCGCTTATTGCAAAAAAAATAGAAGGCGTCAACATTGTTAACTTCGGCCACCTTGGGGACGGGAATTTGCACTACAACGTGCAAGCTCCCCAGGGCGTTGATTCAAAACAATTCTTAATAGATTTTGAACATGACATCAACACCTTGGTCTACGACAGTGTGATGGAATATGGGGGCTCGATCTCTGCAGAGCACGGAGTCGGTAGTCTCAAAGTAGACACATTAAAAGACTACAAAGACCCAACCGCACTCGTGCTCATGCGATCTATTAAAAGAGCCCTTGATCCACAAAATATCTTTAATCCCGGGCGAGTCATCAACTCTTTGTAAAAAAAACGTCCGAATGAATGATGAAAAAACAGAACTAAAATCTGACTGATTAATTGAACACCCAGTTTTGAAAAAGTAATGAATAAAAATCCCTCAACCCAAGCAGCGAGTAGCAATCAATACGAACTCTTTATGAAACACGTGTTCGAGCACGGTGTCGACAAAGGGGACCGAACGGGTACGGGCACAAAGAGTGTATTTGGCTATCAAATGCGTTTTGATCTTCAACAAGGGTTCCCTTTGGTGACCACCAAGAAAGTGCACCTCAAATCGATCATTTATGAGCTTCTATGGTTTCTCAAAGGAGACAGTAACGCCAAATGGCTTCAGGACCGAGGCGTGAGCATTTGGAACGAATGGGCAAAAGAGAACGGAGACCTTGGACCTGTGTACGGGGTGCAGTGGAGGAGCTGGCCAACGCAGGGGGGAGGACACATCGATCAAATCAGTGATTTGATGACGACCCTCAAATCAAATCCTAATTCTCGACGAATGATCGTCAGCGCTTGGAATGTCTCTGAATTGGACAAAATGGCTTTAATGCCGTGTCACGCTTTCTTTCAGTTTTATGTCGCCCCCGCTCAGCCCGGTGTAAGCGGGGCTCGCCCTAAGCTCAGCTGTCAGTTGTACCAACGCAGCGCGGATATCTTTTTGGGGGTGCCGTTTAATATCGCAAGCTATGCGCTCCTCACCCATATGATTGCACAGCAGTGCGATTTTGATGTGGGCGACTTTATTTGGACAGGGGGGGACTGCCACATCTATAGCAATCACACCGAGCAGGTTAATTTGCAGCTATCTAGAGAGCCACTCCCCTACCCAAGGCTTAACATCCAACGTCGTCCAGCCTCCATCTTTGATTATGAATTTGAGGATTTTGAGGTTCTGGGCTACGAATGTCATCCAGCGATTAAAGCTCCTGTGGCTGTGTAGATTTCAGTTTGTAGCAAGGTTCTGAAAGCTGACGCCTGCATGGACTTTTAAGGCTAAAAGGCTACAACACTGAAGTCCTTTAAGTCCCTTAAAGCCCTCTAGAACGCACCCCCAGTCGCCACAGTGAGGTGAGCTCCCCCGACCTTGCCGCGTAAAAAGGGTCGTTTGGATCGCGTGCCTTTTTATGCTCAGGTCTGATATCCAAACGGCCCAACACCTCTAACCCTGCCTCATCGATCCAATGCATGAGCTCGCCCCTTGAGCGCAGCCCCAAATGCTCAGCCAAATCGGACAATATCAACCATCCCTCGCCTTGGGGGAGCAAGCGCTCGCCCAGTCCGTACAAGAAACCTTTAAGCATTTGGCTGTCTGGATCAAACACAGCGCTATCTATTGCGCCACTGGAGGGAGCAGGAAGCCAAGGGGGATTACAAACGATCAAAGCAGCTTTTAGCGCAGAGTGAGTGCTGGGGTCAAGCGGGTATAAGTGCGTTTGAACAACCTTTACCGCGGCGTGCATCTTAAGCTCTTCTATGTTAGCGAGTGCACACGCTACAGCCCTGGGGCTTTGGTCTGTAGCAACGATATTTTTAACGCCCCTGAACGCAAGTATGAGGGAGAGTACACCCGTGCCAGTTCCAATATCAAAAGCAATGGAACTCGACTCAAGTGATACGGGCAAAGGTGCGCTCCCAACCAAACGCAGATACTCACCCCTTATGGGGGAGAACACACCGAAGTGAGGTGCGATTTTAAAGGGAGCTAAGCCGCAGTCAGATAAATCGATAGCGACACCTTTTTTGCGCCACTCAAATGCACTGATCACGCCTTGCAACTCGCGAAGTGAGACCAGGTATGCAGGCGCGTCGCATCCGTAAGCCTGAGCGGCGGCCTGCTCAATGAGAGGTGCACGCTTTAACTGAATTTTGTGATCTGGGCCAACTGGTATGAGCAATTTACCCAGTAACTGAGCACGACTTTTTTGGTCCTCCCTGAATTCATCAAAAGCCCTCGCTAAAGTTCGCCCCTGGGCGGAGTCCCTTCTTTTAAGACTCTTATCCAAACGCCTTGAGATGGCTTGCAAGAGTTGACGTGCATTTTGAAAGTCTGCGTTCCAAATGAGGTAAGTGCCTGCGCGGGCTAATTTAAAGGCTTGGTCTGCGGTGCAAGTGTCATCAATGACTAAAAATTGAGAAGGAAACGCGGACCCGTTCTCAGCTCTCCACTGATACCGGGTTGCAACACCGCTTTGGCCCAGTTCAAGCTCTAAGCAATCTAGGGATGATGAGTTCACAGTTGGCTTGCAGAGCTTGCTTGATTTAAATTTGCTTGAATGGGGTACAGTTTGATTGGCATATCAAGGCGCAGTGAAGAGCGAGAAAAAAACATGGGGCGCATTTACCTAAATTCACCGAAAAAGTGAGCCATTAAAAGCAATGGACTATGGGTAACTATGATGGACGATGAGATACGAGTAACAACCCTTACAAAGTATGCCAGAATTAATGTGGCTTGCGAGTTCAAAAGGTATGAGAAAATACAGCTTCTTTAAAATTGATTTGATAAATGGCTCTCAAAATAATATTAGCGCGAGCGCGCAACGGCACCATCGGTCAAAACAACTCACTTCCATGGCACCTCCCTGAGGATTTAGCGCATTTCAAAACCACCACCATGGGCAGCCCCGTAATTATGGGCCGCAAAACATGGGAATCCATACCTGAGAAGTTCCGACCCCTTCCTGGTCGAATGAATTTCATCCTCAGTAACTCATTTTCAATAGACTCAAAGGATGCTAAGGTTGTTAAAAACATTGATGAAGCCCTGCGTATCATGGGTCGAGATAAAGATTTATGGGTGATCGGTGGCGCACAGGTCTACGCTCAGTGTATGGGGCTTGCCAGTCAAGCCGTGATTACGGAGATAGAGGCCGATTTTGAGGGGGACGCTTTAGCACCCATTTTTGATGAGAGTTGGACAGAACTGAAACGCAGTCGTCACACAGCTGCCAATGGTTTGGTTTATAGTATTATTTATTTACAAAAAACTTAAGGAGACAGATATGTCAGAGGAAGGATTTGAAGTACACGGCCCTCACGACCACGAGTTGGAACACGCCGGAGCTCACGGCGGTGAGCAGAGCATGACCAGTCAAATCGCCATGTTTACGGCCATTATTGCCACGTTTGGCGCTATTTTTGGATACATGGCCGGCGCAACACAAGCGGATGCAGGACTGTTTAAAAATAATGCTGCCATTATCAAAACAGAAGCCTCCAACCAATGGAATTACTATCAATCCAAGAGCAGCAAACAAAATCTGTGGGAACTTGCCCTGGACGTTGCGCCTAAGAGTCGTACTGAGTTCTACACGACAGAGATAGCAAGGTACAAGGCTGAGAAAGCGGAAATCAAAAAAGGCGCCGAAAAACTCGAAGCAGACGCCAAAGAGTGGGAAGAACGCTCTGAGCACCAGATGCACAATCACCACCAATGGGCTTTAGCAACCACCATTTTGCAAGTCTGCGTTGCCTTGGCTGCTATTGCGTTACTGACCAGAAAAAGTTGGCTCCAAAAAGGCATGTACGGAGTGGGCGCATTAGGTCTCATCATGGGTGTTGTAGCCTACATGCATATCTAGTAGCCTGAGAACAGACCTTTAAATATGAAACTAGCGACCTGGAATGTCAATTCCTTGGGCGTACGTTTACCCCAGGTGTTGGATTGGTTATCTAAAGACCCCATCAATTTAGATGAAACCATCCCCTCCAACACCGGGGTTGATGTGCTGGCCATACAAGAGACCAAGACTACGGATGAT
>CAIKNE010000065.1 GCA_903828695.1 uncultured Burkholderiales bacterium | reverse complement strand
CCGAGAGTGGGTTGCCAGGCTACGAGGTGAGCTCATGGAATGGGGTTTTTGTGAAAGCCGGAACGCCAAAGTCCATCATCGCCAAATTGAGCAAAGAGTTCACTGATGCCATGTCCTCTCCCCAGGTCATTCAAAGCATCAAAAACATGAATGCCGACCCTTTGTCATTGAGCACTGAGGATACTCAGGCCCTGTTGCTGTCGGACATTAAAAAGTGGCAAGCCGTCATCCAAAACGCACACATTCCTTTGAACTGACTCGCCTGGAGCTTCGTGGGGTGGGTTCAATCATTCACTGAAAAAACGTTTTGCACTCCTTGAGAAGTTCATGGGGCGCTTCTTCGGGAATGTAGTGACCGCACGGTAAAGCGGCCCCGGATACTTGATGCGCCACTTGCTGCCATTCCCTCAAGGGATCAAAGCATTTTTGGATGACGCCCTCTAGCCCCCAGAACACTTTGAGTGGGTGGTGGATTTTGAGTCCAGAGTTCAAGCTCTCCAGGTCATGCACGAGATCAATGCTGGCGGATGCTCTGTAGTCTTCACACAAACCGTGCGCGGCTCCCGCTCGCGAGAGGCACCGCACATACTCCGCAACGGCCCTGGGGTCAAAGGGCGCCATCCCAGCACTGCGGTTGCCCATCACATCACGGATGTAGTCGCCTGGACTTGACTCAATGAGCCTCTCCGGCATGGGCGAGGGTTGAATTAAAAAGAACCAATGCCAGTAAGCCCTGGCAAACGCTTCATTGGTTTGTCGGTACATGGCCAACGTAAGCAGGCTACTTCGCCGATTCTTAAGCCTGCCCAGTGTGTGAGCAGCATCATTGATCTGTTACGGGCTGAGTACTTGCGTGTATTGATATGCGTTAACAAGCGCTCAATTTCAGCAGTTGTTAGTGTCTTTGCTTGTGCCATGGTTTTATCTCCTAAATCATTTGTTTGCGTTAATTGCATTGTGTTTTCATATATTTATCTGGACAACCTGAGTCCGTCCAGAATGGTGGGTTTCTATGTTGGAGCAGGGCAAAATGAACTGGCTGTGGATAACTTTTCAGCGGTTTTTTTCTTCAATGATTTCAACCCTCAAACTTTGAAATCTATGAAAAGCTAGTTTTTTCGTGATTTTTCTTGGATAACTCGCACGAGCTGTGGATAACCAGAGCAGATTGGCGAGCAAGCCCTACAAGCGCTGATCTGGGTTCTCAGCACTCCGAGTATTCGGGCTATGTAAAAGATGCGCTGTAGGGCGTTATAGCGCTGGGGTTTTGTGGCTAGACAGCTGCTGATTGCAGCTTTTGGGCAAATCTGTGAGTTTTCTGTCACGAACCAGCACACTGCCCGAATGTGTCCTGCAGATCTAAATTTCTGCGCTGCGGAAATTGTGGGTCAAGAACTTGAATTTCTACCCAGGTGATTTTCGTTCGGTACCCCGCCAAGTTTTCGGGTTACCAACTGTCGGTTGTCCATCTACGTGTCTGAAAACAAACTGTAGTCACTTAAACGAAAAAGGACTAAAGATGACAACTAATCAAAAAATTCAAGAATTGCAAGAACAGCAAGTGCGCGAGATAGCTAAGCAGCGTTTGCAATCGGCAATCAACTCCCTGCAGCGAGCAATGTATGACTTAGAGGTGTACGCTG
>CAIKNE010000064.1 GCA_903828695.1 uncultured Burkholderiales bacterium | reverse complement strand
CTTACATGCTGTAATCAGTTAACTATCGACGACACCTTCTCTTAGCTTGCCTTGTAGTTAGTGTTGCTGCTAGTTAGCTATCCTGAGTCTGCTATCCTAGGCAAGCCCACAGTAAATTTACTCGGTAATTCAACCCAAGAAAAAATTTTAAGTAATTTTTTCTCAGTTGTTTACTCAGAAATTAATTTTCCTTAGTGAAAATAAAGCTTTAAAAGCGATCAAACTTAAGACATTGAGCTCTAAAGTTTAAAATCCCATTTTCAAACCATATAAAATGAGTGAAGAAAACGAGGAAATACAAAAGAATGATGACGCCTTAGGCGATGAAACACATTCTGAGGAGGCACCATGGCAGATGCAAGATCTCCATGACCTCATCTCATTACAGGCAGTGGAGGAGTTCACTCAACTGGAACTCCAACATATCCTAGCATTATTTGCTGGTTTAAGTTCATTGGCTAGCTTTTATCAAGCTTATGTCAGAACTTTCAATGATATCCACAACCTGTCACAAGCGAGGGGAGATAGTAGCTGTCGAACAGCACCCTTCAGCGAAGAGTTATATTACTCATTCCCAACTCCCATAGAGGAATTGGTACTTCATGTAATGGCTAAAGTGCGCGAATTGCAAAGCACGGGTCGATTCATAGAATACGACTTTGAAAGGCACAGTGGGATTTTGTCAATAGTACAAGACCCACAATTTCACGAAATGCCACTTCAAGAAACCATTAGACAAAAGTTAAGAAACTTTGAAGACGCCATTAGAATTCGGCAAGACCGATATAATGCGCGAGGAGAGGCATATAATAATAGAAGCCACATACATCTCCACAGCGGGGCTATTTATATACAACCGCAACGCAGCTCAAGTTCTGCAGATGATGCTCATGCGGTAGCACGATCTCAATTGAGAGTATCACAAACCGCAGGACAACTTCTAACCCAAACACCAATCAGGAGCAATTCGCCGATGCTGGGAAATTTTACCAGCATGAGCAGCCCTGGCGGGATGGGAAACCTTTCTTACGAAGGTGGAAGTTTGACTCAAAGTAGTCATCAGTCGTTACCGCAAAATACTTCGATTAATTCAAGTAGCAGTAGTGGAGGTTCAATGGCAGTCTGGGGTAAAAAACCATACATGGCCACCTTCACGATTGAGTCACTAAGTGCATTTGTCTCCGCTGTGATCACACATCTAGCGGCAGGACAATATTGTCCACTTAATCAATGGATTCCCTATGGCACTGAAACCAGGGAAAACATGTACTATCAATTCCTCAGCAAACAATTGATTGGGGAAGATGATCTTGAAGCAGTTCTCAATGACGCCCCGCTATTCGTAAGAATAGCAAATGAATACCTGCAAAAAAGTAGGGCGGTTAAGGGGGTGTTGTCAGACACTGAAGCAGTGCAGACACAATTGAAATTTAAATTCAATGACCCCACCAATGAGAAACAAAATGCAAACCTCACTACACAATGGGTTAAATTCATACAAGCTCATAGAGAGTTGATTGATGTCCCTAGCGGCACAGATCAACAAGGTTTGGTAAACGTATTCATAGAATGCAACCTCACCAGGGTTTCTAAAGCCCAATACTACATGTTCGCATATTTGCATGCAGCCCAAGCCT
>CAIKNE010000063.1 GCA_903828695.1 uncultured Burkholderiales bacterium | reverse complement strand
CAATTCGCAAACACACCTGAGCTGAAAGCGCTTGTGCAAGAAATTGTGAATGCAAAGTAAGTTGAAATGCATCTTGTTAAAGCCCTGCGGGCTTTAACAAGTACTTAACTAATGTTCAGGATAAGACGGATGATCGAAACCTGGTTATCGAAGCGGGGTAATACAAGACATTTTATGCAAGACAGGTTAGCCGTAAGCTTTTTTTGATCCGATCGTCAAGTCTTGCGAGCCTTGTTAGTTCCGTTCAGACTAACGATCAATCATCACTTAATCCACAACTAATCAACACCCAAACTTTACCTAAACGACACCTAAGCCACGCTTTATCATCCGCTTCACCCCAAGGCGTTCAACCATTTGTGTGCTCAAGCGGTACAACTTGCAAACCCAATCTTTAAAGGATGTCATGTATTTTCTAAAGGCCCTTAACAGCAAACTCTCCAGGTTTGCGATGTATGTTGCCTGTATTTGTTTGATTGGGCTACTAAGCGTTGTCATCTACGGCGTCATCATGCGCTATGTTTTCAACAACGCACCTCCCTACGTCGAGCAAGTTGCGCTCCTCTTGGTGATCAGTGTGGCCATGTTTGGGGCAGCTGCAGGGGTTAGGGATGCGGGGCATATTGGACTGGACTCGATCGTGCGAGTGCTGCCCCATCAAGCGCAGTTTTGGTGCTCCGCCGTCGTTCATCTCCTCTCTATTGTCTTCGCACTGTCTTTACTTGCGGGTGGATATCAAATGGGGCTTTCGACCTACGCGAGCACCATCCCCACACTTGGCCTGTCCGAGGCTTACCGCTATCTCCCCGTCGTCTCAGCCGGGGTCCTCATCACTCTTTTTAGCACCGAGCATATCGTTGCACTCTTTAAATCCGAGAAGGTTATCCCCTCATGGCATTAACCGTACTGTGTGTCGCGTTTTTGGTTTTTTTAGTCCTGGGTGTTCCTGTTGCTTTTGCAATTGGCCTGAGTTGTTTGGCAACCTTTTATGTCGAAGAGTTGCCCTTTGAGACCGCCATTCAAATGATGACGTCGGGAATGAATGTTTTCTCATTCCTTGCCATCCCCTTCTTTATCTTCTCCGGCGAGCTGATGCTGCACGGCGGAATTGCAGACAAGATCGTCAACTTTGCAAGAAGCTTGGTCGGTCACTGGAGAGGGGGTCTTGGACTTGCTAACGTGGTCGCATCCACTTTATTTGGCGGTGTCTCAGGCTCCCCCGTTGCTGACACGTCTGCCATGGGCGGAGTCATGATTCCGATCATGAAACGCGAGGGCTACAGCGCAGCCTACGCCGTAAACGTCACAACCCACGCCTCCTTGTCTGGCGCGCTGATGCCGACCTCCCACAACATGATCATCTACGCCTTCGCGGCTCAGGCCGCAAACGGCGTCATTGACGGTCAAGTCATCCGCGGAGTCTCCATTGGAGACTTGATGTTTGCAGGATTGATCCCTGTTTTTTGGATCATGGTCTGTATGCTCATTACTGCTTATTGGCAAGCGGTAAAGTATGGCTACCCGAAACGCGAGGACGGTAGCACTGGGGTTGAGCGCTTTCCTGGATGGGCAAGCGTTTTAAATACCTTTGTCGCATCTCTACCTGGTCTTGGTGTGATCGCAATTATCTTAATTTGTATCTTAAAAGGGGTCGCAACCGCCACAGAGGCCGCAGCCATTGCTGTCGCCTACTCGCTCTTTCTAACCCTGGTGATCTACCGCACGATGAGCGTTGAGAAACTGCTCAAGTCACTTGCCAAGGCCTCCAAGACCACAGGTGTAATCTTGCTACTGATCGGCGTGTCCAACATGCTCAGATATCAAATGGCTTTTTTGGAGATCCCAGACGTTATCGAGCAGGCACTGCTGAGCGCCACGCACACGCCTTGGTTAATGCTTTTATACATCAATATTATTCAAATATTTTTGGGTATATTCCTAGACATGGCAGCGCACATTTTGATCACAACGCCCCTCTTTTTACCGCTCGCCATACAAATGGGCGTGGGTCCAGTGCAGTTTGGCATGATGTTGCTCTTAAACTGCGCACTGGGATTAGTGCATCCCCCTGTTGGGTCCGTTCAGTTTATCGGATGCGCCATTGGTAACATCTCCATCGGAGAGGCTACCAAAACAGCCTGGCCCTACTATCTGGCCATTTTTGCTGCAATCACGCTCGTCACCTACGTTCCGTCCTTCTCCACTTGGTTACCGACCGTGCTAACAGGTCATGTCGTGCTTTGATTTCTTGAAGTCCGGTTATTGAGATTGCTTTTGTATCAAAACCCTTTTTTTGGCTCTCTTTGTTTGCTCTCATCTGTAAACCTGTATGAGGATTGAGTTAATCAGGCCTTATGCTTGTAGTTTTGATTTGATACATCAATGGAGGACTGAAACACGGGTCATCGCAAACAGGTCATGACCTAGGTTTCGAAATAATTTTAGAAAGTTGTCAAGAACTTATTGCTTGCTATGAATACCCCTACCCATCAGACCAAAAGCTCTCCCGTCCCATCTTCCTCACAAACACCTCGAGTGATCAAAATGCACGAAGACGATAACGTCGCGATCGTGGTCAACGACGGTGGACTCGCAGCAGGCAGCGTCCTGGACTCCGGCCTGGTCTTGATCGACAAAGTACCCCAAGGTCATAAAGTCTTACTGAGAGACCTGGCACAAGGGGATACGATCAAGCGCTACAACGTGACGATTGGGCGTGCGCTGAAACCCCTCAAAGCAGGATGCTGGGTCCATGAGCGATTGATTGAGATGCCTGTTGCCCTGGGCTTTGAGAACCTCCCCATTGCCCAGCACCAGGACCCTCAACTAGCGCCGCTTGAAGGTTATACGTTCGAGGGCTACAAAAACAAAGACGGCTCTGTTGGCACTCGCAATATCTTAGCGATTACAACAACGGTTCAATGCGTTGCAGGGGTTGTGTCCATTGCTGTACAAAGAATTAAATCAGAACTACTCCCTCAATACCCAAACGTAGATGATGTCATTGGTTTGGAACACACTTACGGGTGCGGAGTCGCCATTGACGCCCCTGACGCCATCATCCCCATCAGAACGCTTAGACACATCAGCCTTAATCCTAACTTTGGCGGTGAGGTGATGGTGGTGAGTCTTGGGTGTGAGAAATTACAACCCGACAGACTACTTCCCCCAGGGAGCTTCCCCCTACAAAGTGCAGGGCAAGGGTTAGGGCTAAGGCAAGCCCAAGACGGGCCCGAAACAGTCTGCCTCCAAGACGACGCGCATGTAGGCTTTATGTCTATGATTGATGATATTGTGCAAACCGCACGACCCCACCTAGAACGCCTGAACGCCAGAAAAAGAGAGACCCTCCCCGCATCCGAATTAATCGTAGGCGTTCAGTGCGGTGGGAGCGATGCGTTCAGCGGCGTAACCGCGAATCCAGCAGTCGGATTTGCTGCAGATCTCTTGGTCCGTGCAGGGGCGACCATCATGTTTAGCGAGAACACAGAGGTGAGGGACGCTGTCGACCAGTTAACCAAGCGGTGTGCAAGTCAAGAGGTCGCAGCTGAGGTGATCCGTGAGCTCTCGTGGTATGACAAATATTTAGAACGAGGGCGTGTCGACAGAAGTGCCAATACAACACCGGGTAACAAAGCAGGGGGACTCTCCAACATAGTTGAAAAAGCGATGGGGTCCATTATCAAAAGCGGCACCACACTCATTCAAAGCGTTCTTGCCCCTGGTGAGCGCCTCAGAAAAGACCAGCGTGGGCTTGTCTTTGCAGCAACTCCTGCGAGTGACTTTATCTGCGGAACGCTGCAACTCGCAGCCGGTATGAATTTGCATATTTTCACAACAGGAAGGGGCACTCCCTACGGCTTGGCCGAGTGCCCCGTCATTAAGGTCGCAACTCGCACGGATCTCGCACGCAGGTGGCACGATTTGATGGATATCGACGCAGGGCGCATCGCAAGCGAAGGCGCGAGCATTGAGGAGGTGGGATGGGAGTTGTTCCGCTTGATGCTGGACGTGGCCAGTGGCAAAAAGACTTGGGCTGAGCAGTGGAAACTTCACAACGCGTTGGTCCTATTCAATCCCGCTCCAGTCACTTGAACTTAAATCTTGTGAACTTCAATCTCGTGAACTGAAAACCAAGCTCTATCCATACGGTTAAAACCAACCTCCTCTCGTCCTCTTAAATTGCAAGATTGCAAAATGGCAAATAGAAAAAAAGCCCCTGAAGAACTTCGCTCCCACCGTTGGTACGGTGTCAAAGATCTTCGCTCCTTCGGTCACCGCTCTCGAACCGCGCAAATGGGCTACCACAAGAGCGATTACGCTGGCAAACCCGTTATTGCGATCATCAACACTTGGAGTGATATCAACCCGTGCCACACCCACTTTAAACAACGCGTTGAAGAGGTCAAGCGCGGTATTTGGCAAGCCGGGGGGTTTCCCGTTGAGATGCCGGCCATGTCTTTGTCCGAGCCTTTCCAAAAACCAACCACCATGCTGTACCGCAACTTACTGGCGATGGAGACCGAGGAGTTGCTGCGCTCCTACCCAGCCGATGGGTGTGTGCTCATGGGCGGGTGTGATAAAACCACCCCCGCACTCATCATGGGTGCATTCTCGATGAACTTACCCACCATCTTTGTACCCGCAGGTCCCATGCTCAGGGGAGACTTTCGCGGCGGCTTCCTTGGCAGTGGGAGCGATACCTGGAAATACTGGGCAGAGCTTAGAGCGGGAAATATCTCCGAGTCCGATTGGCAGGACGTAGAGGACGGTATTGCCAGAAGTCCAGGCCACTGCATGACCATGGGCACTGCAAGCACCATGACCAGCGCAGCGGAGGTGCTTGGGCTCACACTCCCGGGTGCAGCCTCCATTCCAGCACCCGATTCAAGGCACGCTCAAATGGCAACGCTCACTGGCAAAAGAATTGTGGATATGGTGTGGGAGGACTTAAAGCCACTTGACTTCATCAGCGCAGCCTCATTTGACAACGCCATCCGAGCAGTGCTCGCACTTGGAGGATCTACCAACTCACTGGTTCATTTAATCGCCATGGCCAAGCGAGCGGGCGTTCATTTAAGCATAGACCGGTTTGATGAATTGGCAAGAACCACCCCTGTGATCGCAAATCTGCGTCCAAGCGGGAAATATTTGATGGAGGATTTTTACTACGCAGGTGGTCTAAGAGGACTACTCTGCAACAT
Organism: uncultured Burkholderiales bacterium; assembly: GCA_903828695.1. GTDB lineage: Bacteria > Pseudomonadota > Gammaproteobacteria > Burkholderiales > Burkholderiaceae_C > Limnohabitans. Next base: position 1,036 of record CAIKNE010000063.1, on the reverse strand, counting down.
CAAAGATTTACTCAATCTGGATCTACTCAGTGTCAATGGTCAGACCTTGGGCGCAAATATAGAGGGTGCAAAAGTATTTAACGATGATGTGATCCGCAGCGCAGGAACTGCGCTCCTCAAAAACGATGGACTGGCAGTGCTGAGGGGGAATCTAGCCCCTCATGGTGCAATCATCAAACCAGCCGCTATGGAGCAGCACCTGAGAGAGCACACGGGTCCTGCTGTCGTATTCAAAGATTACAACGATCTGAATGAGCGCATTGACAGTGAGAGTTTAGACATTCACAAAGACAGTGTGATCGTGCTCCAAAGTGCAGGCCCACAGGGTGCACCGGGCATGCCCGAGTGGGGTCAACTCCCCATTCCTCAAAAACTACTCAAAGCAGGTGTGCGGGACATGGTTCGTATCAGTGATGCCAGAATGAGCGGCACGAGCTACGGGGCCTGCGTCTTGCACGTCACGCCGGAGTCACATGTTGGGGGGCCACTTGCGTTGGTAAAGGACGGCGACCTGATCAGCTTGGACGTTCAGGCAAGAACCATCAATGTCCTCATCTCTGAGGCTGAGATGCGTGCGCGCAGGGCAGCTTGGAGCCCACCAGCTCCTAAATTTACGCGTGGATACGGAACGCTTTATCTCAAGCATATTCAACAAGCTGACAAGGGATGTGATTTTGATTTCCTAGAACCTGAGGATTTGCAGGGTACACACGGCGACCCAGAAATTCACTAATGACAAATCCATTCATACAAAGACAAAGTAAAAAAACCATCACAAAGACTCATACAACAAGGCAAAACACATGATCCGTAGACGTCTCTTCTTAAAACACACTCTTACCCCATCCGCTCTCAGCTTAGGGGGTGCGGCCCTTGGATCCTCTTTATTGGGACTTTTTGCTTTCGCACAAACCGCACCCTGGCCCAGCAAGCCGATCAATTACTTGGTACCCTTCCCCGCGGGCGGGTCTACCGATATCTTGGCGCGCTTGCTTGCACAACGCCTGGGACCAGTGCTTGGAACCACCATCGTCAT
>CAIKNE010000062.1 GCA_903828695.1 uncultured Burkholderiales bacterium | reverse complement strand
GTTTAGATTGACGCCACCAAACACCCTATACGCTGCGGCGCCAGAGTTCTGAGAAGATTGTGCAGTGCCGCCTACCGCATTAACAAGTTGAGAATTCACTGTTGCGGTTTGATCGGATAGTTTTGAGTATCCTAAACTTGCTCCGAGATACAGATTTTTGGTGGCTTGCTGGCCATATGCACTTGCACCTAGTCCAATAAGAGTTAAATTAATAATGAGTTTTAAATATGTATGCATTCGATTGCCTCCTCGTTTAAACCAAATCGGTTGAATGCATTTAACTACTTTGCCACCAAAATAGCTAACATGTGTCGGTAAATCTAGATATCAATTCAGACAGTTTGTACTTTACTTGATAAAAATCACATTTAAAAAGAACTAAAAATAATTTGCCTATTTTGAAAATCTTTTGCTATCCAATCCCTTTGGGCAACGAAGCTATTTTTCAATCAAAATGAAGGTAACGCATAAATGACATTAACGCTTAGCCCCCTAAGATTAGTGCTAAGATAATAATTACGAAACTTTTCTAAGTTACTTTTCTTGTCGTTTGTCTAGCTATTCCTCGTTTGCACTTGCACACCTTCCTTTGCTTATCCGCCGACGGACACTTCCCCAGGTAAACTGCACATATGACCAATACCATCTCTATAAAACAAGGGTTTACTGGAACTTGGCCAGATATCTTGACCCCAGTCAAGTCAGATCTATCCATTGATCATCCACGCTTGGAGTCTCACATTAGAACCCTTTTCTTCAAAGGTGTGAACGGAGTTGTACTCTTTAGCCATGCGGGAGAAGGTACTTTGTTTAGTTTTACAGAAAAATCTGAGACGATAACAGGACTTATCAAAGCAGGCATTTCCCCCGATTCGATCATCCTGTCGATTACATCGAACTCGGTTCCAGACTCAGTGCGTCTGCTTCACTTAGCGGAGTCACTTGGGCTGCACGGTGTTTTGTTAAGCCCCCCCTTCTACTACAAGCCCGTTAGCTCGGATGGCCTCATCCATTACTTTGATTATTTAACTTCCTATATCAAAAGTCCTAATACCAAACTCTACATCCACTTACTACCCAACTCTACCCACCTAGACATACCACAAGCCTCTTTGTCTACGATTGTCGACCGGTGGGGTCAACATATCTACGGCATAGTGAATCAAAGTGAACAAAGCTCACTTAGCGATGATTTAAGATTGTCGTTTGTGGATAAAGTAATGATCTATTCATGTAACGAAACAGATTTAAGACGCTTGAGCTCGACGGGAACAATTTCCTTAATGGCCAATTTAATCCCCCGCGTTATCAATTCACTCCTTCACGATCAATCCAATGCGACGCCAACCTTTATTCCGGGAATGAAAGAGAAAGCGACCGTAGATACGCGAGCAGCCGATCTTCAGATGCTCGTCGGCAAACATCCGTTTATTGCCTCTTATAAATATTTACTTTCTCTTATTTATAGAGATGCTGACTGGAGAAGATCTCGCCCGCCTTTGTCGCCGCTTGATCGCGCTTCTTATGAAGCACTGGATAAAAATTTTAAAAAATTTGATCTGCAATCAAACGAAGAATGATTCAACACCTACTCTCAGAGGATTGATTTTATGGATTTTCAAAAATCTTATTACATTATCGAACATCAAAATAAGTTTGAAATCATTTCTCACGAGAACCTAATGGCTTTAGACAAAGCCGCCTATCAATTAATTCAAAATTTTGCAAATCGTAATGAAGCAATCGCCGAAATGATTAGACTAGTTGGTGATGAACAACAGGCCTTAAAAATCAAAATCTCCAAATCGTAATCGACAGCTTCAAATCTATCTGATACAAAAATCACTCATTCAAATATACGCTTTAGATGTAACCTATGATGGTTTTTTTTACTGAGTGACCTTCAATCAAGTAGGTCTGAAGCTCTAGAAAAAAAATAAGCCCTGAATCTATTTTTAAATATTGATCAGCTTTCATAAGATGCGAAGACTACATCTTCATATTGTCATGATTGTGTGCTGTCGCTGGCGTAATACTTTGAGTTGGAAAATTAACCTCAACCTCACCGGCATTAGTAAATCTTAATTTAATCTTAACTGTATCTCCCGCTTTTAATGGGCTCTTGATACCCATAATCATCAAATGCATACCACCAGGAGTAAGCTCAACAGAACCGTTAGCAGGTATATCTATAGCAGCAATTTGAGACATCTTCATAATATTGCTCTCCATTGTCATCGTATGAAGCTGAACCTCGGCGCCGATTGATGCACTAGCTGATATTAATCTATCTGCAGCTCCTGTATTTTTTATTTTAAGAAATCCAGCGCCAACCGTCTGGCCCGCAACTGTTTCTCTGGAGTAAGCACCTGAAATAGACAACTTACCTATTTCAGCTGTTTGGGAGAATGCACTAGAGACCACAGTGAAGAGTAGACAAATGCTCACGATTTTTTTAGTCAATTTCATATTTTTCGTCCTATCAATTATTAAATATTAGGTTAAATGATTTGTCTTTGAGACTATACCTTCAGCACAATCTCACGTCCTAAAGCTTCGCGAAGGTTTGCATGCACATGACTCCCGAAATAAGCATGCTTTTTTCCCTGTGAGATCACGATGAGATCTTTTGACTCTGACGGTAGTTCAACGCGAACGAATGACCTACTGAGCTGAACGGTACTCTCAGTGCTCCCAGATTTTGATACGACTGTTACCGTATTTTTTTCAACCAGCAACTTTTCAAAATCATTGGCATGCCTGGCATTATAAAAAAATGCTATTAACAATACAGTAATCTCAAGAAAAGAGTAAGGGAGAATGAGAGTCGCGCCCAGCAAATAAAAAAATATTCCAATCCCCATTGATACTATTCCAAGCCCCAAAAAAATCCCAGCCAATTGGTAAGGCGATATTGAGCAGTTTCTTTTCATCAACCACTGCCAGCCATTCTCTGTTTCTTGTGCAAGTAAACTGTTATTCATTGTGAAATACAAATGAGCGATCAAATTTTATAGATTGGGTTCCGACACAAAACCGATCCTAACTATTCCGGCCTTTGCCGCAAGAGCCATGACTTGTGCAACTTTTTCGTAGTATGCGTGTTTGTCTGCCCGGATATGAACCTCTGGTTGGGGCTGTGTAGATGCTGCACTTGCAAAACGTGCGGGCAACTCTTGTAAGCTTACTGCCTCACCGTTCCAATAAAGATCTCCACCCTCCCTTATGCCGAATTCAATATGCTCTGGCTTGGTAAGGTTTACAGCAGATGAAGCTTTTGGCAAGTCAATTTTCACAGCATGCGTCAGTAACGGCGCTGTAACTATGAATATCACCAACAGCACCAACATCACATCAACCAGTGGCACTACATTCATATCAGCCATGGGTAATTTACCCTTATAGCGTCTTGAATATCTTAATGACATACATTATCACTTTCTTAAACTGCTGGGGTTGATATCAACCTTACCTTTGGATTTAATAACCATCAAAACGTAAAGTTCATGCGAAAACGATTCAAGACGTGCAATCCAGTCACGGTTTCTTTTATTCAGTGCGTTATAGGCTAATACAGCGGGAATGGCCACTGCCAACCCAAGAGCTGTCATGATTAAAGCCTCACCAACAGGTCCAGCAACTTTGTCTAGAGTTCCTTGTCCACTCATCCCTATCTGAACCAAAGCATGATAAATACCCCACACAGTTCCAAATAACCCGACATAGGGGGCAGCGGATCCGGCTGAAGCTAAAAGAGTCAAACCGTATTCAGAATTTGCTACTTCTTTATCTACTTCGTTTTCAAGAGCTCTGGTGATGTATTCAGCAAATGCTCCTTCAGATGAGAGGTTACTGATGTCTTTATCTTGCAATGCAATTATTGATTTCTTAACTAAAGTCGCATATATATTATGTGGAGCACTAGAGTTGATTAAGGCGTTTACTTGGGCTATTGAGTCTGTAGCCCAGAATTGATCTACAAAACTATTTGCTGATTGGTGGGCTAATGTATTCGCTATTGATCTGGTAAATATGAGATACCAGCTTGCAATTGATAAAACCAAAAGTACCACTAAAACCACCCTCCCAACACCGTCTGTACCCATTAAAAAATGGGAAAAGCCGAAGCCGTCAACTGCAGTTTGTTCCATCAATTAGTTGCCTTGTAAGATAAAGTTAAACGGCTGAAACGCCAGTGCTTTCACAGGCTGCCCATTGCGTATTGCCGGAGTGCACCTCCACGTCCGTACTGCAGCAATTGCTGCTTCGTCCAATAGCGCAAACCCGCTGGAACTTTGAAGTGTCGCTAAGCTTACCTGACCCGTTTCACTGAGCTCCACTTTTAGCACAACTTTGCCCGTTTCGCCTCGTTGAATGGAACGCCTCGGATAGGTAGGAGCACTTCTGTCTGGGCAGGACACGGATAACTCACCTCCCAAAGCAACTGGACCAACTGGTAGGAAGATTTGCGGCGCTTGAACTGCCGCCACTCGAGAATCCTCCTTAGGATCTGGTATCGCGTAATCGTTTGGTGAAATTATAGGTTTTTCAGTCGTAAGAAGAATCGGTTTTTCTTTAGGCGATAGTTTTGGTGATAGTAGGGGCTTGAGCACTACCGATTTATCAGACTCTGGCTGGGCAATTAAATTCACATAGATCGAGGCTTCTGACGCTGTAGGTGTGTTTATTTGTTGAACGTACAGAGAGTAAAACATGATTAGGTGAAACAATAATACGACACCAAGAACACTTACTTGGCTCCAGTTTCGCACTAATAAATTATTACGCGCAATCATTTCTGTATATGTTGTTGATTCAAGAATTTCTCAAGCGATGTAAATGTTAGTGTGCAAGTGCGCTAATTGGAATACAACTTAAACAAACTTTTTGCATTTTGGGGACATTTTCAAGCAATACGACCGCACGTTTCCTGTTTGTTATCAGTTCACCCCAAATTAACCTGGATTCTTGAGATCCACGCATTAAAAATAAACCGGTAGATCGTCAAATGACTGCGCCTAGTCTTAATTAGTGAAATCCTCTCGCTAATCATTGGCTCTCCTTGCCCGTTTACAGTTAAATTTTCGATTAAATTATTTACGGTAAATTTGCATCGCATGAATGAGTATTTTGTTGCTATTTATTTTCTATAAAAAATAATTAATTAATAATTAGTAGTTAATAAAAACTCTTGAATTGATGTAATTCTTGAAATCAAATTTAGGCGTATCTGTGAACTTTCACTCCAGCCCTCTTGAAAAATTACGAAACGTCACTATCATTAGCACTCGTCCTTAATGAGTGCTAATACTTCAATTATCACTCTAGGCCGCATCGATTCAGTAATAAGAACCATTTAGTTCTCATTTTGTTTCTATTTTTTATTTACTAGGAGATTTCATGAAACTTCGTCCTCTTCACGATCGAGTGATCGTTAAGCGTTTGGAAAACGAAACTAAAACAGCATCAGGCATTGTTATTCCTGACAATGCAGCCGAAAAACCAGATCAAGGCGAAATCCTTGCTGTTGGTCCAGGCAAGAAAAACGACAAAGGTGAATTAGTTGCAGTTGGCGTCAAAGTAGGCGACCGCGTGCTATTTGGTAAATACAGTGGCCAAACTGTCAAAGTAGACGGCGACGAACTCCTCGTGATGAAAGAGGAAGATTTATTCGCAGTTGTAGACGCTAAGTAATCAACATATATTCGGAGAAATTTAAATGGCAGCAAAAGACGTAATTTTTGGCGGCGAAGCCCGCGCCCGCATGGTAGAGGGTGTAAACATTCTCGCTAACGCAGTTAAAGTAACACTAGGCCCTAAAGGTCGCAATGTAGTTTTAGAGCGCTCCTTTGGCGCGCCAACAGTCACCAAAGACGGTGTATCTGTTGCAAAAGAAATCGAACTCAAAGACAAGCTCCAAAACATGGGTGCTCAAATGGTTAAGGAAGTTGCTTCCAAGACCAGCGATATCGCTGGTGACGGAACCACAACTGCTACAGTACTTGCACAAGCAATCGTTCGTGAAGGTATGAAGTATGTTGCTGCAGGCATGAATCCTATGGATTTAAAGCGCGGCATCGACAAGGCTGTTCACGCACTTGTTGAGCAACTCAAAAAGGCCACTAAGACAACAACGACATCTAAAGAGATCGCTCAAGTCGGCTCCATATCTGCAAACAGCGATGAATCCATCGGCAAGATCATTGCTGAAGCAATGGACAAAGTCGGCAAAGAAGGCGTTATCACAGTTGAAGACGGCAAGTCACTCAACAACGAACTCGATATCGTTGAAGGAATGCAGTTTGACCGTGGTTACCTGTCACCCTACTTCATCAACAACCAAGAGAAACAAGTTGCTATTCTTGAGAACCCCTTCGTTCTCTTATATGACAAGAAAATCTCTAACATCCGTGACCTCCTGCCAACACTTGAACAAGTTGCTAAAGCTGGCCGTCCCTTGTTGATCATTGCTGAAGAAGTTGAGGGCGAAGCTCTTGCAACTTTGGTGGTCAACACAATTCGCGGCATCCTCAAAGTTGTAGCAGTAAAAGCTCCTGGCTTTGGCGATCGTCGTAAAGCAATGTTGGAAGACATTGCAATATTGACTGGTGGTAAAGTTATTGCTGAAGAAGTTGGCTTGACACTTGAAAAAGTTGCACTGACTGATTTAGGTCAAGCTAAACGTGTTGAAGTGGGCAAAGAGAACACAACGTTAATCGGCGGCGAAGGCGCACCTGATGACATCGTAGCTCGCGTTAAACAAATCCGCGCTCAAATCGAAGAAGCAACTTCTGACTATGATCGCGAGAAACTCCAAGAGCGCGTTGCAAAACTCGCCGGTGGCGTTGCATTGATCAAAGTTGGCGCCGCTACTGAAGTCGAAATGAAAGAGAAGAAAGCTCGCGTTGAAGACGCATTGCACGCAACTCGCGCTGCAGTTGAAGAAGGCATCGTGGCCGGTGGTGGTGTTGCACTCCTGCGCGCTAAGCAAGCAGCTGGCGCCATCAAAGGTGACAATGCTGATCAAGACGCAGGTATCAAACTCGTATTGAAAGCTATCGAAGCTCCCTTGCGCGAAATCGTTTACAACGCAGGCGGCGAAGCCAGTGTAGTTGTTAACGCTGTTTTAGCAGGCAAAGGTAACTACGGCTTTAACGCAGCTAACGACACATACGGTGACATGATCGAGATGGGCATTTTAGATCCAACTAAAGTAACTCGTACAGCGTTGCAAAACGCAGCATCCGTTGCAGCTCTCATGCTGACAACAGAGTGCATGGTTGCAGAAGCTCCTAAGGACGACGCACCAGCTATGCCTGGTGGTGGCATGGGCGGCATGGGCGGCATGGGTGACATGGGAATGTAATTCCCGTAAATCCGTAATTCCTTTTAAAGTAAAGACTTCTGTCTTTACTTTAATCGCCTTACTACAAAAACCCGCAAGTCAAAAGCCTGCGGGTTTTTTGTTGCACAAGTAATAAAGCACATAATAAGACCCACTTTATAGGAAATACTTTATTTTTTCTGGCAATTCGGATGGCTTACTTAAATGAAGCCCGCTCCACCCCAGCGATTGCGCTGCCTCAACGTTCTGCAAAAGATCATCTACAAAAAGTGTGCTCGCTGAGCTGAGGTTATGACGTTCAGCCAAGAGTTTATAAATACGTACATCAGGCTTAGCAAGGAGCACGTCGGCTGAGAAAATACCTGCGTCAAACCATTCGATAAAAGCATGCTTACGCTCAAGAGCTCTCGCAAAGGGTTTGGGCATATTGGAGAGAAAAAATATTCGACACGCGCTATCGATGTCTCTGCGGGCCCGCAGTGACTCCAAAACAATCAATGAAGATTCAATAGGAGCCAAATCCTCACCTATCGGCTCTATAAGCTCACCCAAGCGTCCCGCATGAATTCCCAGGCGCTTAGACGTTTGCGCAATGACCGAGTCCATACTGGCCAAACCCTGGTCAAAGTCATGCCAACTGGGGTGCCCAAATATATTTTTAGCAAGTGTGTGTGCACTATCGCAACCGTACCATTCGCCCTTGAAATGTTGTTCAACTCGTTTGACCGGATCCCATTCAAAGATCACTGCACCAAAATCAAATACAAAATCAATAATTTTGTTTCGCATAAACGTCAATCTTGGTCACACAGATTTCCCAGAGCTTTGGCCCAGTGCCAAATGCCCCATAAGTCCTTGCGTTGAAGGATCAATATTAACAGGATGCGTTGACCCCATCTGACTCACGATATTTTGTGTCAGTTTCTTTCCCAACTCTACTCCGTATTGATCAAACGAGTTAATGCCCCACACCGCACCTGCGACAAAGGTACGGTGCTCGGATAAGGCGATTAAGGCACCAAGGGACTGGGGTGTCAACCGCTCCAATACGGTGAACAGGCTAGGTCTGTTACCCGGGAAGTGACGACCCATCTGAGCTGCAGCGTTAAAGGGCTCATCGCCCGCACCTGTAGGATTGGGAGTTACTTTGGACTCTCCAATCATAAAGGCCTGAGCCTGAGCGAGTGCATTGGATAGGAGTAATTCATGACTTCTAGTGTGTGCATGACTGGGGGCTTTAACGACCAAGAATTCAACGGGTATGACATCCGTTCCTTGATGCAGCATTTGGAAAAAGGCGTGTTGTCCATTCGTACCCGGCTCACCCCAAAGTACCGGTGCTGTCCCGTAGGTAAGGCCTCGTCCAGATTTATCGACAGACTTACCGTTACTCTCCATCTCAAGTTGTTGCCAATAAGCAGTGAGTCGGGACAAGCCGCTGTGATAGGGCGCGATGTTTCTAGACTTGTAGTGTAAGAAGTTACGATACCAAACATCAAGCAATCCAAGCTTTAAGGGTAAATTGCTCTGCGCATCAGCACTTTTAAAGTGTTCATCCATTTCAAATGCGCCGCCTAAGAAAGCTCTAAAGCCTGCCTCGCCAATAGCAATGGCAATAGCCAAGCCAATGGATGACCACATCGAATACCTGCCACCTACCCAGTCCCAAAAACCAAAAGTGGTTGTAATCCCAAACGCTTTAGCAAGCTGTGTGTTGGAGGTCAGACCCACAAAGTGATCCTCGACTCTTTGCCCCCCGCCCGCTAAGAACCACTCCTTTGCAAATTCTGCGTTGGTCATCGTCTCTAGCGTTGAGAATGACTTAGAGGAGATCAGAAAGAGGGTGTTCTTGGGACTGAGCGTTCTGAGTAGTCCACCGATCTCGTGTGCATCAATATTAGATAAAAAGTGAAATCTCTTGGTAGGAATCACAAATTCATCTAAAGCTTTGATAGCCATCTGTGGGCCTAAATCGGAGCCACCAATTCCGATATTGACAATGTCAGTAATACACGGGTTAGTGCGAACCGCTTCTGCGAAGGACAAAAAAAGCTCTAAAGTTGTTTGCACCTCTTGATGGGACTTAGCCGTAGCAAGAGCAAGTGCAGCAGTCTTTGGCGCTCTAAGCAACCAATGCATCACTGCTCGGTTCTCAGTTGAGTTGATCAACTCGCCCCTGAACATCGCGTCCCTAAGCTCAAATACAGCAGTCTGATCTGCCAACTCCAAAAGTTTGTCCTCAACTTGCTCATCCCACATGCATTTGGAGAAATCAACAAATACATGCGGTGCAGACAAACTGAAATGGTTAAACCTATTTTCATTTTCCGCAAAGGCAACTCGCAGATCAAACGCCGTTTTTTGAACTTTTAATTGATGCAAATCCTTCCAGGCCTGCACTTGATCACAACGTTTTGTCATAATATGAATAAGCTTTTAAAATTTTAAGAGCGCTTCTAACTTAACTGTATCAAGACAAAAGGCTCGAATGCCTTCAGCTAATTTCTCGCTTGCCATTGCATCCTCGTTTAATGACAATCTAAACTCAGACTCTGTCAAACCAAGCGCTAACCCCTGCTCGGGCTTTGTATTAAGGCCGATCAATTTGGGCATTAAACCAGGCGTACTAGCCTGCGCTTTTCCAGGCTCAGGAACAAGAACACGATCAAACGCTTTTTCAGTATCCCCCTGAATGGGCTGAGATAGGCGTTGTAACAAATCGGGGCTTATGGTGAGTAAGTCGCAGCCAGCGAGCGCTTTAATTTGTCCTGTATTTCTAAAGCTTGCCCCCATCACCTCAGTTTTCACACCGTTAGCTTTAAAAAATCGGTATATCGATGCAACCGATTGAACGCCTGGATCGTTAGCGCCACTTCGCTCTAATTCGTTCCAAGTTGTCCCAGCTGATTTTTTGTACCAATCGTAAATCCGGCCTACAAAGGGAGAAATCAGTTGAACCTGCGCGTGTGCGCAACTGAGCGCCTGGGTAAAATTAAACAGCAGCGTCAAGTTGGTATGAATTCCCTGCTGCTCGAGGGCCTTAGCGGCCTGAATGCCCTCCCACGTCGCGGCGATCTTGATCAGAACGCGGGACCGATCGATCCCCTCACTCGCGTACATCTCTATAATTCTCTGTGCACGCACAATAGTCCCAGCTGCATCAAAACTAAGCCTTGAATCGACTTCGGTGGATACGCGACCAGGGATCAAGGCCAAAATCTCACACCCGAGTTTGACCAGCAATCGGTCCACCAACTCATCAACTGGGTTACTCGAAAAGCGAGTACACACCCCCTTCACCATCTCCGCGCTCTCAGGCTTTTGCGCTGCCTTTAAGACGAGGGAAGGATTGGTTGTGGCGTCCTGGGGCCTGAAAAGCGCTACTTGGTCTAAATCGCCAGTATCAGCGACGACAACGGTCCATTGCTTTAAAATTTCTAGTTCATTCATACGTAACATTATGGCAAAGCCAGGAGTTTAGTTTTCTGATAAAAAGGATAGAAATACCTAAAAATCACACTCCTGGTCACAAAATAGACTTATTTTGTGTGAACCTATCGAATTGCGCCCACTCACTCACAGCTTTTAAGCCTCCTCCACTAGCCTTAAAAGCTAGTCCCAAAGCTTTGCGTCCCAAGACCCGGACAGACTTCATTTTCCTTGGTATATTAAAGAGCAGTCGTACACTGTCAACACTTTACAGATGAGAGTTTGCTTAAACAAATCCACCTAGCATACGGATATGGGGCGACAAAACCAGCAACCAACACATAAAATTCCAAACATGACCTGCATTTGTACTTTAAACCTTAGCGAAAGCTTTCTTCAATGAGCTTTCAACTCGTGCTCTTTGGGGGAACAGGGGACCTTGCCTGGCGCAAAATCTTACCCGCCCTTTTCCAGGCCTACCGCCACCAAACGCTCCCCAAAGATGGCCGCATCATCGGAGTCGCTCGTGACAAAATGTCGGACGAAGAATTCCGAACGCTCATAGGAGAACGTCTGCAAAACGTGGAGGGAGAAAAACGCCCCCAAACTGCTGAGTTCAGTGAGTTCGCCGAACAACTCTTTTACCAACCGTGTGACTTAAACGAATCCAGCGACTACACCGCACTCAAACAAAAGCTTGACAACCACCCAGCAGACATCTGCGTGATGTATCTAGCCACAGCTCCTCACCTATTCACAACGATCTGTGAGCACCTCGGTGCATGCGGTCTCAACAAAGAGACGACGCGTATTGTTTTAGAAAAACCATTGGGTCAGAACTTAAAAACCAACAGAGAAATTAACGCAACCGTTAAGTCCTTTTTCTCAGAGAGACAGATCTTTCGCATTGATCACTACCTAGGCAAGCCCTCCGTACAAAATCTATTTGCACTGCGCTTTGGAAACTCTCTCTTTGAGCCCTTACTGAGTCGTGACACCGTCTCAAGTATTCAAATTACCCTCTCAGAGGATATTGGAATCAGCACGCGGGGTCCCTTTTATGAGCAAACAGGTGCTCTAAGGGATATGATTCAAAATCACGCCCTGCAACTCCTTTGCGCGATTGCCATGGAGCCTCCCATCAACGCGCACGCAGACGCGATTAGAGATGAAAAACTAAAAGTCCTTCGCTCATTAAAACCCTGGAACACCCAAACACTTCGCTCTGATATTGTGCGTGGTCAATACAGTGCGGGTCTGGTCGCAGGCGCCGCCGTAAAAGGCTACACGGAAGAAGCAGGCGTAGCGGCTAACAGCATGACCGAGACTTTTGTAGCACTTAAAACCGAGGTGAACAATTGGCGCTGGGCGGGTGTGCCCTTCTACCTGAGAACGGGTAAGCGCATGGCTGAGCAAGATGCTCGGATTGTCATCAATTTTAGACCTACACCTCACCCCATTTTTCAAACACCTCACGGCCTTGCCAACCAACTCGTGATTCACCTGCAACCCAAAGACGGAATCGCACTACACCTTTTTGCTCAGGGTCAAGCTCTCTCTTACCCTGGTCAGTCAAGGGCGGGGAACAATGTTCATGCAACGTCTGAGATTTCCGCGGTTTCAGGCTCATACACGCCGCCTACCAATTCCTCCGTCCTTGGCCCGTTGCTCTCACCGGTTCAGCTGAATTTAGATTTTGACCAACGTTTTGGTACGGACCGTGTGGGAGCGTATGAGCGGCTATTATTGGATGCAATCGCCGGGCGATTAAACTTGTTTGTTAGGAGCGATGAACAAGAGGCCGCGTGGTCTTGGGTGGAGCCTATTTTGCAAGACTGGGAAACAAATGATACGCCTTTGTACACTTACCCTAGTGGTACTTGGGGGCCAAGTCAATCTAAAGTCATGATTGCAAGCGCTGGACATCAGTGGGATGAAGATTAGAAAAACTATTATTAAAAAGTAAATATATGCAAAACCAAAAAGTTTTGATTCTCGGTGGCTCTGGCTTCGTTGGACGACATGTGTGCGAGCGCTTAAACCAATTAGAAATCAAGATGACCGTTATGACTCGCAAAGGAGACGCAAAATCCGTCAAACATCTCCCCTTTGTTGATGTTGTCCAGGGCAACCCGCACGAGCCCAAAGTACTTAAAGAGGCTCTTGCAGGACACACAGCAGTGATTAACCTGATTGCAGTTCTTCACGGCAGTGAAGATGAGTTTGAGCGTGTTCACGAGCGCTTACCCACGTCCATCGCCAACAGTTGCGCCGAGTTGGGCATCAAACGCTTGATCCATATTAGTGCTTTAGGAGCAGATCAAAGCGCCCCTTCCATGTATTTAAGGAGCAAAGCCAGGGGCGAACAGTCACTTCACAGCACCGCAAAAACAAAGGGGCTCAATCTAACGCTCATACGCCCCAGTGTTATCTTTGGACTTGATGATAAGTTCATCAACGTTTTTGCTGGTTTGCAAAAGTACTTCCCCTTCATTCCGCTAGCGGGGGCTGAGTCAAAATTCCAACCCGTATGGGTTGTCGATGTAGCGCACGCAATTGCCCACTGCATGATTGATCCCCATACAGCCCACCAAACCTTCGAGCTAGGGGGCCCAGATGTAAAAACTCTTCGGGAAATCGTACAGTTTGCAGGCTTGTGGAGTCATCACAATAGACCCATTTTCGGACTTCCCCCCTTCTCCGCTTACCTGCAAGCCCTTGTGATGGAACACCTCCCAGGCCGCACTCTAATGAGTCGGGATAATTTATTGTCCATGCGAGTTGATAATGTATTGAGCAGTCAATTACCTGGACTCAGCTCTCTTGGGGTCGAGCACGCACAGTCTTTATACGGCGTCTTTGGGGTCAACGAACCCAATAAGTCTCAATAATTGAATTCGAGTATTTTCCCGTTCCTTTCATGAAAATATACCTGGTCGGCGGCGCAGTTAGAGATGAGCTCATGGGGGTCAGTGACTCCGACAAAGACTGGGTCGTTGTCGGGGCAACGCCGGAGGACCTTATTTTTGAGGGGTACAAACCCGTCGGAAAGGATTTTCCCGTTTTTTTGCATCCCCTGACAGGGGAGGAATACGCACTCGCTCGTACTGAGCGTAAAACCGCTCCCGGCTACCACGGCTTTGTATTTCACGCTGATCCAGGTATCACGCTAGAGGAGGACTTAGCGCGACGAGACCTCACTATCAACGCTATCGCAAAAGATTTGGATGGGCGTTTGATAGACCCCTTCAACGGCCAAGCAGATATTCGAGCGCGAGTATTCAGGCACGTCTCTCAGGCCTTCAAAGAGGATCCTGTGAGGATACTGAGACTCTCAAGGTTCGCGGCTCGCTATCCTGAATTTAGCATTGCAACTGAGACACAGGTTCTCCTGCACCAAATGTGCGAAGACGGCGAGGTAGATGCATTGGTGAGTGAACGCGTTTGGCAAGAGCTCTCCAAAGGCCTAATGGCTAAGAGTCCCTTTCGAATGTTGGAGGTACTCATGAGTTGTGGCGCCCTAAAAAGGCTTTTCCCCAATCTAGATGAAACAGCCCTGAACACAGCAAACCTAGACCACTTGAGGGCAGCATTGACTAAAGCGGCCTCCTTAAACGGCCTCCTTTCAGAGCGTTTTGCAATTTTAAATTTCTTGTGGCCTATTGCACAGCATCTGAAAGCGCCGAAAGACTGCACAGAATTAGCGGAGCTTTTGAAGAACACTTATGATCTTTTATCAAATGCTTTTTCTTTAAACGCGAAAGAATTACTCGCATTGTTGCAGGCGTGTGATGCACTCAGAAGACCTGAACGTTTCACAGAGTTACTGAATGCATTTGAATGGGTCAAGGACACCTTGTTGGACAGCCAAACCATGAGCGAGAGAATGCGATCCTCAAAAACTGAGTCACTGGACACACAGACCAAAGCAATGGGTCCCAAAGAGTACTTAAGCCAGATGCTTCAATCAGCACTCAGCATAGATCACCGCGAAGTTGCCCTGCAAGCGATCAAAAGCGGACTTGTTGCGGCTCAAATTGGAGAGGCAATAGATACAGCGCGACACGCTGCATTAGAGCACGCGTTACTGATTGGCCGATGAATTCAACGCTTTGGGTTGGATTTGTGCCAAATCCCACTCTCCGGCTAAATTCTTCAGCAGCTGCGTAATTGCAAGCCAGCGTCTATTCTCCATATCCATGAGCGCACGCTCCGCCTGTAGTTCACTGGTCTGTGCACTGGTGACATTTAAATAACCAACCGTGCCGGCTAGATATTGTTGCTGCGTTGCAGCTAAATTTTTCTTTGCCGCGTCAAGGGCCTCCAATAGCACGACCCCCTCTTCTTGTAAAAGCACAGTGGCCACTAAATTATCCTCAACCTCTTGAAATGCAGTGATTACAACTTGCCTGTAATTTGCAACGGCTTGATCTAAGCCCGCCTCTGCGCTTCTTTTATTGGCTTGTCGTTGCCCCCCGTCTAAGAGCGGCAAGGATAATGTCGGGCCTAAGGACCAATAAGCATTGCGACTCCCAATGAGCCCCGGCAGTTGTGTGCTACGGTAACCCAAACTTGAAGAGAATGTGACCGTTGGAAAGAAAGCCATTTTGGCCGCACCTAGACTCCCCTGCGCAGCCTCCACAGCGCTTGTGGCTGCACGAATATCGGGACGCCGCTTGAGAAGCTCACCAGGCAAGAGCTCGGGCAAGGTCACAGGGGCCGCAATTTTTGCAGTAGGTTCTAAAAAGAAGGTAGAGGGATTCTTACCAATCAATGCTGCAATAGCGTGTTGTAACTGAGCACGTTGAACCCCTAAATCAATCCGTTGAGCTTTGGAGTTAGAGAGTTGGAGTTTAGCCAGGGCGACATCAGTGGAGGCTGCTACGCCTGAGTTATATCTGTGCTGGGTAATCTCCAATGCCTTTGCATAAGTGCGTTCAGCACTAAGGAGTGCCTCTTGCTCTCGCTCCACGTTTCGCATCGTCAGGTAAGTCTGCATGAGTGTGGCCTGGGCGGTTAAGCGAGCCATCGCTAGATTTTCTTCACTGCCCCGTTGTTGAGCCTTTGCGGAAATCACTTGTGCATCCAATGCGCCCCAAATATCTGGCGTCCATGTGAAAGGAAAAGATTCACTAATATAAGTTCCTGAAGGCGCAGTTAAGTAGCTTTGACTACGCACAACACTCGTGTTGGCGTTCAAAGTAGGCCATAGGCTACTCTGCGCCAAACCCACCGCAGCCTTAGCCTGATCGACTATTGCGGCGAGTGCAATGAGATTTGGACTCTCAAGGGCCAACTGATTTTGTAAATCATCCAATACGGGGTCCTCTAAAAGCTGCCACCACCGCGCTCCTACCGTTGGGGTCTTTGTTGCGCCCTCACTTGCTCTTGGTTGTGCAAACTTATCAGGCACCTGCATTTGCATACCAAAGGGTCGCTCTGGCATGCGCCAAGAACATGCTGCCGTGGCGACAAGCGCTGATACGGGTAGGTAGAGTAGGTGACGCGAGTATTTCATGTCTGTAGGGTTGGTGTTATTGTTGTGGTTCGTTTTGTGGATCGTGTTGGTGATGTTTTTACCGAGGCGACTCTTGAACGTGTTAGAGCCTAATACGCTCTAACTCTTTTGCGCTCAAAACGAACCCTTAATCTCTCGAGCGCCAAAAAAACGACCGGCGTGGTGTAAAGCGTAAGTATTTGGCTCATGATCAGTCCACCCACCACCGCTATCCCTAAGGGTCTTCGCATCTCCTCGCCGTCCCCGCTTGCAAATGCCAAGGGTAACGCACCCAACATCGCCGCAACCGTGGTCATCAAAATAGGACGAGCCCGGGTTTGGCAGGCCTTGTAAATCGCCTGCGTCGAGGAGTATCCTTTTCTTTGGTGCGTCAACGCAAAATCAATCATTAAAATTGCGTTCTTTTTAACGATTCCAATCAATAAAATAATTCCAATCATCGCAATGATCGAGAGTTCGGTTTGAAATCCCATCAACGCCAAAAGAGCTCCCACCCCAGCTGAGGGCAGGGTTGACAAAATAGTCAACGGATGCAGCAAACTCTCATACAGTACACCCAGCACTAAATAAAGAGTGATCAGTGCGGCGAGTATTAACATAGGCTGTGAACTGAGGGAGTTTTGAAACACGCTCGCCGTCCCTGAAAAACTCCCCCTCACCGATACCGGTATTTGCAATCGATCTACTGCGCCCCTGATTGCATCCGTCGCCTCTGACAAAGAGACACCCTCGGCTAGGTTAAAGCTAAAGGAGTCTGAGGGAACACCCCCGTCATGACTCACAGAGAGCGCAGTATTGGTCAACTTTGAGGAAGCTACTGCGTCAAACGCGACCAGTCCGCCATGGCTGCTGGTGAACTGAATGTGTTTCAGTGATTCTGCGTTTTCTAAAAACTTTGGGTCCAACTCTAGCACCACCCGGTACTGATTGAGGGAGTTATAAATTAACCCCACTTGCTTTTGACTATATGCATCTGATAAAGTTGTATCAACCCCTTTGACGGATAGCCCGTGACGACTGATCGCGTCACGGTCCATCACAATAGAGGTCTGAAGACCCCTGTCCTCGTAGTCTGTATTGATATCCTCTAGTTCTTTGAGCTTGGCAAATTCATGCCTTATCTTAGGCTCCCAGGACCTGAGGCTCTCTAGATCATCTGCCTTGATGGTGTACTCAAACTGTGAGCTTGATTGACGCCCCCCAACTCGGATGTCTTGTGCGGGCACTAGGAAAAGTCGCGCGCCCGCTTCTTTGGATAATTCCTGTCTAAGTCTTGTGACGACTTGGTCTGCAGAATCTTTGCGTTGAGCTCTTGGTTTTAGGGTCAGAAACATTTGCGCTGAGTTGCGTTGCCCCCCTCCCGTGAAGCCTGTTACATTTTCTACTGCAGGGTCCGACTTTACGGTTGCAACAAAACTATCTAATCTTCTTTGCATGGCTGCAAATGAGCTGCTTTGATCAGCGCGGATCGAGCCAAAGATCCGACCCGTGTCTTGTTGAGGGAAAAATCCTTTTGGAATTGCTCTGTACAAACTCACATTAAGTGCAATGGTTGCAAGCAAAACAATCCAAACCCACATCTGATGTCTGAGAGCCCACTTGAGCGTGAAAGCGTAATACCTAGCCCATTTACTTCTAGTAACACGCTCAGCGCTTGCCCCCTGCGCTGCGTTCTTAGCTCTCAAACTCCTTGGGCTCGCGCGCAACAAGGCTGCACACATCATGGGGGTCGTTGTTAGGGACACCACCATGGAGATCAGTATGGCTAAGGAGAGGACAACCGCAAACTCTTTGAATAATCGACCCAAGACGCCGTCCATGAGCAAGATCGGAATAAAAACAGCTACGAGCGAAACGCTAATGGAGATCACTGTAAATGCAATTTCACGCGTCCCCTCCATGGCCGCTTCACGCGCGCTGCTGCCGCGCTCCATGTGACGCGTTATATTTTCCAGCACAACAATTGCATCATCCACCACAAATCCTGTTGCAATGGTCAGCGCCATGAGCGTCAAGTTGTTCAAACTCAACCCCAGCAAATACATCGCACCCACCGTACCCAGCAACGAGAGGGGCACCGCAACGCTTGGGATAGCAGTGGCAGGCGCTTTCTTTAAAAACAAGCCCACCACCATCACGACCAGGCCAACGGAGATGGCCAACGACTTTTGTATTTCATACAAAGATGCTTTTAGGGCTGGCGTCCTGTCTGAGACCACCTGCATTTGAACCGCACCGGGTAGGAAAGCTTGTAAGGTTGGCATCAGCGCTCTCACGCGGTTGACCGTATCAATCACATTGGAACCCGGCTCTTTGTTTATGATCAGTAAAATTGCTGGCGAGCCGTTAGATACACCGTAATTGCGGACATCTTGAACCGAGTCCGTGACCTTAGCCACATCGGACAAGCGAACGGTTTGTCCGCCTGCGCCGTAGTGAACGATGATGGGCGAGAACTCCGCTGCTGAGCTCACCTGATCATTGGCCTCAATCTGCCAAGTCTGGGCACCACGGTCTACCAAACCCTTGGGGCGATTTGCGTTCGTTGTCGTCAGCGCAACTCTAATATCCTCCAACCCAAGACCCAAAGCGCTTAAGCGGTCTGGATTAATCTGTACACGCACTGCTGGCAACGCGCCTCCTCCAATTAGGACTTGTCCAACACCGTCGACTTGCGCCAAGCGCTGAGCCAGCAACGTAGAGGCAAGGTCATAGAGTTGTGCAGGCGATTGCACATCCGATGTAATCGCAAGCAAGAGGATCGGCGCCTCCGCGGGGTTCACCTTTCTGTAAGAAGGTAAGGTCGGCAGGCCAGACGGCAAAACTGAAGCACTCGAATTGATAGCGGCTTGCACATCTCTTGCTGCGCCGTCAAGACTCCTATTCAAATCAAATTGCAACGTTATACGCGCGTTTCCCAGTGTCGATGTTGAGGTGATCTCGTTCACGCCTGCAATGGCTCCTAACGCACGCTCAAGCGGCGTTGCAACCGTGGCGGCCATCGTCTCTGGACTGGCTCCGGGCAAACTCGCTTGCACGGAGATGGTCGGGAAATCCACTTGCGGCAGGGACGCAACTGGCAGGTTGAAATACGCCAACACGCCGGCCATGGCAATGCCCAAGGACACAAGAGTGGTTGCGACCGGGCGCTTAATGAAAACACCAGCCCAATGCTCGGGGTGCGTCATGTACTGAGTTCCATACCAGGTTTAATTTTGATCAAGAATCCAGTGGATTGGGAGGGTTGGGAGGGTTGATTGGATCGGGCTGATCGCCGTTGCTGTGCGTCCAGCGCTCAGCCCATTTGTTAAATGTTAAATAAATAACCGGCGTTGTAAAAAGCGTCATCACTTGACTGAGCACCAAGCCCCCCACCATCGTGATACCCAGGGGTTGCCTGAGCTCGGCGCCGACCCCACTACCCAGCATCAATGGCAGCGCGCCCAACAATGCACAAAGTGTTGTCATCAAAATGGGGCGAAACCGAAGTAAGCAGGCTTTGTAGATAGCCTGCCTAGGCGAGAGCCCCTCTACTCTTTGCGCTTGCAAGGCAAAGTCAATCATCATGATGGCGTTTTTCTTAACAATACCAATCAACAAAATAATTCCAATCACTGCGATGATATTCAAATCATTCCCACTGAGCATTAATGCCAATAGCGCCCCCAAAGCAGCCGAGGGCAGCGTGGATAAGATGGTCAAGGGGTGGATGTAGCTCTCGTACAAAACGCCCAAAACAATGTACATCGTCACCACAGCGGCTACGAGCAGCCAAAGCGTGCGCATCAAAGAGTGCTCAAAGGCAAGCGCTGCCCCTTGAAACTGAGTCTCAATACTCAAAGGCATGTTCTCTTTAAGCATTTGGTCTCTCTCTTGATGGATGGCCTGCACCGCCTCACCCAGCGAATAGTGAGGTGCAGGGGTGAAGGAGAGCGTCACCGCAGGGAATTGACCGACGTGCATGACACTGAGCGCGGCTGGACGCTCGATGACTTTCGCAAAACTAGAAAAAGCAATCGGTTGACCGCTCGCGCTGCTGACGAATAGTCTCTCTATCGCTTGGGGGCCTACACGCTCGGCCTCCCCGACTTCAAGCACCACTCTGTATTGATTACTCTGGGTGTAGACGGTGGAGACTAGGCGTTGACCGAATGCATCGTACAAAACATTGTCAATAGCCGTCATGGATATTCCCAAGCGGCTCGCCGCGTCACGGTCAATTTGCAGGTACGCTTGCAAGCCCTGATCTTGAAGGTCAGTTGCCACTTGTGCAATTTCTGGACGCGCTTTCATGCGCTTCATAAGCTTTTCCGACCACTCAGAGAGATCCTTCTCGCTAGGACCGTTCATTAAATACCGGTACTGTGTTCTAGACAAACTGTCTTCGATCGTCAAATCCTGCACGGGTTGCAGATAAAGTGACATACCACTTACCCTTTGGCTCAAACCCTCTAAGCGGGCAGTGGTTTCTTGAATCGACTCATGCCGCTCCGATTTAGGCGCCAAGTTAATGGTCATTCGCCCTGCGTTGAGACTGGTGTTACTTCCGTCAACCCCAATAAATGAGGTAAGACTCCTCACCGCTGGGTCCGCTAATAGCTCCCTCGCTAACGCTTGTTGTTTGGCCGCCATCGCTCTAAAGGAAGTTGACTGCGTTGCCTCCGTTATCCCTTGGATGACGCCTGTATCTTGAAGCGGGAAAAATCCTTTCGGAATCCAAACGTAAAGACCCAGTGTGAGGAGCGCTGTCAATGCAAACACCCAAAGCGTCTCTTTGGGTCGATCCAACACCCAACTG
The DNA here is from genome assembly GCA_903828695.1 of uncultured Burkholderiales bacterium. Taxonomy (GTDB): domain Bacteria; phylum Pseudomonadota; class Gammaproteobacteria; order Burkholderiales; family Burkholderiaceae_C; genus Limnohabitans. The sequence continues at coordinate 41,755 of CAIKNE010000062.1, read as the reverse complement.
AGTGCTTTGGCATAGCGAGCAATAAGCCGTTCAATCCAGACCCCCACCACTGCGGACCAGTGGGTTGGGGTGCTGGCTTGATGAGCGGCTTTAGCCGCACTCCCCGCATGCTCTAAGCTTTTAGAGGATGCGGGACGTGTACCCAGTAGTTTTGCACACATCATGGGAGTAAGCGTTAGCGAGATGAAAGCAGATATAAGGATGGCAGTTGCCAGTGTGATGGCAAACTCATGAAACAACCTACCCACAATGTCACCCATAAAGAGCAACGGAATAAGCACAGCGATCAAAGAGAAGGTGAGAGAGATGATGGTAAACCCAATTTGCTGGGAGCCCTTGAGCGCTGCTTCAAGCGGCGTGCAGTCATGTTCTTCGCTATATCGCGCTATGTTCTCAATCATCACAATTGCATCATCCACCACAAACCCTGTTGCTATCGTCAACGACATCAGTGTCAAGTTGTTGATGGAGAAACCGCTTAAGTACATCACACCAAAAGTGCCCACCAACGAGAGGGGTACGACAACTCCGGGTATGACCGTTGCCTGCGCCGTTCTTAAAAAAAGAAAAATAACCATAACCACCAAAGCAATGGCCAGCATCAACTCAAACTGAACATCACGCACGGAGGCACCAATGGTTACAGTCCTGTCCGTCATCACCCAAAAATCAAGGGAATCGGGCAGTGCTGATCGTAACTTTGGCAGTAACGTTTTGATGCTTTGTACAGTCTCGATCACATTTGCGCCCGGTTGGCGCTGGATATTCAACACCACCGCAGGTACATCATTAGCCCAGGCCGACAGTCGAATGTTCTCAGGTGCATCAACCAAGGTAGCCACGTCTCTTAGACGCAGTGGATTGCCGTTTTTATAGGCCAAGATAATGGATGCGTATTCATCTGCGGTTTGCAGTTGATCGTTGGCGTCCAAAGAGGACGCTCTAGCGGGGCCATCAAAGCTGCCCTTTGCCAAATTGACATTGGCGTTGGAAATAGCGGTTCGCACGTCTTCAAGAGAAAATCCTGCTTGCGCCAAGGCAGTCGAGTTCACCTGAACCCTGACCGCAGGTCTGCGCCCTCCGGCAATACTTACTAAACCAACACCTGAGATTTGTGAGATCTTTTGCGCAACGCGGTTCTCCACCATGTCATGCACCCTCGTGATAGAGAGCGCGGGTGAACTCACAGCAAGAGTCAGAATAGGCGCATCGGCCGGATTGACTTTACTGTAGGTAGGGGGCGTAGGTAAATCAGTTGGAAGTAAATTAGCGCTTGCATTGATTGCGGCTTGCACCTGTTGCTCCGCCACATCCAAACTCACATTCAACGAAAAGCGCAGCACAATCACCGAGGCACCGCCCGAGCTGCTAGAGCTCATCTGATCAAGCCCGGGCATCTGTCCAAACTGTCGCTCTAAAGGTGCAGTAATAGACGATGTTGTCACTTTTGGACTCGCACCCGGATATAGCGTAGTGACCTGTATGGTTGGGTAATCAACCTGAGGAAGGGATGCAACTGGAATCAGTTGATAGGCGAGTAGGCCGGCCAAGAAAATCGCGACCATCAGCAAAGAGGTAGCGACGGGTCGCAAAATAAACAGGCGCGATAGGTTCATCAAGAGGCTTACTCGCCCTTACTTTGTTGTCTGCGCTCACGCATCTTTTGAAAAAATGCTTTGCGCTCCTCTGGGCTCATGGCCCGGACTTTCTCTGCAACCTCGGGGGGGAGTCTTTGCATAAAACTTGCTCGGCGGGCTTCAGCTTCGTCAACAGAACCAGAGCCAGAACCAGCTTCAGGACCGGAGGAGCTCTCACCCCGCCCCTCTAAACCAGTGGGCTTTAATTGCAACGAAGCGCTGTGCCGGGCTTGATCGGACTGCGCAGGTTGTGATGTTTGGGGTGCACCAACTTTTTTATCAAAATCACTGACGCCCCCCCCGGAATTGATAACGCTGTTCACAGCACTTGCATCGATCGTCTTTATAACCTCTACTTTACTTTGCGCCCTTAAGCGGTCTGCACCGTCAAGCACGACCCTTGAGCCAGGCTTAAGGTCTGCCTCTACCGCTTGCCACTCACCGTCTAAGGCGAGCAACTTGACCACCTGCGGCGTAACCGTGCTGTCGTCATGGATAACGTACACAAAAGTTCCCAGCGCACCGCGTTGCACAGCAGCGCTAGGCACAGCAATTGCGTTTTCAAAAACATCAAGTTGTAACTTAATATTGGTGAATTGATTTGGAAATAAAGATTCATCTTTATTGTCAAATATAGCCTTTAACTTAAGCGTTCCCGAACTGATATCGATAGCATTGTCAGTGAGCGAGACCCGTCCTATTGCAAGTTGCTTTGACAACTCACTGTCCCAAACCTCAACGGGCAAAGGCGTGCCCTTGTGCAACTTCCTTTGAATAGTAGGAACGTACTTCTCGGGAACGGCAAATACTGCAGCAATTGGTTGAAACTGAGTAATTGTGACCAACCCGTTTGGATCGCTGGAGCGTACCAAATTCCCTATCTCCACTTGCTTTAAGCCGACTCTTCCTGATATCGGCGCAGTGACGTGTGTATACGACAGCTGCAATCTTGCACTATCCAGTAACCCTTGATCGATCAAGACAGTGCCTTTGAGTTGACGCACCAAAGCATCTTGCGTATCGACTTGCTGAGCGGCAATAGCGTCCTTAGCGAGGAGATCTTTATAGCGCTGTTGATCGACAAGCGCATTCTTGTACTGCGCTGTATCACGCTCAAGTTGTCCTTGAGCTTGAGTCAGTTGTACATCTAAGTTCTGGGTATCCAAATCAGCGAGTACTTGCCCCGCTTTTACAAGTGCACCCTCTTTGAAATGCAACGCCTTTAACTCCGCATCCACCTTCGCTCGAACCGTTGCAGTGTTCAAAGCGGTCATAGTTCCCAACGCGTTAATCGTGTGTCGAACATCCATACTGCGTACGATTCCAGCACTCACGGGCTGGGGCCTGCCAAACCCTGAGCCAGGGCTTCTAGAGCCCCACATGCCCGTGCTCCCCCAATTTGCAGCGCTCGAACTGATTGAGCTGTTAGAGTTGTCTGAACCATTAGAAACTGTATGCCAATAAAACCACCCCCCAACAAGCCCAGTCGTCAACAAAGCTACCCCAATGAAGACCGCTAATCGCTTTGAGCTGACGAGATAATTTTTACCAAAAATTTTGAACTTCATAATTGATTGACTCGCTGGGCAAAGACCCTATTTGGATAATAGCCGCAGCAGGCAAAGGACATGTAAAGTGAGTGCGTGATGGGTAAACATTTTGGATGGAGATGGGACTTAGCGTTGCTGTGCATTAGATCAGCTTTGACAAGAGTTCAAGCGCCACACTGATCAAAAAAGTAGAAGTAATCGGCAAATACCAAGTTCGCCCGCGAAAAATGAACCTCAAGTCCCCCGGTAGTCTGCCGAACTTGAGACGTTGTAACGTGGGTCCAAAATATTGCAAGAGAACCATCATGGTTAAAATTAATACGAGCCATCTCAACATACATTCACTTATTGGATTTATTGAAATTATTGGAATTATGAGGTTGAAGTGTTATTTAAAACCTAAGAGCGCTACAAAGTATGCGTGCGGTCCCCGCGTTCGCACCCGAGCGGATCAAAACTCACCCCAACACCCAGCACCAACACCTTAAAGAGCTCTCCCATCTCATGCTCGTTGATGAGTTTAAGGGCTGGAGCCCTTTGTGTACTCTCGACGCCCTCCAAACCCTCCAATAACCCCGAATTAATGAGGAAATGGGCTTGGCTCGTATAGCCCAGAACTTCAGCTCCCGCCTCCTGTGCAGCCAAAGCCACCCCAGTAAAGTTCACATGCGCCGTGATGTCTTTGTGCCCCACTAAAACAAGAGGATTGTCATCAGCGGTATGCCTAAAGTGACACATCAAAGTGCCCATATGTCTTTGGGGGTGGTAATACTCACGCTCCCCAAAGCCGTAATCGATGAAGAAGAAGACGCCTCGCTTGAATTTTTGAACGAGCGTTTGAATGAAAGCCTCAGCCTGAGGGTGTATCTCGGTCAAATAATCTCCCGTAAACCCCTCCTCAATAGGCGGGCGAAGTGGGGTCTCGCGCAAAGACCATTCAAAGCCTAGCGGACCTGTGCGCGCTTGGGAGTAAGTCACGCCCTGTTCGAACCAAACGCCGGCGTTGCGTTTTAATACATTAACGGGAATCGCGTCCAGCACTTCGTTGCCAATCACCACCCCTTGCATGACGGGCGGCAGTTCACTTACCCAGCGCACCTTGTCACGATAGGGGAGGAGTGTCGCGACTTGACGCTCCCTTAATTCACCCGAGAGATCTACGAGCGTGTATTTTTTAACTCGCTCGCCCAAGTGCTCCAGTAATTGACGCGCCAACTCTCCCGTCCCGGGGCCGAACTCCCAGATTTCATCCGTTTGAGACTCCTCCAACGCCTGGGCTACGCTATTGCCAAGCGCACGCCCAAAGGAAGGAGTGAGTTCAGGCGCAGTCACAAAATCACTGCCAGACGCAGGAGACCCACCAATTTGCCTATTTTGAGAACTGTAATAACCATTCTTAGGGTCATATAGCGCTGTAGACATAAACCGTGCAAAGTCAATCCATCCGCCGCCTTCATCAATAAGGCGACGAATTGACGCTTCTAAATCTGTTTTCGGCTCAACTTTAAGACCAGATTGAGGCAAAGGATCCAAAAATTTGTGAGAATGCAAGTTGTTCAATCCTTTAGTGTGGTTTTATGTCTGCTTGGGTTCTTGTCACAGGTGGTGCAACCCGCCTTGGGCGTGAGATAGGTCTCGCATTTGCAAACGCGGGCTGGAATCTCATCTGCCATTATCGCAATTCTGAGAGCGAGGCTCAGACACTTTGCGAGGAAGTGCGCGCACTAGGAGTGCTTGCTCGACCGCTCTTTGCAGAGCTAGAGAGCGAGCAAAGTTGTCACGAACTCTATCACCACGCGCAAGAGATTTCTCACAACGCGCTGAGTTGCATTGTGAACAACGCCTCCTTGTTTGTTCCCGATAATGCACATGATTTCGAAGAAGAACAAGCGCTGGAGCAACTGCGTGTAAATTTGATAGCTCCTATGCGGTTTGGGAAATGGTTTTACGAATCTACCTCCAAAGCACCCCCTGGAACCCACAAGAGCCCCGCAAGTATCATTCACATCTTGGATCAAAAAGTTTTTAACTTAAATCCAGACTACTTCTCTTATACCGTTTCCAAACTCGCCTTGGAGCGGCTCGTCGCCCTTCAAGCCCAGTCTTTTGGCCCTCACATTAGGGTGAACGCTATATCCCCCGGACTCATCTATCCAAGTGGCCCCCAAAATTTGGAGAACTTTAAAATAGCCAGTAAGGCCAACCTGATGGGCACTCCCACTGCACCAGAGGAAGTCGCACAAAGTGTGCTCTTTCTAGCCCAGAACTCCCATATTACGGGTACAACCATCAAGGTCGATAATGGCCAACACCTTATCCCAACAGCCAGGGATATTATGTTCGTCACAGATCAACTCATACGCTCCAAACCATGACAAGTAACGCACAAGAATGGACCCTCATCAATGAGTGTAGAAAATTATTCCTCACCGGTTTCGAAGTCCGAGCACGTATTGGCATTCACGATTTTGAGTTGAACGCTCCCCAACGCCTCATCATCGGTGTCGAGCTCTATATCCCCTTAACGCTTAGCACGCCCTCCTCTGACTCTATAGAGGAGGTCGTTGACTATGACTTTATTAGAGGAGTGGTGCTTGAGCGTATTGAACAGGGCCACATCAACCTCCAAGAGAGCTTGGTTGACGATGTACTCAACAAACTCCTCTTACACCCAGGTGTCAAAGCGGCAAAGGTGAGCTCGTTCAAACCCGACGTCTATCCAGACTGCGCAGGCGTTGGCGTAGAGGTCTTTCGGTTAAAACCAGCGCAATAAACAAAAGAAATATTTATGTTAAGCAAAGGCAATCAAATTCTCACCCTTACGGGTCTTCGCTTTGACGCAAATCTGGGAATATTGGAGCATGAGAAAATAAAGCCTCAGCCTATTCAAGTTGACGCAGAGCTTAATTTTGGCACCCAACCCCTTTTGCCGCGTGATGATGAAATCTTACACGTCCTCGATTACCGCAAGGTCCGACAAATTATCATCAGCGAATGCACTGCCGTGCACGTTAATTTGCTTGAGAGTTTAATTGGTAAGTTAGCACTCCGGCTGATGCAGCTGAGCGGGGTGATTGGGGTTAGGGTGAAGATTGCCAAACTTGAAATCTTCAGCGACTGCGAAGTTGCTATTCGCATTGAAACAGGACAATGGTGAACACAGTGCAAATGCATTCTTGGTTAGATACAGATTTAGACCCCTCAAAATTGGAGGAGGTGGTGCCCGCTCGTGGTCCTGATGCGCCGAATGCACTTGAAGCGTCTGAAGTATCGAACACTTCAACTCAATCAGCGCGTTTTATTAAAGAGCGCGAAGCACACAAACTAGAAAAAAGGCTTTGTAGACTGACTGGGCAAGCCATCGTTGATTACAACATGATCAGCGAAGGCGATAAGGTGATGGTCTGTGTATCGGGGGGCAAGGACAGCTACGCCATGCTGGATATTTTGCTCAAACTACGCGCCCGAGCGCCCATTCACTTTGACATCGTCGCGGTCAATTTAGATCAAAAACAACCCGGCTTCCCAGCCGACGTGCTGCCCCGCTACCTAACCGAGCTTGGGGTTGACTTTCATATTGAGAACCAAGACACCTACTCGATTGTGAAAGACAAAATCCCTGAGGGCAAGACGATGTGCAGCCTGTGTAGTCGCCTTCGCAGGGGCATTTTATACAGAGTCGCTGATGAACTTGGCGCGACAAAAATTGCGCTAGGCCATCACCGCGATGATATTTTGCAAACATTCTTTTTAAACATGTTTTTTGGTGCAAAGCTAAAAACGATGCCCCCTAAGCTTGTCAGCGACGATGGCCGTCACATCGTGATTCGACCGCTCTCTTACGTGCCTGAGAATGATTTAAGCGATTGGGCCTTACACAACGCATTCCCCATCATTCCTTGTACGCTATGCGGTAGCCAAGAAAACCTGCAACGCCAAGTGGTTGGTAATATGCTTAGAGAGTGGGAGAGGAAATCTCCGGGTCGAGTTCAAAACATATTTCGCTCTTTGCAAAACATTGCCCCCTCCCATCTCATGGATGCAAGGCTTTACGACTTTCAAAATATCGCAACCACTGGCGCCCCCAATCCGTTGGGCGATAAGCTCTTTGACGAAGAAGAGTTTAAAGTTGCAAGCGCGTTAGATGCAATTGGGGTCAAACTGAGCTGATTAGAAACAATCGGCTATTATCAACACGAGTGAGAAACAAAGGTAAATCCAGAGTTTGCCCTGCCAGCATTTTGATGACCCCAAAAAAAACCACAACCTGCAAGCCTAATATTTAGACCGCTTGGGTTGTGGTGCCTGAATGAGGCTGCATCAGAGTCATTTAACTCAGGTGCATTTTTGCTACTTTATTTTTGCTTTTTATAAGCAATCACTTTTTGTGTTTGATGCCCCAAACCTTGCACGCCAAGGGTCATCACGTCACCGGCCTTCAAAAACACAGGCGCAGGCTTACCGTTTACTTTAACGCCCATACCCACGCCTGGAGGCGTACCCGTTGTAATGATGTCCCCAGGATACAAGGTCATGAACTGGCTTGTATAACTGATCAACTTGGCAACGTTGAACACCATCGTCTTTGTGTTTCCAGTTTGCATGCGCTTACCGTTCAAATCCATCCACATATCTAGTTTCTGTGGATTAGGCACTTCATCCCTTGTCACCAACCAAGGTCCAATCGGCCCAAAGGTATCGCACCCCTTTCCCTTGTCCCAAGTTCCGCCGCGCTCGATTTGATATTCACGCTCGCTTACATCATTGATCGTGCAATAGCCAGCGACGTGGTCTAAAGCATTTTTCAAAGAAACATAGGAAGCCTTCGTTCCGATGACCACACCCAACTCCACCTCCCAATCGCTTTTAACAGATCCTTTGGGGAGCATGACTTCATCATCAGGTCCTTGGATACAGCTGGTTGGTTTTGTGAAAATAATAGGCTCTTTTGGCAAAGGCATTCCAGCCTCCGCGGCGTGGTCTGCATAGTTCAAACCAATCGCAATAAACTTACCCGATCCTGTGAAAGGACAGCCCAGACGAGGTTTGCCGCGCACCAAAGGTAATTTTTCAGGTTTTAATTTAGAGAGTTTTTTGAGCTCTTTATCACTCAAATGCTCAGGCGTGATGTCAGCAATGATGTGGCTTAAATCTCTTATGTTGCCATCTACATCGATCAAACCAGGCTTTTCTTTTCCAACTTTTCCGTAACGTACTAATTTCATTTTGACTCCATTAAAAATTGACAAATACTTTTACTTTTGAATTTCAACATTCGCCTCTAATAAGTGGCGCGACCACCCGACAAATCAAATACCGCACCCGTTGAGAAAGAGCAGTCTTCGCTGCACAACCAACACACTAAAGCCGCAACTTCCTCGGGCAATCCAAAACGACCCATGGGTATTTTGCTCAGCATGAATTGTATGTGCTCGCCAGACATTTGATCAAAAATAGCAGTCTTCACTGCAGCGGGGGTTACGCAGTTCACACGAACATTCGTCTCTGCAAGCTCCTTACCCAAGGACTTGGTCAACCCAATCACCGCCGCTTTGCTTGCGCTGTAAGCGCTTGCATTGGGATTTCCGTCCTTACCCGCTACTGAGGCTATATTCACAATGCGCCCAAAGGGTCTCTCCCTCATGTGCGAAGACAACTCTTTGCAGCAGTAAAAAAGGCCATTGACATTCACATCCATTACATCACGCCAAGCCTCTACAGGATAATCCCACACCTTGGTGTTAGGGCCCGTGATACCCGCGCAGTTCACCAAAATATCGACTGCTTTGGACGCTATCGTTTTGGCACTGGCCTGCACCACACTTTCATATGAGGCCACATCAACCCGCACACCGCGGACCTGCGACTTTGGGAACACCGCCAATAGCGTTTCCTGAGCTTTGCCCATCCCCGCCTCGTCTCTATCCCAAAGCGTTACTTCGCCCCCTGAGGCGAGCACACGGTGTGCGATGGCGTAGCCAAGCCCTGTGGCTCCCCCCGTCACCACCGCATGACGACCCTTCAGATCTAATTGGTTCATAGTTACTCCGATTTTTTTAAATCTTTATGAAATTCGATGACTCTTTTTAAATGGTCATCCCCCCATCCACCATAAACGCATTACCCGTCGCAAAGCGTGCTTCATCCGAAGCGAGGTAGACAACAATCGGCGCAATCTCCTCTGCACTTGCCAATCGCCCCATAGGCTGTCTAGCGATAAAGTCTTTGCGTGCTTGAACGGGATCCTCAAATTGTGCGATCCTGTCGTGCAAGGAGGGCGTATCAACCGTGCCCGGACAGATCGCGTTCACGCGAATACCGTCTTTTACGAAGTCTGCAGCCACGCTCTTAGTTAGACCCAGAACTGCAGCTTTACTCGCACCGTACACAAAGCGGTTGGGCAGTCCTCTAACGCTTGAGCAGACACTGGACATATTGATGATGCTTCCCGCTTGCTGGGAAATCATTTTGGGGAGCACTGCTTGGATCATCCAAAACTGAGCACGCGCATTCAAATTGAATGCAAATGCCCAGTCATCATCTGTCGCATCCAAAATTGTTCCGCTATGCACAAAGCCTGCGCAGTTAAAGACCACATCGACTCGGTCAAGCTTTGCGATGAAGGCGTGAATGGCCTGTTTGTCTAAAACATCAAGCTGTGCAGTTTGAACACCTGCAACGCCTGCATAAGACTTTAGTAACTCAGCGTTCACATCCGTTGCAATGACCTGCGCACCCTCGTTTGCCATAGCCAGTACGGATGCACGTCCAATCCCTTGTCCTGCAGCCGTGACCACGGCTATTTTCCCTTTAAGTCTCATTGCATCTACTCCTGTGTTTCAATCATTTTGAGATTCGCATGTTCTCGTACTCACATCAGCGCGTCCCTCAAACCGGATTGGTATCGACAGAGCAGAATGCTGTTGTGCATGGATCAGATATGGTGTGGTGTGGTGTGCTGTGCTTTGCGATATAAGGGCCATGCACGGTGTATTTTGCAAAACAGAAGGTGCGCCCAGCAAATTAAATTTTTTGGTTTTAGGCTTAGATAATCAAGAATTGCAGGAGATTAAGGGTTCCAAATTCGCAAGCTTTGCAGTTTCCACTCAGCTTAAAGATCGACTCACTGCAAGAGCTTACTGAGCCTTGTATTATGCGTTTATTGGGTAGCTTATTCGCATGAGGAATTACCCTTCCTCACCCACTTTTTAAAACGCACCCCCCCTTTCGTCCGCTAATATCAAGACCTCTCAAAATTCTCATACTCCCATTGCTTATGAATTCTCATATTCGACTTCACGCCAACGATAACGTTGTCATCGCACGCGCTCAGCTTGTGGGCGGCGCAACCCTTGAGGAGTGCACCGTCAAAGGACTGATCCCTGCTGGTCATAAAGTAGCAACCACAGAAATCGCAGCAGGGGAGTCCGTGCGTCGCTACAACCAAATCATTGGTTTTGCAAGCCGCCCCATTCACCCAGGCGAGCATGTGCACACTCACAACTTAGATCTGGGTGCACAGAAGGGGGGCTTCGCCAGAGACTACGCTTACTGCGCAGATGTAAAACCTGACGCTCCAAGAAAGTCTGCAACCTTTATGGGATATGTACGCGCCGATAAAAGCGTAGCAACTCGCAACTACATCGGCATATTATCCAGCGTCAACTGCTCAGCCACTGTGGTGCGCGCCATTGCGGAACATTTCTCCAAACGCACTAACCCTAGCGCCCTCAAAGATTACCCCAACGTGGACGGAGTGATAGCACTGAGCCACGGACTGGGTTGCGGCATGGACCACCAAGGCTTAGGCATGCAAGTGCTTGAGCGCACCTTGGCCGGCTACGCAAGGCACCCTAATTTTGCTGCTTGCTTGATGGTTGGGCTGGGTTGTGAGGCAAACCAAATTAGCACATGGCTAGAGCACTCTCACCTCGCACAAAGCAAACAACTCTACACCTACAACATTCAAGACACGGGCGGCACAGCCAAATCCATCGCTCTTGGCATTGCGCAGATTAACGCCATCTTGCCAGAGGCCAATAATGTAGAACGCGTCCCCTGTGACGCATCGCACCTGACCGTAGGCTTGCAGTGCGGGGGCTCGGATGGGTACTCCGGCATTAGTGCGAACCCAGCCCTCGGCGCTGCGGTGGATTTGTTGGTTGCCCACGGCGGCACAGCCATTTTGAGCGAAACGCCCGAAATTTACGGAGCCGAACATCTACTCACTCGAAGAGCCATTAACCAAGGCGTCGGAGAAAAACTGATCGAGCGCATCCGCTGGTGGGAGCGCTACACCGAGATGAACCAAGGAGAGATGAATAACAACCCCTCACCAGGCAACAAGGCGGGCGGGCTGACCACCATTTTGGAGAAATCTTTAGGTGCCGTTGCAAAAGCAGGTACGACTAATTTAAATGCGGTCTATGAGTACGCACAAGCGGTTACTGCCAAGGGGTTTGTGTACATGGACACCCCCGGATACGATCCTGTCAGCGCAACGGGACAAGTTGCGGGTGGTGCAAATTTAATTTGCTTCACAACGGGGCGCGGATCCGCCTATGGATGCGCCCCATCGCCTTCCCTCAAGTTGGCGACAAACTCAGCCCTATGGAGAAGACAAGAAGAAGATATTGATATCAACTGCGGCGAAATTATTGACGGAACACAAAGCATCGAACAGATGGGTAAATTAATATTTGAACAGATGCTTCAAAGCGCCAGTGGTGAGCCCACCAAGAGTGAATTACACGGCTACGGTCAAAGTGAGTTTGTACCCTGGCAACTCGGTGCTGTGATGTAGATCAGCGACGCCCCTTGCTGGACTAGGCATTCAGCAACCCATGCAAAAATACCCCCGCAAAACAAATAGGATGCCCACCCATGTCGATTATTATTCAATCAAAAGAGCTTGAAGAAAAAATTGCTTCACTATTTACAGCCGTAGGAAGCACCCCCGAGGAGGCTCATCAAGTCGCCTCTAATTTAGTACTCGCCAATCTAAGTGGCCATGACTCTCACGGGGTAGGCATGGCGCCTCGCTATGTTGACGCTGTACTTGAGAAAAATCTAAGCCCCAACGCCAAAATTCAAACACTTGTTGACACCGGAACACTCCTTGGCCTGGACGGTCAAAGAGGCTTTGGCCAAAATGTGGGCGTGCAGGCCATGGAGCTGGCGTTTGAGCGAGTGCATGCCCACGGCTCGTGCATCATGTCTTTGTCTAATGCACATCACTTGGGACGTATAGGGCACTACGCCGAGATGGCTGTGGCCCATCAGTGGATCTCTATTCATTTTGTTAGTGTTAATTCCCGCCCTATCGTTGCGCCCTACGGGGGCGGGGATGGACGCTTTGGAACCAACCCTTGTTGCATCGGTATCCCCGTAGGTGTGGGCGAGAACGCACGTGAGCCTTTCATTTTAGATTTCGCAACCAGTCGGGTTGCGCAAGGCAAAATGAGAGTTGCACACAACGAGGGTAAAAGTGTTGAGCCAGGCACCTTAATCGATGAGCACGGCAACCCAACAACCAATCCAGGCGTCGTTGTAGTCCCTCAGTCCAACGGCAAAATGGGCGCTTTAATGCCCTTTGGGCAATATAAAGGATTTGGGCTCGCAGTTGCTTGTGAACTCTTGGGTGGCGCTTTGTCAGGCGGGGGTACGTGGCACAGACAAGCGGACGGAAGACGCGCGGTGCTCAACAGCATGCTCACCATTGTGATCGATCCTAAACGTCTTGGAACTCAGGCCAATTTTGCACAAGAAACACTTGCGTTTATAGACTGGCTGCGCAACAGCCCAGACGCTCCCGACTCACAAGGGGTGACACTAGCAGGTGAGCCCGAGCGTCAAAAAAGAGCTGAACGACTCAAGAGCGGTGTTCCCATTGATGATGCGACTTGGCAAGAAATCATCAATGCAGGTAAATTAGTCGGCGTCAGTATTTAAAGTGCAATGGCTTGAGATAGGGCCGAGTAGGGGGAGGGTAGTTGCGCGGCAGGCTTAGAACAGCCTGAGCGTGACCTCTAAATACTCTGTTGGCGCTCTCTTAAATCCTGAGCGGGTATAGCGTACCAATCTTCCAATCACATAAGTCACCAACGCACTAGCCTGCATCTGTGCGTCTACAGTTGGAGTTGTTGATTTTTCTTGCTGCGCCGCGTCTTTGTAAACAATACGCAGTACCGACTCAATGCGGTCAAAGAATTGATTCATACGAGTTTGCAAACGGTCATTCTCAAACACCAATGCGTCGCCTACCATCACACGGGTCATTCCCGGATTTTTCTCAGCGAACTGCAAAATCACCGTTGCAATTTGATGCGCTTTGAAAGAGGCAGTTGCCTCTCTCTCAGCGATTTGATTGATTAAAGAAAAAAGACTTTGCTCCACAAATTCAATCAAACCCTCAAACATTTGCGCTTTGCTGGCAAAGTGCCTGTAGAGAGCGGCCTCACTGACTTGTAAGTTAGCGGCCAAGGCGGCAGTGGTGATTCTGTCAAATCCGGGTTGCTCAAGCATCAAAGCCAGTGTCTGCAAAATCTGAAGTCTTCTCTCACCTGGCTTTGGTCTTCGTCGACTAGAGGAGGGGGTTGTACCCTGCGCTACATCGGGTGCATCAGGTGCACTGGACAACGTCTCATCAACCATTCGAAACCCCCTTGCAATTGATTAGTGGGACCGGATCATTGTCCCAAAGGCTTGCTCCGTCAAAACCTCTAACAGCAAAACGTGTGGTACTCGGCCATCAATAATATGGACTGAGTTTACGCCACTCTTTGCCGCATCTAAAGCACCACTAATTTTAGGGAGCATTCCCCCACTGATCGTACCGTCTTCAAAGAGACCATCAATCTCTTTGGCAGATAAATTCGTTAGTAATTTCCCGTTTTTATCCAAAACACCCTCTGTATTGGTCAGTAACACCAATTTTTCGGCTTGCAAGACAGTAGCCAACTTGGCCGCTACAACATCAGCATTGATGTTGTAGGACTCATTGTTTTCACCAAATCCAATGGGACTAATAACGGGGATGAAAGCATCATCTTGCAAAGCCTTCACGACACTGGGATCAATACCCACAATTTCACCCACCAGACCCACATCAATTTCCTTAGAGGGGTCTTTGTTGTCGAGCATTTTGAGACGCCGAGCGTGAATCATGCCCCCATCCCGCCCAGTTAATCCAACCGCTTTGCCCCCTGCTTGGTTAATCAACCCCACGATGTCTTGCTGAACTTCCCCGGCCAACACCCACTCAACCACCTCCATAGTCTCCTCATCAGTAACGCGCATGCCTTGAACAAATTCGCCTTTCTTGCCAAGCCGCTTAAGTACGGTCTCAATCTGCGGCCCACCTCCGTGAACAACAACGGGATTCATGCCTACCAACTTTAAGAGCACCACGTCGGCTGCAAAGTCAGCTTGCAACTTGGGGTCAGTCATTGCATTACCGCCGTATTTGATCACCAAAGTTTTGCCGTGAAATTTTCTGATGTAGGGCAACGCCTGGGCCAAAATGTCAGCCTGACTGTGGATATCTCTGTGTGGGGTATCACTCATGATGTAGCGTGTTTAAGGGTTGGGATTTATGGGTTCAGTTTTGAAATTCTTGAGCTGCGGCAAACGAAGCGCCCCCTCAATTCTCAGTGTTTGAGCGTATCGGTAGTGTACGAAAGTTTATGCGCAAAATTGCAGCACCCCAACTCAACACTGTAACAAAACTTTAACAGGCGTAAAAGACGTCTAGATCGTCAAAAGCCCAGTACTCTGAGATCGTCAAAATACTGGGCTTTGCGGGGAGCTTGGCTTTAGAGCTCAGAGATGGAATTTAAACAGGCATAACTGGCTCTGTCGCATGCGCGGGTGCAGGCGCTAGAGTGGCAGCGACCGTATCTTGCGCAAGACCTAAGACCGTATTGCGAACCATCTCTCTTAACATTTTTTTCTCAGGGAAGCTGAGAGGACGCTCAAGAACCTTTCTCACGCGCAACAACAAATGGCGATCAACTTCCTGGGGAATACCTTGGTTATTCAAGAGCTCGTCCCTCAAATCATCTTGAATATCTTGAGGCTCATCGGCCCACCACCCATTCACCACCTCTAAGAGCTTCACACGCATGGCCTCTGGATCCAAAGGCGCTGCAGGCACAGCTGGTGTGGCTGGGGTAGCTTTAGCCGTATGCGTTAAATCGCGAATACCTGCAGCTTGCAGAAAAATCCTGCGATCTGCATGCGCCAAAAGACGACACCAATCGGGATCTGCGCTTGCCAATTGATCCATATGTCTTGCGGACTCATCGGCTAATAAATGAACTCCAATACCTCTTAACTGCGCATCGTCAACAAGGCCCAATATTCTCTCGTCATCGCTTGCAATCAAAATATGATCACACGCCTTATTCTCAGCTAAACGCTTCAAATCTCCGCTCATCAGTTGGAGTAACGCGTCGCTACCCTCGGCTTGCTCGGAGCGAACGAGGCGGATGATTTGATCGTTGAGATATTGCTCCTCCTCTGTATCTGTATACCAATAAACACGTTGAATATCCACTGCAAGTCCCGCTGTTTTTAAAGCCTGTGTAAGGGCAGGGATTAGGGACTGCCTGTTAATAGATTCGCTGTCCTCTTCGGACTCTTGTTTGAGTAACCAAGCCATGTAATGACTATCAATCATTGCTATGCACTTTCCAGTGCGTGGCACAGAATGTTCCTTGCGGGGGTGAGCCGTACGATTTTCACTCTTCATGAGGTTTAACCTTAATAAAACTTAATAAAAATTGACAGGAATATGTCTGTCCTAAACATTGGCAAGCCCGTCGTTGATGGCGGGTAATCACCGGCACGAACCATAACGGGTCAATGCTCTCTTTATAAGAGAAGTCGTATTTTTCCACAAATTTTCATAAATTAACGTATTTGGAAATCATTAATCTATATTTTTCGAAAATTTGCCAGGCGTACGACTAGTTTTCTCCTAAAACTTGTTCATCAGTCTGTCCAAAACGACGTACTCGTTTGCTAAACCAATTAAGGGCTAGCTCTAACTCAGGCTTATCAAATTCAGGCCAGTACGTTTCAGTGAAATAAAGCTCGGTATAGGCCATCTGCCAAAGCAGGAAGTTGCTAAGCCTTGACTCGCCTCCCGTTCGAATCAATAAGTCCGGGTCTGGGAGTTCGTGAGTGCTTAAATAATTCTTTAACCCCGCAGGCTCTAATTCATTAAGGGAGGAGTTTGGATTGGCCTGCATCCAAAGTTGAGCCGCGCGCAAAATATCCCACTGCCCGCCGTAATTAGCCGCAATTGTTAAATGCAGTTTAGCGTTGTGACTCGTCTCTAGCTCAGCGCGCTCAATGCGCTCTTGAAGAGAGGGCGCAAACGCGTTGCGGTCTCCAATGATGCGAAAACGAATACCCGCCTCACGCATCTCGCTTACCTCTTTATCCAAGTACTGAATAAACAGATCCATTAGCGTAGATACCTCATCCTCTGGTCTGCGCCAGTTCTCAGTACTAAAGGCAAAGAGCGTTAAATACTCTACCTTATAGTCTGTGCAAGCTTGCACGATAGACCTGACGTTTGAGGCGCCCTTCACGTGACCAACCGCTCTGGGCAACAACCTTTTTTTGGCCCATCGACCGTTGCCGTCCATGATCATCGCAATGTGTTTGGGTATGCTTTGCATGTAATTCGATTTTTAAATAACTACGGGCTTGACTTCTTCAAGCAAGACGTGAACCTTGTGAGACTGACTAATCAGCTCAATCAACACCATCGCTCGCAAGTCACCGTCTTGTTGATCAAATACCCCTGTCATCCCCTTTAGGGGGCCTTGGACAAACTCAACCACATCACCCTTGGTAAGTATGCGTTTTGTGTCTTGGGCTGGTGATTGACGCAACGTCTGCACAAGAGCGTCCGGCACCGCAGCAGCTTGGTTGCCAAAGGTTACTAATTTGCTAACACCTAGTGTTGATCTGATCGGACTCCAGTTCGTGTTCACATGGTCAAGTTGTATAAACAAATACCGACTAAACATGGGCTCTATGACTTTGGTAATTCTTCCACGCCTGATCTTCTCAATCTCCAACCAAGGCATCCACGCGGTGTACCCTTGGCGAGTTAAATTCTCTAACGCTCGCTCCTCTTGGCGAGGCCGAGTGTGGACTACGTACCATTTCATGAATTAGCTTTTATTCTCACATTTAGTAATTTAACATTGTAGTTCTAGATTGCCCTGCGCTGGCATCGCCGAGGGCTGCAACGCGTTCATAACACCCTAAAATACCTGGAACCAACAGATTAGTCTTTGCATACTAAACATTCAACAAAATTTGATTTAAAGTAAGCCCAATTAAACCAACAAAGAGGCCATGCTTATGACCACAAAACCCCCTCATTTTGATCCCGCAGCGTTCACCGATACCATGAAAGAATCGGCCCAGCAAATCTGGCTCGCCGGTCTCGGCGCCTTCTCCAAAGCCCAACAAGAAGGCGGAAAGGCTTTTGAGACTTTGGTTAAGAACGGAATGGATCTTCAAAAGAAAACACAGGAAACCGCAGAGACCAAATTGCACGAGGCCACCCAAAAGATGACCGGCATCGCACAAGAGCTCAATCAAAAGGCGACGGGTCAATGGGACAAGCTAGAGACCATTTTTGAGGACCGTGTCGCCAAAGCTTTATACCGCATGGGCGTGCCCAGTGCTGAGCAACTCCAGTCGCTTCTTGACCGTATTGAGTCACTCGAGAAACAACTGGGCACTAAAGAGGCCCCCAAGCGCAAGACAAGCACTACGCAAAAGTCCAAAGGGGACACAGCCTAATAACGCCGCAGCGAGGAGTGTGGTGCAGTGAACTTTTCACACTTTAAACGCAAGACACTGGTAGGAACCCGCGTTTCTTTTCCCGGCTTCTGAGTTAGAGTGATTTTTCCGTGACAACTTAGACTTCGGCTTTTATCCTATGGCAACAAAAGCGCCTAGACGCACTGCTCAACGTATTTTGGACGCATCCCTTGCGCTCTTTAATCGTTACGGCGAGCCCAATGTATCCACCACTCTCATCTCCTCGGACTTGAACATCAGTCCGGGCAATCTTTACTACCATTTCCCAGCTAAAGAGGAGTTGGTGAACGCGCTTTTTGATCGCTATCAAAAGGCAATCATACCGCTTCTCGCTGCAGCAACCGACATCAGAAACATTGAAGATGCTTGGTTTTTTATTCACTCCATATTTGAAATAGTTTGGGAATACCGGTTTTTATACAGAGATTTAAACGACTTACTTAGCCGCAATAGACGCCTTGAGTCTGAGATCAAAGATGTCATACTGCACAAGACTAGCGCTTTTAAATCACTTCTTCAAGGCTTGGAGCTATCAAGCGCTCTGCAAATAAGCGTGGAGGACCGCCAAGCACTAGCGGTTCACATGGTTGTGATTTTGACCTGGTGGTTAAGCTACGAGTACGTGCGAGACCCCAGAAATGCCCTTGAGGACGCCAACGCTCAACAGTCCGTACTAAAGGGTGCTGTGCAGTTGCTAAGACTTTTGCTACCTTATTTAGAAGAGCACGAACGCGCTCACCTGCAAAACTTGCTAAAAGCTTACGACACCCAGGTGCAACGGCTATAAATCGAAGTTGTACAAAGGAGTTGGAAGCCTAAGTTGCAATATCATTTGGCCAATAAAGATTCAACCAATCTAACCCAGACCGTTCCCCCCAAGGGTATCAAATCATCGTTGAAGTCGTAGCTCGGGTTGTGCAGCGTGCATGGCCCCTCCCCGTGCCCCACATGGCGGTGCGCGCCCTCTCCGTTCCCGATGAAGAAGTATGCACCGGGCAGGGCTTGCAGCATGTAAGAGAAATCTTCCGCCCCCATGGTTGGCTCTTGTGCCAAGACCTGCTCGGGACGAACGACTTGAGCCAGTACTTTTCGCACTTCTTCGACTGCACTTGCGTGATTGATGGTGGGAGGGTAGTTTCTGCGAAACTCAAACTCACACTGCGCCTCATGCGCTGCACAGACGTGTTCGGCCACAACTTGCATGCGCTTTTCAATCATATCCAACACTTCAAAAGAAAATGTTCTTACCGTGCCCTGTAGCACACAACTGTCGGGCACAACATTTGTAGCGTGCCCGGCATTGATCATCGTCACCGAAATCACACCCGCATCGACTGGTTTTTTATTGCGCGTGATGATGGTTTGAAATGCCTGCACCATCTGGCAGGCAATGGGAACTGGATCAATCCCGTTGTGTGGCAACGCAGCGTGTGAACCCTTACCTTTAACGACAATTTTGAACTCGTTACTGGAGGCCATTACGGGGCCCGGGCTTGCGGCAAATTGTCCAACTTCCAGACCTGGCCAATTGTGCATTCCGTAAACTTGCTGCATGGGGTATTTTGTAAACAACCCGTCTTTGATCATCTCGCGGGCACCGCCCCCGCCTTCCTCCGCGGGTTGGAAGATCAGGTACACAGTACCGTCGAAATTCCTATTCTTGGCTAAATGCTGCGCCGCAGCCAAAAGCATAGCGGTGTGACCATCATGCCCACAGGCGTGCATTTTGCCCACATGTTTGCTTGCGTGCTCAAACGTGTTTTTCTCTTGTATGGGCAATGCATCCATGTCCGCACGCAGCCCAATCGCCTTTGTGCTGGTGCCCGATTTAATAATGCCGACAACACCCGTTGTCCCCATGCCTCGGTCTATTTCTATGCCCCATTCGGTCAACTTGCGGGCAACCACGTCTGCGGTTCTGTTTTCCTCAAAACACAGCTCCGGATGCGCGTGGATGTCCCTGCGCACAGCAACGATCGAGCTGGCCTGGGTCAAAATAGAATCTAAAACATTCATGATGGAGACCTTCAGTTTGCAATTATTGTGTTGACTGATTCACCGATTAGGGACTAGTTTAGCCTGGATTAAATGACCTTGCACTACTTGAAAACGCTGTACCGATTTCAAACATACTTAGGTGTTCTATGACCTTCAAATCTCGCACATCTCATTAGATTACTTATCCCTGTACCGACTGCTTGCAGTGTGCAGTATTCCATCGAAGATTAAACCATCGATCAACTCAAACGGAGTAGTTAGATACGGCTCCATTTTCCAGCCCGCACCTCCAGTCATCATACATAGGGGCTCTGCCCCTGTGCGTGCCCGAAGGTGTTGAACCATCTGCTCAATGGCACCCGCTATGGCGTAGGTCCCACCGCTTGTCAAAGCATCACTGGTATTGGTTGGAAAAGTCTTCACCTCTCCCGTCGGTACATGCAGTCCCGCAGTTCCCGACTCTAGGGCCCTTAGCATGATGCCGTGTCCTGGCAGTATCAATCCGCCCATAAAATGGCCCGTTGCATCGACCGCGTCAACAGTCACGGCGGTGCCTATCATCACCACAACCAGGGGCCTTTGCTGGGTTCCAAGGAGCCTTGCGCGGTGGCGCGCCAAAGCGCCAATCATCGCAACCCATCTGTCTGCGCCTAAACGAGTGGGGTATTCATAGCCATTGGTTAAACCGGCCTCAGAGGTCGAGGGCACAATCCACTGGGGCTCTAAATCCCATACCTCCAACTGCTCTTCTACACGGCGACGAATCGCCTCACCCGCCACAATACACCCAAGCATCCGCTCAGGAACGGGCAAATGCTTCCAAACCTCTTCGCCCAAATGATCTATATTCTCTAAGAAGACTGCGCCATGGCCTAACAATTTTGCCTGTGGGTTATAACTCTCATACTGCGCCCACTTTAAGCGGGTATTTCCCACATCTAACGCTATAAAAGTCATGTTGATTTCATCCATCACAAACCATGGGCCAACTGCTGTCCAAATCTAAAAATCTAAAACCAGCAGATCAAAAAACTTGCGCTTGAAAATTCAAACTTGTTGTCCAAATTTATTTTAAGATCCATTCTCTCCCACTTTACCTTCCTCTTGACTCGTTAATATGCAAATAATTGACTTATCCGCTTTGGAGCTATCTTTTGCCATTCACCAAAGGCGCCTAACCTGTGTGCAGGTTATGAACGCCTATTTGGACCGGATCGAGGAACTTAACCCC
Source organism: uncultured Burkholderiales bacterium (assembly GCA_903828695.1). Taxonomy (GTDB): domain Bacteria; phylum Pseudomonadota; class Gammaproteobacteria; order Burkholderiales; family Burkholderiaceae_C; genus Limnohabitans. Next base: position 20,489 of record CAIKNE010000062.1, on the reverse strand, counting down.
ACTTACAACGCAGTTGTTAGTTTATTAGACCGTCCCTTGCTCATCCGCCAGGCAACAGACAAGGATCAACAGCTCAATGAGGGGCGCTCAATGGGGTGGATGCACGGGTTGCCCATCGCCATCAAAGATATGGCGCTCACCGCAGGAATACCAACCACTATGGGTTCTCGAATTTTGAGAGATTTTGTCCCCACCCAGGATGGGCTCATGGTTGAGAGAATCAAAAACGCAGGTGCAGTTGTGATCGGTAAAACCAATACCCCCGAGTTCGGCCTTGGCTCTCACACCTTTAACGATCTGTTTGGCGTGACTTGCAACGCCTTTGACCCCTCCAAGTCTGCAGGTGGCAGCAGCGGAGGCGCAGCAGTTGCGTTGGCCTTAAAAATGCTCCCCATCGCCGATGGATCTGATTTCATGGGCAGTCTGCGCAACCCCGCGGGATGGAATAACGTCTACGGGATGCGCCCCTCCATAGGGCGCGTGCCGTACTACCCCTCTGCGGATGTGTACCTATCCACACTCAGCACTGAAGGCCCTATGGCACGAAGCGTCCTTGACCTGGCAGCTCTTTTAGAGACGCAATCAGGAGCAGACCCGAGAACACCCTACGCGCTGACGGACAAGGAAAGTTTAATGCATTTATCCAAGTCCGTGCAAGAGCCGCCGGCTCATATAAGAGTCGGCTGGCTCTCAGACCTCAACGGCTACTTGCCCCTAGAGGGCGGAATACGAGAGGTCTGTGAGAAGGCACTTCACAACTTTGAGCGGCGCAGTGCGCTTGTTCGGATAGAGCCCATCCATGCGCGCTTTGATCCAAAGTCAGTATGGCAATCATGGCTTACTTGGCGCAGCTCCCTAATGGGCGTTCGCTTAGGCCCCTACTTTGCTCGCCCAGAGAACAAAACGCTCCTGAAACCAGAGGCCCTGTGGGAGTTTGAGCAATCCCTTGGGATCGAGGCCAAAACGCTTGCCCAAGCAAGCGTTGAGCGGACTGCTTTTTACCAAGCCATGCTAGAGCACTTTAAACATCACGATGTTTTAGCTCTCCCTGTCTCACAAGTTTGGCCTTTTGATAAAAACCTGCGCTGGCCAAGTGAAATCCTTACGTCCCGCGGTCCTGTGGTAATGGACACCTATCACCGCTGGATGGAGGTCGTCATTTACGCCACCTTCGCAGGCCTGCCCTGCATCAGCGTTCCCGTCGGATTTGGCGACCAAGGACTTCCCATGGGCTTACAACTTATCGGCAAGCCCCAGGGAGATAAAGAACTGCTCCAAATCGCGCGAATCTATGAGGAGTCTATCCAGGGCGTAAATCATCAAATTGCTAAAAATATCTAAAACCACGGGCTATACAAAAATTACTAAAATCATAACAATATTGACCTTGACCGCAACGATCTTGGTATGATGTGCACCTGGGTTGGTACTACCCAACTCCGCAAGAGGAGATCAAATCCATTATTCACTTGCGCACTCAATTACTCACTTACGGGCATTTTTCAAAGCTTTCAGATGCAACGCGTTAAATTTGAGATTTTGATTATGACTCTCCTGACCGGGCTCACCTACGCTCTTGCTCATGCTTTTAACGGGTTTATATTCAAACTCCTTGAATTCTCAAATCATATTAGCTGGATCTACTTACCCGCTTTTCTTCGTCTAGCGAATGTCTTGATTTTGGGCTCCCTCTTCGGCAGCGTTGCGACCGCAATTGGTGTGATTATCATTTGTTTTTTCAAAAACGACCCAGTTGACGTTACCGTTTTGAACGTCGCCGCCTCAGTCATCGGACCCCTAATATCTTTTCAGATCTTCAAAGTCCTGAAAGGACGCGAAGTCTATATTACTGAACTGCGCGACCTCTTAGTACTGACCTTCATCTACTCATTCATCAACGCATTAACTCACCACCTTGCCTGGGCCTTGGTGGAGCCCGACCAATTCTTAAGCATCTCTCAACTGCCCATTATGATGGTTGGGGATTTGGTTGGAGCGAGTCTGGGCGCTTTGCTGTTTGCTGTCATTGCAAACAACCCAGTCGTGATAGATTTCGTCAAAAAACGGGCTGACAAATAACGCCCATACGCTGCTTGCGCGATTGAACTAAAACGGGGAAGCTAGAGGAGGGCGGGAGAAGATTACGCAACTAACCAATAGTGCGCTTACCTTTAGACAAATCCACGCCGAGTTGCTTGAGCTTGCGGTAAAGGTGGGTGCGCTCTAGGCCCGTTTTTTCAGCGACGCGGGTCATAGAACCGCCTTCTTGAACCAAGTGATACTCAAAATAAGCCTTCTCAAAAGCGTCTCTTGCATCTCTTAAAGGTTGATTTAGATCGAAACTTTGAAGGTTGGACCAAGGAACGTTATCACTCCCGCCCACCGCATTAGGATGGGAGTTTTGGAGCACATGCGTATGGACCGCATTAGATGAATAGGGGGGTGCACTTACATGGGCGGTTCTAGATAAATTTCCTACGCCAACACCCGTTGTTATTCCTAAAGACTTTGGCTTTCGTGCAAGTCCTTGCTCCACCGACTTGAGTAGCTTTTGCAAGGTAATAGGCTTTTCAAGAAATGCGAGCGCCCCAATGCGTGTTGCCTCTACAGCCGTATCAATCGTTGCATGACCACTCATCATGATGACCGGCATCGTTAAAAGACCTGCAGCTGACCACTCCTTTAAGAGGCTGACACCATCAGTATCAGGCATCCAAATATCTAGAAGCACCAAATCAGGCGCGCCTTTGAGTCTAGCCTCACGAGCCTGCGCTGCGTTCTCGGCCAACTCTACGTTGTGCCCTTCGTCATTTAATATCTCTGACAAAAGATCTCTTATTCCTAACTCGTCATCAACCACTAATATATTTGCCATATTACAGGATCAGGCCTTTTCGTTGTTTAGAAGCGATATGTTACTCGGCTTTTGGGCTTGCAGAGAAATAGATACTTTTGCTCCCATCACCGCTCCGTGCTCTTCAATATTTCGAATCTCAATTCTCGCATTGTGCTCATCTGCAATTTTCTTAACCACAGCCAATCCGAGCCCAGTTCCCTTGACCTTAGTGGTCACATAAGGCTCAAAGGCTCGCTGTAGTACAGACTCAGTAAAGCCTGGACCGGTATCAGAGACCGTCATACGGACTCGGTTGGAGCGCTCTCGCCACTGCGTTTGTATCACAACCTGTGGATACTCAGAGGACTCACTTGCGTCTTGCGCATTTTGCAATAAATTATGAATCACTTGCCTCAGGAGTTGTTCATCACCCCAAATAAGGGGGCATTTTGCATCAAAATTTGATTTTATGATAATCCGGTCATTTCCGGCCTCATAAAGATTCAAAACATCTTTAATCACGAGATTCAAGTCTATGGGTTTTAGCTCAGCTTGCGGCATGCGCCCAAACTCCCGGAACTCATTCACCAACCTCTTCATGGCGTCAACCTGATCGACGATCGTTTTGACGGACTTGGTCAAGAGCGCCTGATCGGAGGCATCAACCTTAGCGTGTAATTTAGCGGCTAGCCTCTCCGCGGACAGTTGAATCGGCGTCAAAGGATTCTTTATCTCGTGGGCCAATCGCTTGGCCACTTCACCCCAGGCCTGTGTACGCTGAGCGGAGATGATTTCCGAAATATCATCAAACACCAAAAGCCAATCCGAATTAGGCAACACTGCTCCGCGCGCAACAAATGTAACAGCGCCACCAGAATCCCCCATACTGAGCGTAGCGGGCTCCTCTGATCCGGGGGGCACGAACTCAAATGAGTCTTGCCAATGATCCACATCCTGGGCCATCCGGTCGTTTACAAAATTCTCAAACTGCTGAATAACAGGGCCAACAAATGTAGCAATTTCTTGTATCTCATGTACGTTGTGGTGCAAATAACCTGCCAGTGGCACCTTCAAAATACGGGTCGCGCCCGGATTGGCAGAAAGCAACTCACCCGTCGATCGCATCACCATGACCCCTGCGGTTAAATTATCCAAAATCGTCTGCAAATTGGCTCTGGCCAAATTCACTTGGTCCATACTCCCTTGCACAGCTGATCTGGAGTTCGCGAGTTGCTCGGTCATGTCTGCAAAAGCTCTGGTCAAACCTTCCAACTCATTGCGCCCCTCTAGCACCTGTTTAGGGCTCAAGTCACCTCCAGCAACATCGCGCACCCCCATCGCGAGAACGAGTAACGGCCTCGCCAATTGATTGCCCAAAATAGCCGCTAATAATACAGCGCCAAACACAGCCAAAAATAAAGTCAGCGTCAATGTACCAATATACATCCGCTTTAGTCCGTCCCTGGCAAGCGCTCTTTCTTGATACTCTCGGTTCGCCTCAAGCACAGCCAATGCGTTACTCACCAAATTACTCGGTAGATTTTGCGTAACTTGCAAAACCATTTGCTCAGGTTTAATTCTGATCTTATTGACCGTCACCAAGACCAATACCTTTACTCTGGGCACGATACCTGTTCCGGCAAGTCCTTCCTCCAACCCCTCCACGCGCCAGGTGTATCCCTCCGCTTTAACTCGCTTCATCTCAAGGGCATTGGGAGGCTCTGGGAATAAATCATATTTAGAAGCGCCCACGCTTGCAACCGGTTTTAATTCATCAGACCATAGCACCACATCCTCAGCGTTGCTCAACTCTCGAATTTTTTCCAAGTTGGGGACCTCTGCGGTCTCGTTCACACTCACATTCGAGAGGAGTGAGGAGGCGCTCTTGACTTTGTTGCTTAAATCTTGCGATAAGTTATCAATCGTTGCCCGACCTAAATTTAATCCCGCATCTAGGGCACCCTCGACTTTGACGTCAAACCATGACTCAATCGATCGAGACACGAATTGATAAGAGACTGCATAAATGAGTATTCCAGGAACAATACCTATGAGCGCAAAAATTGCAGCCAACTTAAGCAAAAGGCGACTCCCGAATTTACCCGCCCTGAGCCGTTGCACCAACCTTACCCCTGCCCACCCAATCACCAGCAGCAAACCTCCCGCGACAAAAGAATTAAGTGTGAATAGTAACTCGTAGTTTTGCTCGTAAAGCTCCCACTTTTGGGTAGCCTGGGTTAGCAAGAATAGGAGCACAAGCGACAAAGCCAATACGGCAAAGATCACCACCCCCAGCGCCCAACCCATGCGCTTTTGATTAAAGCGCTGTAGACCTAGATTAATCATTCGTTAGCATCAATAACCAAACGCTGTGAGCGAGTAAAGCTCAGTGCCCATTCTGAGTCGCCTATGGCGCCCATTTGCAAAGGTCTGGGCAGTTGGGATAGATCCAGGCGGAAGTTAAAGTTATAGTGATATTTTCCACCTGTCTCAATTTGCTGGCGCTCAGCGATCTTCCACCGCGTTACCCGCTTGACCATGGCTAGCGCTTCAGTGAGCGTATCAAAGCTTTGTCCCATCGCAACACCTAAGCCAGTGTTAGAGATGGGTTGGGAGGAGATATAGATTTTCCAGCGCCGGGTTAAAGGTTGGTAACTAAGCCTCATGTGGCGTTCGTTGTGCGTCACAACCTTATCGCTCCAGTACCAGCGGTCTTTTAAAACATCCACCTCTGCTATAAAAAACAAGGGCACCCCCTTGTTTAATGCATCTTCCACACCAATAGGCAAGTCAAAATCAAAGGTTGATTGAAGGAAATAACCGTCCTCCTCCGCACGGACACCAAAGTCCCCGGTCTGTAAAGTTTGCTGGGCATGACTTAGCGCGTGCACAACCAGCCCTAGCACCAGAACCAAGACGCGCAATAACCAGTAAGGTGCGCGACTCAGGTCCAAAAACTGGGGACTATTTCTTTTGCAATAGGGCGTAGAAAAATCCGTCATGATCATTCAACTCATTGTCCGTCACCAATGAGCCTTTTCCACCCGCGGTTGGTAGCAAATGCCCGGGTTGAGTGCAGATTACAGCATCTGTGTTGCGCGTAAGAAACGCTTGGATCTGAAGCTCCCCCTCCTGCCTAAAAATTGAGCAAGTGCAGTATAGTAAATACCCACCCCTTGCAAGAACCTCCCAACTCTTGGCGAGTAGTCGCTGTTGCATCAACCCCAGCTGCGCGATGTCACTTTCTCGCCTGAGCCAGCGGATATCGGGGTGTCGCCTGACAATACCAGAAGCTGTACACGGAGCGTCCAAGAGCACGGCGTCAAAAGGCTCCTTGTTCCACCAAGCACTGAGATCGGAAGCGTCTGCACAGACCACATCTGCCTGCACCCCTAAGCGCTCACAACTCTCGCGGACTTTTTCACACCGAGCCTCGTCCACCTCCAAGGCCGTTACCTCCAGACCTGGGTACTCCAATAAATGCGTGGTCTTTCCCCCGGGTGCTGCACAAGCATCAAGTACCTTCAGGCGTTTGGGGCCCGCTCCTGAGGTGCCGTCCAAAGATCCCCGCCCTGTAACGGCTGAAGCTGGTGGATCTGTTTTTTCCAGCCCACTGGCCTGAAGTGCTTTAACCAAAATCTGGGCAGCGAGTTGCGCGCCGGCATCTTGAACTGAACACAGTCCCGCATCAAATCCGGGAATATCATGGACAGGAAGCGGGTGACTGAGCACCAACCCCTGCTCACCTTGCTCCGTAAACGCTAAACCTTTTTCTGTCCAAGACTTAGCCAACTCTGCGCGGCTTGTTCGGGACAAGTTGACCCTTAAGGTCAACGGAGGCGCTAAATTGCCAACCTCAAGAATTCTTTCCCAATTCTTTGGATACTGCTCGCGCACTCTGCGGATCCACCAAGATGGATAGTTCCAGAGTGCCTCCGGTTGGTCTTGTACCTCGCGAATTAAAGCATCTCGCTCTCTAAAAAAACGCCTCAAACACGCATTGATAAATGGAGCCTGCGCCTTCATGAGCACGTCTCGCTTGGCAGCCTCAACAGCCTGACTGACGAGCGTAAACTCAGAGTACATAGGTCGATCCACAGAGCTAGCAAGAGCCAAACTCACGCACAACAAAGAATTGGCTGGCTCCTTTGGCGCTTTATTGGCCAACTTCTTGAGTAGCGCTCTTGCTGTACCTAAGCGGCGTAGAGTGTGAAATAAAAGGGACTGTACCCCCGCGCGCATGTCGGGGTCGACTAAACTTAAAACTTGGCCTGTTGAGGCGCCTTGGGTTACATCTTGCAAACAGGCCTGTGTTGCCTGTAACTGTTGCCACAATGGTAGGGATTGAGGCTTCGTCATTAATGGTGCTTAAAGAGTTATAGGTTGGGATTAAGTTAAAGTTCTTGCCGGTTTAAATTTTAATAATTTGGCTATCAACACCGCAGGAAACATCGCAATTGCTAGGTTGTATTCGTTACTAACTGTGTTGAATTTCTCTAGCTCGGGCTGAAGCAATACGTCAATATCGCTCCAGTTTTTCTTCAGTTCTTCTGGAACTGACAAATAATAAACGTCTGGATGAACCAAAGCCAACCAAGCGCTCTCGAGTTCTTCGCTAGTCTCCACCAACTCATCTGCAGATTTAGGCAACAAAGGGTGCTCATGCATCCGAGCCATCGCCATTGCAGCGTGGTTAGCACACACCTGAAGTCGAGTCCAAAGACTGGCGCCCAACTCAGGCGCTACGCTGGCCCTCCATCCGTTGGTTGCCGTAGCGGCACTGGTGATGGCCTCTTGAACAAGGTCTTGGTACTTAAAGAGTACGGCCTCTAATGCAAAATACTGTTGAATAATTTGATTTCGCAATCGAACCAATCTGTTGTACGCACCGAGTGACCAAAAAACCAATACGGCTAAACAGCACCAAAACCACCATGCATCAATTAGCATGAACAATCCTTTGAAAGATTAGCTTGCACTACCCTTAATCGTTACGCTCGAGTTGTTCGGCACAGAAAGAAAAGGGCGGCCACCAGTTTATCAACTTTAGGCTACCCTTTTCTAATTTTGGAGAGGTTGTCCACCCACCCCAATTTCAGCTAAGACGGAGTGACTTGCGCTTTACTCGGATGCAGCACCCTCTTGGCTGCTAGACTCCGCGTGAGTAGCCTCATGTCCTTCACCTGGCTCAGCAGTCGCCTCAGCCAACTCTGCAGCCTCTGCATCGGAGATCGCTCTGCGCTCTGCCTCGTCCATAGCGTCCTTCACCTTGCGAGCTTGGTGGTATGCCATACCAGAGCCAGCGGGGATCAATCGGCCGACGATAACATTCTCTTTCAGTCCACGCAACTCGTCGCGTTTGCCCATGATGGCAGCCTCTGTCAATACGCGAGTTGTTTCTTGGAATGATGCTGCACTGATGAAACTGTCTGTAGACAATGATGCCTTTGTAATACCCAACAACAAGTTGCTGTAGGTAGCAGGCATTTTGCCTTCAGCAAGTAACGCTTCATTGATATTGAGTATCTCAGAGCGCTCAACTTGTTCACCGTTAATGTAGTTTGCGTCGCCTTGGTTCTCTACAACAACACGTCTTAACATTTGACGAACAATCACTTCAATGTGCTTGTCGTTGATCTTCACGCCCTGCAAACGGTAGACGTCTTGGACTTCGTCAACGATGTAACGCGCCAGCTCTTCCATTCCAAGTAAGCGCAAAATATCTTGCGGATCGGCGGGTCCGTCGACAATGCTTTCGCCTTTGTTGACAACCTGACCTTCGTGCACAACAATGTTTTTCTCTTTGGGAACGAGTTCCTCGTGAACACCGCCGTCTGGGTCCGTAATCTGCAGGCGAACCTTACCTTTGGTTTCCTTACCAAAGGAGACTGTCCCTGTGATCTCAGCCAAGATACCTTTGTCTTTAGGTGTTCTTGCTTCAAAGAGTTCAGCAACACGCGGTAGACCCCCAGTAATATCTCGCGTCTTTTGACCTTCAATTGGAATACGCGCCAACACCTCGCCCGGACCTACATCCTGTCCATCGCGAACTTGGATCAAAGCGCCAACTTGGAAGCCAATCGTTACAGAATGATCTGTTCCTGGGATTTTGACTTCCTTGCCTGAAGCGTCAATCAACTTAACCTGTGGTCGAACACTCTTCGTTGAACCGCGGCGTTTAGGATCGATAACCACCAAGGTCGATAAGCCCGTCACTTCGTCCAGCTGCTTAGCAACAGTCAAGCCTTCTTCAACATTTTCAAACTGTACTTGACCAGCAAACTCAGTGATAACGGGACGCGTCAATGGGTCCCAGTTAGCCAATATTGCACCGGCCTTGATGCTTTGGTCGGCTTTGACCGACAAAATTGCACCGTAAGGCACCTTGTGACGCTCACGCTCACGACCGTTGTCATCATGAATGATCACCTCACCTGAACGAGAGATTACAACCAACTCTTTCTTGCTGTTGGTGACATAACGCATGGTGGCGTTAAAGCCGATCGTACCGTTCGATTTAGCCTCTACGCTGGACGCAATGGCTGCACGCGATGCAGCACCACCAATGTGGAATGTACGCATCGTAAGCTGTGTGCCAGGCTCACCAATCGATTGCGCTGCAATCACGCCGACTGCCTCTCCGACGTTGATCAAACCACCACGACCCAAATCTCGGCCATAACATTTAGCGCAAAGTCCAAAACGTGTTTCGCAGTTGAGTGCTGTACGAACTTTAACCTCATCGACACCCAAAGATTCGATGAGATCGATATTGTCTTCATCAAGCATCTCGCCTGTTGCAACAATAACGCTGCGTGTTTCAGGATTCAGAACATCTTCCACTGCCGTACGCCCAAGCACTCGGTCGCGCAATGACTCAATCACCTCACCACCCTCTACGATGGCTCTCATGAGTTGTCCGTTGTGAGTGCCGCAATCGACCTCGGTGACAACCAAATCTTGTGTCACGTCCACGAGACGACGCGTTAAGTAACCTGAGTTGGCAGTCTTAAGCGCTGTATCGGCCAAGCCTTTACGCGCGCCGTGCGTAGAAATAAAGTACTGAAGAACGTTCAAACCTTCGCGGAAGTTTGCAGTGATTGGGGTTTCAATGATCGAGCCATCAGGCTTAGCCATTAATCCACGCATACCAGCCAACTGTCTAATTTGAGCCGCAGAACCACGCGCACCTGAGTCGGCCATCATGTAAATGGAGTTAAAGGATTCTTGCTCAACTTCGTTGTTATGACGATCGATCGTCTTTTCTTTACGAAGCTGATCCATCATCACCTTGGAGACTGCGTCACCTGCCTTGCCCCAAATATCCACCACTTTGTTGTAGCGCTCACCAGACGTTACTAAGCCGGATACGTACTGCTGCTCGATGTCCTTAACTTCCTTCTCCGCGTCCTCAATGATTTGATGCTTCTCATGTGGCACCAACATATCATCAATTGCGATGGAGATACCAGCACGGGTCGCTAAACGGAAACCGTTTTGCAAAAGCTTGTCAGCAAACACCACTGTCTCTTTCAACCCGCATTTACGGAAAGAAGTATTGATCAGTTTGGAAATCTCTTTCTTCTTGAGCGCTTTATTCAGGTTGCTAAACGGCAAACCCTTTGGCAATATCTCTGAGAGCAATGCGCGTCCAGCAGTGGTCTCAACCACAGAGGCGTGCGAGACAAACTCACCCGTCTCTTTGTCCTTGGTCCACTCCACAAGCCTAACATTGATCTTTGCAGTCAACTCAACAACGCCTGCTTGCAATGCACGCTCAATCTCTGGAATGTCAGCGAAGATCATGCCCTCGCCTTTGCCGTTGATACGCTCGCGTGTCGTGTAGTAAAGGCCAAGCACAACGTCTTGAGACGGAACAATTGAGGGTTCACCGTTCGCAGGGAACAATACGTTATTGGAAGAAAGCATCAATGTGCGAGCTTCCATTTGCGCCTCAACAGACAACGGAATGTGCACAGCCATTTGGTCACCGTCAAAGTCGGCGTTAAAGGCTGAACAAACCAAGGGGTGCAACTGAATGGCCTTACCTTCAATCAAAATAGGCTCAAACGCTTGAATACCTAAACGGTGCAGTGTTGGAGCGCGGTTTAAGAGCACTGGGTGCTCTTTAATAACTTCCTCCAATATATCCCAAACAACAGCGGTACCCGTTTCAACCTCTTTCTTAGCAGCCTTGATCGTTGTTGCGATTCCCATGGCTTCCAAGCGGGAGAAGATGAAAGGCTTAAAGAGCTCTAAAGCCATCAATTTTGGCAAACCGCACTGATGCAACTTCAGTGTCGGTCCAACCGTAATCACAGAACGTCCCGAGTAATCTACGCGCTTACCCAATAAGTTTTGACGGAAACGACCACTCTTACCTTTGATCATGTCTGCCAAAGATTTCAGAGCACGCTTGTTGGCGCCTGTCATTGCCTTACCACGACGACCGTTATCTAGCAATGAATCAACCGCCTCTTGCAACATACGCTTTTCATTACGAGCAATGATCTCAGGCGCGTTCAGTTCTAAGAGCCTACGCAAACGGCTGTTACGGTTAATCACGCGACGGTATAAATCGTTCAAGTCAGATGTGGCAAAACGACCACCGTCTAGCGGTACTAATGGACGAAGGTCAGGTGGCAACACTGGTAGCACCGACAGAACCATCCACTCTGGCTTGATACCAGATTTCTTAAAAGCTTCGAGAACCTTCAAACGCTTTGAGTTCTTCTTAACTTTCACTTCAGAGCCCGTTAAATCGCCCCTTAGACGTTCGATTTCTGAATCTAGTTCAATACTCTCTAGCAAATCGCGGACACCTTCTGCGCCCATCTTTGCCACAAATTCGTCCCCGTACTCTTTGATTTTTTCATCATAATCATCTTCTGTCATGATGGCGAATTTCTTCAGCGAAGTCATGCCAGGATCAACCACAACATACGCTTCAAAATAAAGTACGCGCTCAATATCTCTTAAAGTCATATCTAAAACCAAGCCCAAACGGCTTGGCAAAGACTTTAAGAACCAAATGTGCGCGCAAGGCGCTGCCAAGTCGATGTGGCCCATACGGTCACGACGAACTTTGGTTTGCGTAACTTCTACGCCGCACTTCTCGCAGATGACTCCGCGATGCTTCAATCGCTTGTATTTACCGCACAAGCATTCATAGTCCTTGATAGGGCCAAAGATTTTTGCGCAAAACAAACCGTCACGCTCAGGCTTGAAGGTTCTGTAGTTAATAGTCTCTGGCTTTTTAACTTCGCCAAATGACCAAGAACGAATTTTCTCAGGTGAGGCAAGTCCAATTTTGATGGCATCAGAATGCTCATCTGGTGTGAACTGCTTAAATAGGTCAAGTAATGATTTCATAAGATTTTTTCCATTTCTGTATCAGAGGAGAACCCGCACCTAGATCCAACTCAAACCGAGTTAGACCTAGGTGCGGTGCTCAGCAATTCGGTTTAAGAACGCTCCAACTCAATATCAATACCTAGCGAACGAATTTCCTTCACGAGCACATTAAACGACTCTGGCATTCCAGCCTCAATCGCATGCTCTCCTTTAACGATATTTTCATAAACCTTAGTACGTCCTTGAACGTCATCCGATTTAACAGTCAACATCTCTTGCAGCGTGTAAGACGCACCGTAAGCCTCAAGTGCCCACACCTCCATCTCACCAAAGCGCTGACCACCAAACTGTGCTTTACCTCCGAGTGGCTGCTGAGTAACTAAGCTGTATGGTCCAGTTGAACGCGCATGCATCTTGTCATCAACCAAGTGGTGTAACTTCAATACGTGCATGTAACCAACCGTTACAGGTCGCTCAAACGCGTCACCAGTGCGACCGTCAAAGAGTTGCGCTTGAGTGCGCGTAGCTGTTAGACCCTTTGTGAGCATCACATCTTCTGGGTAGGCCAGTTTCAACATGGCGCGGATTTCTTCTTCTGACGCGCCGTCAAATACCGGCGTTGCAAAAGGAATGCCCAGTGTCAAGTTTTGAGCCATCTCAACCACATCAGCATCACTCAGTTTGTTGAGCTCTTCAATGTGTCCAGAACTGTTGTACAGGGTGTCCATAAATGTGCGTAGCTCAGCGGTCTTGGCCTGGTCTTGCAACATGTTGCCAATGCGTTGACCAATACCCTTTGCTGCCCAGCCTAAATGAACCTCCAGAACCTGACCCACGTTCATACGTGAAGGAACCCCAAGTGGATTCAACACAATATCAACTGGCGTGCCGTCCTTCATGTAAGGCATATCTTCAACCGGAACAATCTTGGAGACCACGCCTTTGTTTCCGTGCCGACCAGCCATTTTGTCACCAGGTTGCAAGCGACGTTTGACAGCCAAATAAACTTTGACCATCTTTAGGACGCCCGCTGGCAACTCATCACCTTGGGTTAATTTCTTACGCTTCTCTTCAAACGCCAAGTCAAAGCTGTGACGCGTTTGCGCGAGTGCATTTTTGATACTCTCTAACTGAGATGCAATATCCTCGTCTTGGGGACGAATATCAAACCAGTGGAACTTCTCAACGCTTGCCAGGTAGGCCGCATCAATTTTGCTTCCCTTTGCCAACTTGTTAGGACCACCGTTTGCAACTTTGCCGTTTAGAAGTTTTTCGATACGGCTAAACGCATCGGCTTCAACAATTCGCAACTGATCATTCAAATCCAAACGGAAGCGTTTGAGTTCGTCGTCAATAATTTGTTGGGCTCGCTTGTCACGCACAATTCCTTCACGCGTAAAGACCTGAACATCAATCACAGTTCCTTGTGAACCTTGATCAACGCGCAGTGAAGTGTCTTTTACATCGCTTGCTTTCTCGCCGAAAATCGCACGCAACAGCTTCTCTTCTGGAGTCAGTGTTGTCTCGCCCTTTGGCGTAACTTTACCAACCAATACGTCACCTGGTTGCACTTCAGCGCCAACAAAAATGATGCCTGAATCGTCTAAACGGTTCAACTGTGTTTCAGCCAAGTTTGGAATGTCGCGAGAAATCTCCTCGGCACCCAACTTAGTATCACGCGCCATCACAACCAACTCTTCAATATGAATTGATGTGTAACGATCCTCTGCCACTACACGCTCAGAGATCAATATTGAATCTTCAAAGTTATAGCCGTTCCAAGGCATAAATGCAACAAGCATGTTTTGACCTAAGGCCAATTCACCAATGTCTGTAGAGGCTCCGTCAGCAACCACGTCACCCTTCGCTAACTTATCGCCCCTTTTAACGATAGGTCTTTGATGGATGTTCGTGTTTTGATTAGAACGTTGATATTTGATCAAGTTGTAAATATCTACGCCAACCTCTCCTGGCTGTGTCTCGTTGTCATTGACACGAACCACGATGCGCGTTGCATCGACATAATCAACCATTCCTCCGCGGGTTGCCGTAACTACGGTTCCCGAGTCAATTGCAGCCACACGCTCTATGCCTGTACCTACAAAAGCTTTTTCGGGACGCAGTACTGGTACAGCTTGACGCTGCATGTTCGCACCCATCAACGCACGATTAGCATCATCGTGCTCTAAGAAAGGCACCAAAGAAGCAGCAACTGAGACGATCTGAGCTGGGGACACATCCATGTACTGAATACGCTCTGCAGAGCAAAGAATGGATTCACCCTTTTCACGCGCAGAAACCAAGTCACCTGTTAATCGGCCGTCCTTGTCAAGCGTTGCGTTTGCCTGAGCAATAACGTACTTACTCTCTTCGATTGCTGACAAATAATCGATTTGGTTTGTTACTTTAGCATCGCTTACGCGGCGGTAAGGTGTCTCAATAAATCCATAATCATTCAAACGCGCGTACAACGCGAGCGAATTGATCAAGCCGATGTTTGGACCTTCGGGGGTTTCAATTGGACATACACGACCGTAGTGGGTAACGTGCACATCACGCACCTCAAAGCCTGCACGCTCACGCGTTAAACCACCTGGGCCTAACGCTGATACTCGACGCTTGTGAGTGATCTCAGACAACGGATTGGTTTGATCCATAAACTGTGACAATTGTGAAGCTCCAAAGAACTCTTTCAGCGCTGCTGAAATTGGCTTAGAGTTGATCAAGTCGTGAGGCATCAAAGGCTCTTGCTCTGCTTGGCCCAAACGCTCTTTCACAGCTTTCTCAATTCTGGCCAAACCTGTACGGTATTGGTTCTCAGCAAGCTCACCTACGCAGCGTACACGGCGATTACCCAAGTGATCGATATCATCAACTTCGCCATTGCCATTTCTGAGATCAACCAGTATTTTGACGACAGCCAAAATATCTTCATTGGTCAGAACCATCGGGCCTGTACTGTCAGGGCGCCCAACGCGTGCGTTAAATTTCATACGACCAACTCTTGAGAGGTCATAAGTGTCGTTGTTATAGAACAAACGTTGGAAGAGCGCTTGAACCGCATCTTCTGTGGGCGGCTCACCAGGGCGCATCATTCTGTAGATGGCTACTCTGGCTGCGAACTCATCCGTTGTCTCGTCAATACGCAGAGTTTGCGATATGTAAGCGCCTTGGTCTAATTCGTTTGTGTAAATACACTGAATGTCTTGCACATTGGCTTCGCGAAGCTTCTTCAGCATTGCTTCTGTCAATTCTTCATTGGCTTTTACTACAATCTCGCCCGTGTCATCATTGGCCATAATGTCTCTGGCGATTACGCGACCGACTAGGAAGTCTTCAGGAACGCTAATATGCGTTGTTCCTGATTGTTCAAACTCTCTCGTGTGTCTAGCAGTAATGCGCTTGTCTTTGGGAACAATGACCTTGCCAGCTTTATCGGTAATATCAAATCGAGCTACCTCACCCCTCAAACGCTCAGCCACAAATTCCATCTGCGCACCACTATCCATCAAGCGGAATGTGTCATTCACAAAGAAGTTGGCCAAAATAGTTTCTGGGTTCAAACCAATTGCTTTTAGCAAAATGGTAACTGGCATCTTACGACGGCGATCCACTCGGAAATACAGAATATCTTTAGGGTCAAATTCAAAATCTAACCACGAACCGCGGTAAGGAATGATCCTTGCTGAAAACAGCAACTTGCCAGAGCTATGGGTTTTTCCCTTGTCGTGCTCAAAGAATACACCCGGTGAGCGGTGCAATTGAGAAACGATCACACGCTCCGTACCGTTGATGATGAAAGAGCCTTTGTCTGTCATCAAGGGCACTTCGCCCATGTAGACTTCTTGCTCTTTTACTTCACGCACTACCTTAGACTGCGCACTGGAGGATTCACGGTCATAAATGATCAGTTGTACTCTAGCTCTTACTGCAGATGAAAATGTAAGGCCACGGGTTTGGCATTCACGAACATCAAATGCAGGTTTTGCCAAGTTATATTCTAAAAATTTCATCTCCACAAAATTATTGTGTGAGACGATTGGGAATGCCGCTTCAAATGCAGCTTGCAATCCCTCGTTACTCCGTTTCTTGGGAGCAACATCTGCTTGCAAAAATGCTGTGTAAGCATCTTTTTGCATTTGTAACAAATAAGGTATTTCTAATACGCTGTCACGATTTCCGAAACTCTTGCGGATGCGTTTGCGTTCGGTGTATGTATATGCCATGAGATCTCCGGATTTATTTCTCTCGGGGACTGAATGAGAATTTAAGTAAACCACTTACCTAAACTCACCGCTTGGTCGCTGGCCTCTACCAGCTTTGGCGGACGATTGCGCATTGCACGCAACCCGAACCAAGGTTCTTCTGCAGTCTGATCAGAAGACACTCGAAAAAGGAAACTTCTATCCTCTTTCGAGTGCACTCTTACAAGCGGAAAAGGGCGCGGCCTCTTTTAGAGTGCCGCAGCCCCTGGGCTAAACAAAGATTACTTGATCTCTGCTTTTGCACCCGCCTCTTCAAGCTTCTTCTTAGCCGCTTCAGCGTCTGCCTTAGCAACGCCTTCTTTGACTGGCTTCGGTGCAGCATCAACCAAGTCTTTAGCTTCTTTCAAACCAAGTCCTGTGATCTCACGAACTGCTTTAATGACGGACACTTTATTTGCGCCGACATCTGTCAAGTTAACCGTGAACTCTGTTTGCTCTTCAGCAGCTGCAGCGGCACCGCCACCACCACCGGCTGCAGGAGCAGCCATAGCAGCAGCGCTTACGCCAAACTTTTCTTCAATGGCTTTAACGAGCTCATTGAGGTCCATAACAGTCATGCTATCGAGTGCTGTTAAAAATGCGTCTTTATCAAATGACATTTGTTTTCCTAATCTTAAATTGACCGCCACTGAGGCAGCCGTTAAACATTGACACAACCTGAGGCTTTATGCGCTCAAGCTGCTGCCTCACCTTTTTTAGCTGCCAAAGCACCCAATACCACTGCGGTACGAGAGATTGGCGACATCAACAAACCACACAACTGGGCCAACAATACTTCCTTAGAAGGAATATTAGCAAGTTGCTTAACACCGGCTACATCTAAAGCTTTGCCTGCAATGGCACCCGCACGAATCACCAACTTATCATTTGTTTTAGAAAAGTCAGCAACTACCTTAGCGGCAGAAATTGCATCATTGGAAAACCCATAAATGAGCGGTCCAGTCATCTGGTCAGCCACAACTTCAAACGGCCCACCGGCTACAGCACGTCTAGCCAAAGTGTTCTTTAAAACACTTAGCGTAACGCCCTTGCTGCGCGCGTCGGAGCGTAGTTTGATCATGTCAGCTACCGTGATGCCGCGGTACTCTGCCATCACTAGCGTTTGCGCTTGTGCGGCGATACCTGTCACTTCATGAATGACGGCCTCTTTTTCACTGCGATTCAGACTCAAGGTCTACTCCTTAAAATATGCCCATTTGCATTTTTCAATGCATCTGGACACGCTTGCTTTTCAGCGACCTTAACTGTTAGGAAAATTCCGTACAGTGGGATCGCCATCTGCGTTGGCTAAGTGCTGATTAAGTACGCCGCCCATCTCAAAGAAACAGATTCGTACGCCAACGGTCTTGGATGGCCCGCCTTCAAAGAAGCTTCTTCTCCTGCGGCCCACCTCATTGAACAAGCACCTAAGTGCTCACCCAAAATCTCTCAACTATCCAAAAATTCTAAGAAACAACTGGTACCTAAACAATTAGGCACTGAGTGTTTGTGTGTCAACTCTGACGCCAACGCCCATCGTGGAAGAGAGCGCAACTTTACGCAAATACACGCCCTTGCTTGTTGCTGGCTTAGCTTTGTTTAAAGCCTCAACCAAAGCCACTAAATTGCCTAGCAACTTGGGTGACTCAAATGAGCGACGTCCAATAGTTGCGTGCACGATTCCGGCTTTGTCTACGCGGAACTGAACTTGACCGGCTTTAGCATTTTTAACTGCTGTTGCCACATCAGGTGTAACGGTTCCAACTTTAGGATTAGGCATCAAGCCGCGTGGGCCCAAGATCTGACCAAGTGTTCCGACAACACGCATAGCGTCTGGAGCTGCGATCACCACGTCAAACGGCATGTCTCCCGCTTTGACGCGAGCAGCCAAATCGTCCATACCCACTACGTCTGCACCTGCGGCCTTCGCCTCTTCAGCTTTTGCACCCTGAGCAAACACAGCAACACGAGCAGTTTTACCTGTCCCGTTTGGCAATACAACAGCACCGCGAACCACTTGGTCTGACTTCTTGGCATCGATGCCAAGCTGAACAGAAACGTCAATGGATTCGTCAAACTTTGCTGTTGCGCACTCTTTAACGATCGCCAACGCGTCCGCTAAAGGGTAAAGTTTGTTGGAGTCAACTTTGCCTTCTACGGCTTTTTGTTTTTTAGTGAGTTTAGTCATTTATACGCCCTCCACATTCACGCCCATTGACCGAGCAGAGCCCGCAATGGTACGAACAGCCGCATCTAAATCGGCGGCAGTCATGTCTTTCATTTTTGTTTTTGCAATTTCTTCGAGTTGCGCTCTTGTGATCTTGCCAACTTTATCGGCATGTGGTTTGGCGGATCCCTTGTCTAACTTGATCGCTTTTTTGATCAAAGTTGTCGCAGGTGCAGTCTTGATAATAAATGTGAACGATTTATCTGCAAATGCAGTAATCACCACTGGCAGTGGTAGACCTGGTTCTACGCCCTGAGTCTGAGCATTAAATGCTTTACAGAACTCCATGATGTTTAAGCCGCGTTGACCCAATGCTGGACCAATTGGTGGGGAAGGATTTGCCTTACCAGCAGGCACTTGTAGCTTTACGTAGCCGACGATTTTTTTCGCCATTTGTTTCTCCTTACGGGTGCAAACGCTTGTTTAGAGCTCCCCGGGGTTGTGGACTCTTCTCTCTTCTCTACTGCCACCGAGTCCTTAAAAAGCGGCAGAATTCTTCAGTTAATCTGTCTTTTAAGAAATCTTAGGTTTTCTCAACTTGACTAAATTCAAGCTCTACAGGCGTAGAGCGCCCAAAAATAGTTACAGAAACACGCAACTTATTCTTCTCATAGTTAACCTCTTCAACAGACCCGTTAAAGTCTGTAAATGGACCTTCTTTGACGCGAACAAATTCACCCACCATGAATTCAACTTTATGACGCGGCTTATCTGTACCTTCTTGCATCTGTCCAACGATCTTCAGCACATCAGCTTGGGATATAGGGGCAGGGCGGTTCTTAGCGCCACCCACAAATCCTGTGACCTTACTGGTGTGCTTAACCAAATGCCAACTGAGATCATCCATGATCATCTCAACCAACACATATCCAGGGAAAAAACGGCGCTCCGTTGTTTTTCGCTGACCGTTCTTCATCTCCACCACCTCTTCTGTGGGGACTAAGATACGTCCAAATTTTGACTGCATACCCTCACGGTTGATGCGCTCAATGATGTTGCGCTCTACCGCTTTTTCCATACCGGAATAAGCGTGCACAACGTACCAACGCATATCCGGATGCGCTGGCTCGGCAGAAATAACTGATTGTTCAACTTGTTCGGTCATTATTTCTTCCATCCCAAAATGAGATCATAGATAACCCACTCAAGTGTTTTATCTGTAAACCACAAAAACGTAGCCATGATGGCCACAAATGCGAACACATAGATCGTCATTTGTGTCGCCTCTTTACGCGTAGGCCAAACTACTTTTTGAACCTCACGGGTCGCGTCTTTACCAAATGCAATTAATTGCTTGCCATGAATTGAAGTTAAAAAGACGATGACCGCCAAAAGCAGTCCGCCCAACAAACTCGCCCACTGCACCAACCCGCCTTGATCGCCCAAATAGTAAAAGGCAACTACAGAGAGTAGGGTCAGCAAAACAGCTAAAGCGGTCTTAACCACATCAGTCGTTTGGTTCACTGTTTCAATATTTGCACTAGCCATAGACGGCATTTAATCCTGTTATTTAATCGATCTTTTAAGACACCGAAGCCCGCCGATTAAGGCGGGCCTTGGATAGACACCAAAGTTATCTCTAACTTAGGTGGCAGGGGCGGAGGGCATCGAACCCCCAACCTTCGGTTTTGGAGACCGACACTCTGCCAATTGAGCTACGCCCCTACATCTTCTAACGTCTCGACTCTTAAGCCAGAACTTTTGCAACAACGCCCGCACCCACAGTCTTACCACCCTCACGGATCGCAAATCTCAGGCCTTCTTCCATCGCAATCGGGTTGATCAACTTAACTGTTATAGATACGTTGTCCCCTGGCATCACCATCTC